>CAIMMM010000139.1 GCA_903842575.1 uncultured Bacteroidota bacterium | reverse complement strand
GAGAACCAAAATCATTACCAAAAATGATATTGAATCCTGACGTAAAAAATATTTTCGATTTCACTTTTGAAGATTTCACACTCGAAGGTTACGAACCTCATGCGTTGATAAAAGGTAGTGTAGCGGTATAATTTCTTCTAATTATAAATCCCTCTAAAATAAGACTATTTTGAGCATTTTTGTGTTGCACTCAATAGTATCTAATGTTTTTTGTCTAAGTAGATAATGGAATTATTATCTACTTGTTTTTTATAAACCATTAAATAAATGATTATCTTCGTTTACCTTTTTTTTATTCTATTTTAGAAAAAATTTTAGATGATAAGAAACAGGCCACAAAAACCTAATTAATCCTTGAATAAGTTACCTATTTATATTTAAAAAGATAACAACGTGCAAAAGCAATTTTACAATAAATTAAACTCAAATAGTAAGAGCATTATTGCTTTATGCTTTGCTATCGCTTTTGCGTTTACACTCTCAGGATGCAAACAAGAGGAAGAGGGAAAGATAAATAGCCCCAAATATTCTTCAACCCCTACAAAGCAAACGATTCCTGTTTTTCATTTTACTGTATGTGCTCTTTATAATCCGAACAGATTAGTGATTTTGTTTAACCCACTCATTGATTATTTAAACAACCACATCGATGGTGCTCAAATTATCCTTGAAGCATCTGGGAGTTTCACCAATTTTGAAAATAAATATAAAGCTAGAGATCCCGAATTTATTCTTCCGAATCCATGGGAAACACTACAAGCAATAAAATCGGGATATACAGTCATTGCTTCAGCTGGAGATCCAAAGGATTTTAAAGGACTATTAATAGTGCGCAAAGACAGTGGTGTTTTAAACCCAATGGATCTTAAAGGAAAAACAGTAAGCTTTTCTTGGCCTACATCACTGGCCGCTTGCATAATGCCACAATATTATTTACAAAATCACGGATTAGACATTAACAAAGAAATTACAAATATTTATGTAGGATCACCAGAATCTTCCATAATGAATGTTTATTTAAAAAATTCAATTGCTGGCGGCGCGTGGCCACCAGCATGGAGAGACTTTCAGAAAACACATCCAAATGAAAGTAGCCAAATGAAAGTAATTTGGGAAACCGAATCGCTAATAAATAATTCTGTGATGGCGCGAAACGATGTTGACATAAATGTTAAAAATCAAGTTTCCAAATGCCTCTTAGAACTTGATAAAACTCCAGAAGGAAAAAAAATTCTTAAGGGGATAGAAATCGCCTACTTTAAATTAGCCACAAATAAAGATTATAATGTAGTACAAACCTATACAGATCAATTTGAAAAGGAAGTGCGTAAAATTGACATTAAATGAAAATAGCAAATTTTAAAAAGATATTTACTTCCTTTAGAAGTCGTCTCTTCATGAGTGTGGCCATTTTAAATACAGTTTTAGTATCCGTTTTTATAAGTGACTTTCTTTCTAGAGAGCAAGAAATGTTTTTTGATCGTGAACTAAATAATGCAAAAGAAATTGCGCGAGCACTTGCAGCTACTTCAGCAGAAGAAATTGCAGCTAACGACATTATTAGTCTGGAAGAAATAGTAGCTGCATATACTAAAATAGAGGAAATTAATTATATCATAATAACCGATAAACAAGGGAAGATTTTAGCTCATACTGATAGATCCAAAATTGGGAAGTACCTGCTTAACTTGCCAAAAAATATTAAACAAAATAGCCTTAGCAATTCATCTTTAATCGACATAACATGTCCCGTAAATATCGCCAATAACCATTTAGGCTGGGTGCGCATTGGCATAAATGAAAATGAGGATTACATTAAACAAATTGACATCACAAAAGATATAAAGCTTTATGGTTTTTTAGTTGTTTTAATTGGCTCAATTATCGTTTGGCTTCTGAGCAGATATATTACCAAAAGACTTTATGCTATTCAAAAGACCATCAATGAAATAAGAAGTGGGAATGCTTCTGCCCGAACTCACATAAATGGGACTGACGAAGCTGCAACATTAGCTAAAGAATTTAATGCTCTGCTAGACGCGAAGGAAATATATGAAATAGAGCTGAAGGAAATAATCAAGAACCTTGAAGATTACAAGTTTGCATTAGACCAGTCCGCTATTACTGCCATTACCGATAAAAATGGAATTATTCTTTCGGTAAATGATAATTTTTGCAAAATTTCTAAGTACAGCCGTGAGGAACTAATTGGAAAGACACACCATATAATTAACTCTAATTCTCATCCTATAAAATTTTTCAGAGATATGTGGGACACCATAACATCTGGCAAAGTATGGATTGGAGAAGTTAAGAACAAAACCAAAAACGGCGACTTTTATTGGGTTCATGGCACTATTGTTCCTTTTTTGGATGACAATGGGAAACCGTTCCAATATTTATCTATCCGTTTTGATATTACAGAACGTATTTATGCGGAAGAAGAAATGTTAAAAGCCAAAGAACGTGCCGAAGAAAGCGACCGTTTAAAATCATCTTTCCTTGCTAACATGAGCCATGAAATTAGAACCCCTATGAACGGGATTCTAGGTTTTGCAGAACTGCTAAAAGGAACCGGAATAAGTGGCGAGGACCGGAAAGATTACATACAAATTATAGAAAAAAGTGGTGTTAGAATGCTAAACATCATTAACGATATTGTCGACATTTCTAAAATAGAATCTGGACTGATGGAAATTTCACTTGTAGAAACTAATATCAATACCCAAATTGAATATATATATAACTTTTTTAAACCTGAAGTACTTAGCAAAGGAATAGATTTTTCATACAAGACTTTTTTGCCCACTAATAAAAGCACCTTGAAAACAGATAGAGAAAAAGTCTATGCTGTACTTATAAATCTTGTAAAAAACGCTATTAAATACACCGATGTGGGTTCAATTGAATTTGGATATACTGTAAAATCTAATACTATAGAGTTTTATGTAAAAGACACAGGTATTGGAATTCCTAAAAACAAACTAGAGGCTGTATTCAATCGTTTTATTCAAGTTGATATTTCCCAAAAAAGAGCCGTACAAGGAGCAGGTTTGGGATTGTCTATTTCAAAATCCTATGTGGAAATGTTGGGAGGAACTATATGGATAGAAAGTGAAGAAGGAAAGGGTTCCACTTTTTATTTTACCATTCCCTACAAAGTGATAAATGAAAATAATACACCAAAAAAATTGCCTATAAAAAATGAAAATACAAATAAAATCAAGAACCTAAAAATATTAATTGTTGAAGACGATGCCATATCAAAATTGTTAATTTCGAAATTTGTTAGTGCATATAGCAACAATATTCTAAAAGCAAGTACGGGCTTTGAAGCTATAGAAATTTGCCTTAATAATCCCGACATTGATTTAGTATTAATGGATGTAAATATGCCCGAAATGAATGGCCTCGATGCTACCAAACAAATCCGTCAATTTAACAAAGAAGTTATTATTATTGCACAAACTGCATATGGATTATCAAATGACAAAGAAGAAGCAATAGCGGTTGGATGCAATGATTATATTTCTAAACCAATAAACATTGATGAATTAAAAGGGTTAATTCGAAAATATTTTAATTAATTTTCTTAAAAATATATAAACCAAAAAATCCGTTTAGTTTTAAACCAAACGGGTTTTTTTATTTTCCTGAAAACAAAATTTAAATGGCTAAAACACTATTTTCAGCTCCTGCAAATTCGTTATAAGCATAACTATCAGCTTCCGGATCGTTCATGTAGTTTCCATCAACTAAATATTTAAACTCAAAAGAATTGTCTTTTGGCAAATCGAAAGTAGCTTTAAAAGTGCCATTTTTCAATTTCGATAATTCTCCTTCTGCTGGATTCCAATTATTGAAATCACCAACCACTGAAGCCACGTTTGCTTCTTTTGCTTCGATTGAAAAAGTAACTTTAACAACCGGTTTCGTTTTTATAACTTGTTTCTTAATAGACATAACTAATTCATTTATAGATTAATGATGCAAAGTAAGGCAATTGATTAACACCTTTAACACAGCACTATCACTTTTAAGACTTTGACAAAAAGACAGCCAATTTTTAAATAAATAAGCAATATCTACCAGCTTAAATTTTGCATATCGGAATGTGAAAACGTTTTCTTAATACATTATCTTAAAATTATCTTTTTAAGATTTAATTAAATATCCTATCTTTATTCGCATATTTTGACATAAAATGGAGCAACCAAGTTGGTTTTTATGATGATGATTAAAAGTCCTATGATTTACAATGTTATAAGACTCTTAGCAAAAATGAAAAACCGCAAGACAATATTCGCTATTTCAAATCCAAATTAAAATGATTACAATTATTGCTGCTGTAGCAGAAAACAATGCTTTAGGAAAAGATAATAAATTGGTTTGGCATTTGCCTGATGATTTTAAGCGATTCAAAGAACTTACAACGGGCCATTATATTATAATGGGCAGAAAAACTTTTGAAAGTTTTCCAAAACCTTTACCCAATAGAACCCATATCATAATTACTAGGCAAAAAAAATATTCTCCCGAAGGTTGTATTGTTGTTAATTCTATAGAAAACGCAATTTTAAAATGTCCAAAAGACGAGGAGGTATTTATAATTGGCGGTGGAGAAATCTACAAACAATCTCTGCTTTTATCGAATAAAATTCAACTTACGCGAGTACATGGTGTAGTGGAAGCAGATACGTATTTTCCTGAAATTGATCCCAATAATTGGCAATTAGTTTTTGAAGAATTGCACAAAAATGATGACAAACACAACTTCGATTTTACCTTTCAAACATTTCTTAAAAAAAAGAAAACACCCTAAAAAAGGGCGTTTTCTATAAAACCAACTAAGGCCTTCCTTTTTTTAGACTTTAAAAAAGTCTGAAAATTAAGAAAAATAATTGTCAAAGCAAGCAATAATCCTGTAACAACCATTATTACATTAACGAATTTACGAGAATATATCTCAAAAACCTTTAATGCCAAATACCACGAAGGCACTAAAGATAAAAACGTTGTTATTTCAATAGTATAAACATAAGAAAGAATTATTAATGTTAAAATCTCCACTTTCTAACATAACATTTCTATTAAAATTGTTACAGGAATAAATGGTAAAAGTTAAACATTTACTTTTCAAAATTACCGTTTTGGCAATCATAACTAATTTATTGATTTTGATACTGCAAAGTATCGTAATAAATCCCATCGATACAATACCTATAAATAGTGATTTTTTGTTTAACATGACTTTAAACAAACAAGCCATATAAGCTTTACCATATATAAAAGAAACCTCTATATTTGTAAAAAATATGAAAATGCATAAAAATATAACGCCATATGAAGAATCTACTCTTGGAAAAAAAGAGCAGGTTTCTTTAATGTTTGACAATATATCTGAAAATTATGACCGTTTAAATCGTGTAATTTCTTTTGGCATTGATGTGAAATGGAGAAAGAAGGTACTAGAAATTGTAAATAACAAAAATCCTGAAACCATATTAGATATTGCAACAGGGACAGGAGACTTAGCCATTTTAATGACACAAACAAACGCAAAAAAAATTATTGGGTTGGACATTTCTGTGGGTATGCTTGACGTTGGCAGAAAAAAAGTGGGAGCCCTTAAATTAGATTCTAAAATAGAATTAATTGTGGGAGATTCTGAAAATATGCCTTTTGAAAACAACTCCTTTGACGCTATAACTGTTGCTTTTGGAATTAGAAATTTTGAAACTTTAGAAAAAGGGCTGTCGGAAATTTTAAGAGTTTTAAAACCAAATGGCGTTTTTGTGATTTTAGAAACTTCAGTTCCCGAAAAAACACCTTACAAACAAGGATATTCTTTTTACACTAAAAACATATTACCTCTTATAGGCAAACTCTTCTCTAAAGACAAAAAAGCCTACGGATATTTGCAAGAATCAGCAGCAAATTTTCCATATGGAGAAGCTTTGAACAATATTTTGACAAAAATTGGGTTTATAGATATAACTGCTATTCCACAAACATTTGGTGTAGCAACAATTTATTCCGCTTCTAAAAATTAATATGAAAAAAACAGTTGTCTTACTTTTTATTTTTATTGCGTTTAAATCCAATGCTCAATTTAGCAAAGGAACTTTTGCCAAAGACCCAATTATAAATCTAGAAAACTTTGACAAACAAAGAATTTATTGGGGATATTATTTAGGCATTAATAACTTCGACTTCAAAATGGATTATAAAACTCCCGGTAATGATATTGCCATAAAAAGTACTTCAGGATTTAATGTAGGCTTGGTTGGCGATTTAAAATTACATGAATATATTAGTCTCCGTTTTGAACCCGGATTGTATTATGCAAGTCGTACTTTTACCTATTCTGGTTTTGCAAATGAAAATGACGCTTTACGCGAAGTAAAGGCTACCTACATAAGCTTCCCTTTATTAATAAAGTTTTCTTCCCTTCGAACAGGAAATGTAAGACCCTATTTAGTAGGTGGTGTTTCTACTACGCTAAATTTATCAAGTAATTCTAAGTCGAAAGAGGATAATGAACAACGAAAATTTAGAGTTAAACCTTGGACAAATAACTATGAATTAGGTTTTGGAGTGGATTTATATTTTGAATACTTTAAATTTTCGCCGTCAATAAGAGGCGTTTTCGGATTTAGTGATGAATTAATACGAGATGAAAATCCAAATAGTCCATGGACCGGCAATATTGAATCGATGAAAACGCGAGCGGTTTTAATCAATTTTACATTTCATTAGGATTTAAAATCGCTTATTGAGCTAATAACTATAGCGATTCTTGTCTTTTAAATTCACTCAAAAAAATAGCTGTTGCTGTTGCAACATTTAAACTTTCTGTTTTTTGAATAGCTCCAAATCGTGGAATGGCAATACGATGAGTAATTGTTTTTTCTAATTCATTTGAAATCCCATTCGCTTCATTGCCCAGCACTAAAATTCCGGCAGTTGGTAATTTTTTGTTGTACACATTTTCACCGTCCATAAAAGTTCCGAAAATAGGTAGTTTTGATTTAGAAATATAGGCTGCTAAATCCACATAGCTGACATTTACTCTAGCAATAGAGCCCATAGTTGCTTGGATGACTTTTGGATTGTATAGGTCAACTGTTTCTTTTGAACACAAAATTTGATGTATTCCAAACCAATCACACAATCTAATAATGGTGCCAAAATTCCCTGGATCACGAATGTCATCAAGTGCAACAATCAACCCCGAAGTTTCCATTTCAGTTTCGTGAGGAATTTTAAAAACTGCCAAACAAGAACTAGCCGTTGAAAGCGCACTTATTTTTTTTAAATCCTCCTCCGTTAGTACTGTTTTTTTTTCGGAATGGATTTCAGTAAAAATGTTTTCGGTGATGAATAAATGTTCTAACTCAAAATTTGATTGCAACAATTCTTGAATTACCTTTACGCCTTCGGCAATGAATAGTCTATTGACTAATCGGTATTTTTTTTGTTGCAGACTTTTTATAAGTTTTATTTGGTTTTTACTAACCATAAAAAATGTATTTTTGAATTAAATATTTCAAACCAATTGAAAAATAGTATCACAAAAATATCATTATTTATTCTAATTGGTGTAATTATCTTTGGATGTAACACTACAAGACGAGTTCCTAATGGTAAAAGACTTCTAACAAAAAATGACATTGTCGTTGATGGCAAGTCAGATAAGAGTGAATCTGTGTCTAATCAACTGTATCAAAAACAGAACAGCACCTTATTGGGCTATCCTTTACGACTCAATATTTTTAACCTAGCAAAGCCAAAAACCGATTCAATTTACAGAGCAAAATTTGCTAACAATCCGAAAAAATACAATAAAAAAGCAAAGTGGCTTTCAAGGAAACAAGTCAAACGATTGGGTGAATCTTTTTGGTATGCTGGAATACATGATTATTTAAGAAAAACAGGGGAAGCACCGATAATTTTGGACACCCTTAGCACAAAAAACTCTCTAAAAAGATTGAATTCTTATTATTATAACAGAGGCTATTTTAAAGTGTCCGGCAACTACTCTATAGATACTTCAACTTCAAAAAAGGTCAAATTAAAATATATATTGCTCAAAGGGAACCCTTATTTTATAGATTCTATTTCAACAAGAATTGACACTCCCTATTTGGATTCGTTATATCAATCTAAAAAATCATTGTCGTTTTTAAAATCTGGCAAACAATATAACAGAGTTGATTTTGATGAAGAAAGAAAGCGAATTACTTCTGAATATAGAAATAATGGCGCCTACTATTTTCAACAAAATTACATTACCTACGATATAGATACCCTAAAAAAGAATAACAAAGCCAATGTTAAATTAATTATTGCCAATCAATCCATTCAAGAAGAAGATTCTTTGAAAAGTGTTCCTTTCAAAATATACCAAATAAGTAGCGTTAATATTTTTACCGATCATTCTTCCATAAATCCAAATGCTAAAATTACGGACAGTTTACACTATAAAAACTTCAATTTATATAGCGCAAACAAATTAAGATACAAACCAAAAGCATTAACTGACGCTGTTTTTATTTTAAAAGGGAAGTATTTTTCGGATATTAACACCACCCTCACTTCGAAATACTTAAGCAATCTAAAAGTTTTTAACTACCCCTTAATTCAGTATTTAGAAGACAAGACCAAAAAGAATTCATTAATTGCCAATATTTATTTAATTCCAAGAGATAAATACCATTTTTACGCAGGGGTTGATTTTACCCATTCCAACATCCAAGATTTTGGAATTTCCGGAAGCACTTCGGTAACTATTCGAAATGTGTTTAATGGCGCAGAAACTTTTGAAATAGCTGCTCGTGGGAACATTGGCGCATCAAGAGATGTTGCTAATCCAAATAATAATTTCTTTAATATTTCCGAATATGGATTGGATGCTAAATTAAATTTTCCAAGCATCTTATTGCCCTTTAAAACGGAAAGAATTATTAAAAAAAGGATGATCCCTTTCACTTCTCTTAGTGTAGGTTTTTCAAAACAAAAAAATATTGGATTAGACAAACAAAACTTCACAAGTTCCTTTGCTTATAACTGGACACCAAAGAAAAATGCAACTGCACGATTTGATTTATTCAATATTCAATTTGTGAAAAATTTAAATGTTGCCAACTATTTTCATGTTTACAATTCTTCTTATAACTCGCTAAATACTTTAGCACAAGAATACAATACAAATCCAAATTATGTGGATAATGGCGATGTAACCAATGGAAATTTAATAATAGAATCAGGTACCAATGGTTTTTTGGATGATGTGTTACTAAATCATGTTGTTACACCAACAACACAAGATTTTAATACTATCAAAAGTATAGAGGAAAGAAAATCCAGATTAACAGAAAATAATTTAATTTTTACGACAAGTTTCTCTTACTCTTCAACAACGCAAAAAGATTTATTAGACAATACTTTTTATGCTTTTAAAAACAAAATAGAATTAGCCGGAAATTTATTGTCTGTATTTAATGATTCCTCAAAACAAAATGAAAATGGAAACAATACAATCTTTGGTGTAGCCTATTCACAATATGTAAAAACAGAGGTGGATTATATCAAACATTGGGATTTGTCACATAAAAAAGTAGTAGCCGTAAGAAGTTTTTTTGGTATTGCTATACCTTACGGAAATTCAAATAGCATTCCTTTTTCACGAAGTTATTATGGCGGCGGAACAAATGATAACAGAGCATGGCAATCCTATAGTTTAGGCCCTGGAAAAACAAATTATGGAGATGCTTTTAATGAAGCAAACATGAAAATTGCCCTATCGGCAGAATTAAGATTCAATATTTTTGGTCAATGGAACGGAGCTCTTTTCACTGATATTGGAAATATTTGGAATATCTATGACAATGTCACCGACCCAGATGCTGTATTTTCAGGATTAAAATCATTAAAAAATATTGCTATAGGTTCAGGTTTTGGTATCCGATATGATTTTAGCTTTTTCGTTTTACGATTGGATTTAGGATTTAAAACCTACAATCCTGTGAAAGAAGAAAAGGAAAAATGGTTTAAAGAATTAAACTTTAGCAAATCAGTTATAAATATTGGAATTAATTATCCTTTCTAAAATTAGAAATTATTATTTTTGTACCCCAATCCCGAAGCGTCGGGAAGGGATTAACTTAAAAACATAAAACGCATGGCTCATAATATCAAACCTGGAGTTGCTACTGGCGATGAAGTACAAGCAATTTTTAATTATGCAAAAGAAAAAGGATTTGCATTGCCGGCTGTAAATGTAATTGGGTCAAGTACTATAAATGGTGTTATTGAAACTGCCGCAAAATTAAACGCTCCTGTTATCATTCAATTCTCCAATGGAGGCGCTCAATTTAATGCGGGAAAAGGATTGTCAAATGTAAACGAAAAAGCTGCCATTGCAGGTGGAATTGCTGGCGCCAAACACATTCACAGTTTAGCCGAAGCTTATGGAGCAACAGTCATTTTGCATACCGACCATTGTGCTAAAAAATTGTTGCCTTGGATTGATGGTTTATTAGATGCTTCCGAAAAACATTTTGCCGAAACTGGAAAACCATTATATTCTTCCCATATGATTGACTTATCGGAAGAGCCTATTGAAGAAAATATTGAGATTTGCAAAACCTATTTGGCTCGAATGAGCAAAATGGGAATGACATTAGAAATAGAATTAGGAATTACGGGTGGCGAAGAAGATGGAGTGGACAACTCTGACGTTGACAGCTCAAAATTATATACCCAACCTTCTGAAGTTTCTTATGCTTACGAAGAGTTGTTAAAAGTGAGTCCAAGATTTACTATTGCTGCTTCTTTTGGAAATGTTCACGGCGTATACAAACCAGGAAACGTAAAATTGACACCAAAAATCTTGAAAAATTCTCAGGATTATGTGCAAAATAAATTCAATACAGGTCCGAATCCAGTTGATTTTGTTTTTCACGGAGGTTCTGGTTCTACCTTGGAAGAAATTAGAGAAGGCATTAGCTATGGTGTCATCAAAATGAATATTGATACCGATTTGCAATTTGCATTTACCGAAGGTATTCGTGATTATATGGTTAAAAATATTGATTACCTAAAAACACAAATCGGAAGCCCCGAAGGCGCAGATGCTCCAAATAAAAAGCACTACGATCCTAGAAAATGGATTCGCGAAGGGGAATTGACTTTCAATAAAAGATTAGAGCAAGCTTTCGCTGACTTAAACAATGTTAACACTTTATAGTTGTAAGTTGTCGGTTGTAAGTTGTTGGTTAACTCCGATTACTATCAACCAAAAACTATCAACCATCAACCAAAAAAAAAACTATGGCTTGGTTTAAAAGAAACGAAAAAGGGATTACAACAGCTACCGAAGACAAAATGGATGTCCCAAAAGGACTTTGGTACAAATCTCCAACAGGAAAAATTATTGATACCGATGAATTAGCAAGAAATTTATGGGTAAGCCCAGAAGATGATTTTCATGTTCGAATTGGCAGTAAAGAATATTTCGAAATCTTATTCGACAACAATGAGTTCCTAGAATTGGATGCCAACATAACTTCCAAAGACCCCTTGAAATTTGAAGATACCAAAAAATATGCGGACCGCTTGAAAGACGTGATGGCAAAAACCAATTTGAAAGACGCTGTGCGTACAGGTGTTGGAAAATCAAAAGGGAAAGACTTGGTAGTTTGCTGTATGGATTTTGCCTTTATTGGTGGTTCCATGGGTGCCGTAGTAGGTGAAAAAATTGCGAGAGGTATTGATTACTCCATTAAAAACAATGTGCCGTTTGTGATGATATCCAAATCGGGTGGCGCGAGAATGATGGAAGCTGCTTATTCCTTAATGCAATTGGCAAAAACTTCTGCAAAATTAGCCCAACTAGCCGAAGCAAAAATTCCTTACATCTCTTTATGTACCGATCCAACAACAGGAGGAACAACTGCTTCCTACGCCATGCTTGGTGATGTAAATATTTCTGAACCTGGCGCTTTAATAGGGTTTGCTGGTCCAAGAGTAGTGCGGGATACAACCGGGAAAGATTTGCCTGAAGGTTTCCAAACTTCCGAATTTGTTTTGGAACATGGATTCCTGGATTTTATCACCCCACGAAAAGAGCTGAAAGAAAAAATTAATTTGTATTTGGATTTGATTTTGAATCAAGATGTTAGATAAGTGAAAGACCATTTATACTTCTAAAACAAAAAAGCACAAAAGAAAATAGCTCTTGTGCTTTTTTTATTATTTAAAACTAAGACTGAACACTTCGGCTGCGAACTGAAAACTTGTACACCCCATTAAATCCCACTTCTAATCGCCTCAACAGGATCCAATCGAGAGGCGGAAATAGCGGGAAGTATTCCTGAAATCAAGCCTATAATTGCCGCTAAACTAGTTCCAAGAACAACATTCCCTAATCCCAAAACAAATTCAAAATCGAGCACTTTGGTTAAAACCATGGCAATAATCCACACCAGAATCAATCCAATAATTCCTCCAATGACGGACAGAATTACCGCTTCAAAAAGAAATTGCAAAAGGATAAATCTGTTTTTGGCACCCAATGATTTTTGAATCCCAATCAAGCTAGTTCTTTCTTTAACCGAAACAAACATGATGTTGGCAATTCCAAATCCGCCAACAAGCAGCGAAAAACAACTTATTATCCAACCCACAACATTCATTTGTCCCATTATATTGTCAATTAAATCGGTAAACCCTGAAAGTACATTTACAAAAAAGTTGTCGATTTCACCTTCTTTTATACCTCTGAAATCTCTTAATTTATGTTTGAGTTCGGCTTTGAATTCTTCCATATCAATACCCTTTACAGGTTTCAATATAATAGCAGGAGTCATCATACCATTATTATCCCCATACAATCTTCTAACAAAATTTACCGGAAAAATTCCTTTGTCATCGTTGCTATCTCCAAAAGTGGAAAACCCTTGTTTTTCGGTAACGCCAATAACGGTAAAATTCTGCCCATACAATCTTACTTTTTTTCCGATGGCTTGATCTACATTTTCAAAAAGTCCTTCCGCCACATTAAATCCTAAAATAATAACAGGCGTTCCCGAATTGGATTCTGCCTCATTGAAAAATCGTCCCGCCCCTATTTTTATGCCTTCTATACTTGCTTGCTCATCTGTTGTTGGATTAACATCTACAGAGCTAACTGTTTTTTCTTCGTATTTTATATTCTCATTTTTGGTAAAAACATTGTACGACATTTTATCAATATTACTTACTGATTTTCTAATAAACTCATACTCTTCATAAGTAACATCGGGAAATTGTTCTCTTTTCCATCTAGGGATTTCAGATGGCCCAAAAGAATAACGGAATAAATAAATCATGTTTTTATCTAAACCACTCATGTCACTTTTAATTTTTTTATCCAAGGAATCTACTGCAGCAAGTACTGCTATAATGGAAAAAATTCCAATAGTTACTCCAAGTAAAGAAAGCATGGTGCGCAATTTATTATTCCGCAACGCATTCATGGCAAATGCAAAACTTTCCTTTAGTAATCTTAAATATAAAAGCATATAGCGATGTTTAGTAGTACTGTAATATTACGAAAAAGCATTAAAAATTCAAACCAAAAATGGTTTCTCTATTTGTAGCAAATAACTATAATTTGTTACAAAACTTACTTGAATTTTGCATTCAAAAAAACTACTTTTGCATACTAAACACAACTACACAATGAACACTACAAAAACAACCCGAGGCCAAAGGCCGAACGGAGCAAAGCTAATCCAATCGGCACTCATCTCTGTCTATTCCAAAGACGGTTTGGAGCCCATTGTTCGGAAACTGCATGAACAAAATGTCATACTTTATTCTACTGGCGGAACCGAAGATTTCATCAAAACCCTTGGAATTCCTGTTGTTCCTGTGGAAGACGTTACCTCCTATCCTTCCATACTTGGCGGAAGAGTAAAAACATTGCACCCAAAAATATTTGGCGGCATTTTAAACCGTCAAGACCACGAAGGCGATGTCCAACAGATGAAGGAATTTAACATCCCCCAAATTGATTTAGTGATTGTAGATTTATATCCTTTTGAAGATACTGTAGCATCAGGAGCGAGCGAAAGTGATATTGTTGAGAAAATTGACATTGGTGGCATTTCTTTAATTCGGGCAACGGCAAAAAATTTTAAGGATACTGTTATCGTGGCTTCGGTAAAGGAATATGCTTTTTTATTGGATTTAATTTCCACTCAAAATGGCGCCACAACTTTGGAGCAAAGAAGACTTTTGGCAACGAAAGCATTTCATGTGTCCTCCCATTATGACACTGCTATTTTCAATTATTTTAATACGGATGAGACCATTTTAAAAGTCAGTGTTGCCGATGGGCAAATATTGCGCTATGGCGAAAACCCTCATCAAAAAGGATATTTCTTTGGTGATTTTGATGCAATGTTTAAAAAATTACACGGAAAAGAATTGTCTTATAACAATTTACTAGATGTTGATGCAGCCGTGAATTTGATTTTGGAATTTAAAAATGATGCGCCCACTTTTGCTATTTTAAAACACAACAACGCTTGTGGCTTAGCTACAAGAAAAACGATGAAGGAAGCGTATCTTGCTGCTTTGGCTGGCGATCCAACTTCGGCTTTTGGAGGTGTTTTGATAGCCAACTCCAACATTGACGCCACTACCGCTAATGAAATAAACAGTTTGTTTTGCGAAGTAGTAATTGCACCAGATTATGATGAAGAAGCCATTGCGATTTTATCCGAGAAGAAAAACAGAATTATATTGGTTCAGCATGAAATGGCATTACCTAAAAAACAAATTAGAACTTGTCTTAATGGCATGCTAATTCAAGAAAAAAATAATATTACTGACAATAAAGAATCGTTAAAAACTGTTACCACGTTATCGCCAACATCACAAGAAGTAGAAGATTTAATTTTTGCATCCAAAATTTGTAAAAACACAAAATCCAACACCATAGTTTTCGCAAAAAATAAAACATTGTTAGCTTCTGGAACGGGGCAAACCTCAAGAGTAGATGCTTTGAAACAAGCGATTGAAAAAGCAACTACATTTGGGTTTGATTTGAATGGCGCCGTGATGGCAAGTGATGCATTTTTCCCTTTTCCAGATTGTGTAGAAATTGCAAAACATGCTGGAATCACTGCTGTTATTCAGCCGGGAGGTTCGATAAAAGATGAATTAAGCATCAATTATTGCAATGAAAATAAAGTTGCAATGGTATTTACAGGAACACGTCATTTTAAACATTAATTTGTTTAACTTTGTGCGTTAAAATAGAATCATATATAATATAAACGTTTAAACCCCTAAAAAACTTATGGGATTTTTTGATTTCATGACCGAGGATATAGCAATTGACCTTGGTACCGCCAACACTTTAATTATTCACAACGACAAAGTAGTAGTTGACAGTCCGTCGATTGTTGCTCGTGATAGAATATCTGGAAAAATCATTGCAGTTGGTAAAGAAGCCAACATGATGCAAGGTAAAACCCATGAAAACATTAAGACCATAAGACCTTTGAAAGATGGTGTTATCGCTGATTTTGACGCGTCAGAAAAAATGATTAGCATGTTCATTAAAAGCATTCCTGCATTGAAAAAAAGGATGTTTACACCCGCATTGCGTATGGTAGTTTGCATCCCTTCTGGTATTACCGAAGTGGAAATGCGTGCTGTAAAAGAATCTTGCGAACGTGTAAATGGCAAAGAAGTTTATTTAATTCACGAACCAATGTCTGCTGCTATTGGTATTGGCATTGATATTATGCAACCAAAAGGAAACATGATAATTGATATTGGTGGTGGAACTACAGAAATTGCAGTTATTGCTTTAGGCGGAATTGTTTGTGACAAATCAGTTAAAATTGCAGGAGATGTTTTCACAAATGATATTATTTATTATATGCGCACGCAACACAACTTATTTGTGGGTGAAAGCACCGCTGAGAAAATTAAAATTACAATTGGAGCTGCTATTGAAGATCTCGAAACTCCACCGGAAGACATGTCTGTTCAAGGGCGTGATTTATTAACCGGAAAACCAAAACAAGTTGAAGTATCATATAGAGAAATTGCCAAAGCTTTAGATAAATCCATCCAAAGAATTGAAGATGCTGTGATGGAAACATTATCTCAAACGCCTCCTGAATTAGCTGCCGATATTTACAATACAGGTATTTATCTTGCTGGTGGCGGATCAATGTTGAGAGGTTTGGACAAGCGCATTTCGCAAAAAACAGATTTACCTGTTTACATTGCCGAAGATCCTTTAAGAGCTGTTGTTAGAGGAACTGGAATGGCCCTTAAAAATATACCTAAGTTTAGAAGCATTCTTATAAAATAGGGTTTGTTGTGAAAACAATAAACGCTTAATAACGAACACTGACCCGAGCGAAGCGAACTGACGTAGTAATACTAGAAAGATATGCAGCAAATATTTATTTTTATTTTAAAAAACAGCTATCGCTTGCTGTTTTTACTGCTTTTTAGCATCTCTTTTATATTTACAATTCAGTCACATTCTTATCAGAAAAGCAAAGTCATTAGTTCGGCAAATTTTTTTACTGGAGGAATATATGAGCGCATAAACGGCATTCATGAATACTTCAATCTAAAAACTCAGAATGATGAACTAGCGGAAGAAAATGCAAGATTGAAATCCATTTTATTCAATACTCAAGATTCAATAAAAACATTAGAATTTGATTCTATCAAAGGCGTTAAAAATTCGGACGTCATCGTTTCTAAAGTAATCCACAACTCTTTTAGCGTTTATGAAAATTTTATAACTATCAATAGTGGTTCAAAAAATGGAATAAAACCTTACATGGGAGTCATCAACGACCATGGTATTGTTGGAATAATAGACAATACTTCCAAAAATTATGCGACAATAATTAGCATCTTAAATATAGAATCAAAAATAAATGCTAAGATTAAAAAATCTAATCATTTTGGATCTCTTATTTGGAATGGAAAAAGCACAGGGTTTGTTCAGTTGATTGATGTGCCAAGATTGGCTTCAGTTCGAAAAGGAGACACCATTGTAACCGGTGCACAATCGGACATTTTTCCTGAGAATATTGGCATTGGCACTATTGATAAAATATACAAAGACAATCAAACCAATTACTATACTTTGGATGTAAAATTATTTAATGATATGACAAATTTGGGTCATGTGTATATTATTAAAAGTAAAAATAGAGACGAAATTCTTAACCTAGAGAAAAAATCCAAAAAAGATGAATAGCGCTTTGTTATGGAATATTGCTCGCTTTTTTTTGTTGCTTGCAGCACAAATATTGGTATTCAATAGAATTGATTTATTTGGCTTTATCAATCCGTTTCCTTATATCTTGTTTATTATTCTTTTTCCCGTCAATGGTAATAAGTATGGTTTGGTGTTTTTTAGTTTTTTGTTGGGAATCACTATGGATTTGTTTTGCAATTCAGGGGGTGTTCACGCAGCATCTTGTTTAGTTTTAGCTTATAATAGACCTTCTATTTTTAAATTTTCTTTTGGTTTGAGTTATGAATACCAAACGGTAAAACTAAATGATGTTTTAACTCCCGAACGATTTTCTTTTATTCTAATCTCGGTTGTTATTCATCATTTTATCCTATTTGTTTTAGAGGTTTTTAAATTCAGTTACATCTGGGAAATTTTAGTAAGAACAACTCTTAGCAGTATCTTTACTGTACTTTTTTGCATTATAATCATCTATATAATTAAGCCAAGCAAACGATGAGAAAAGTTTTGCTACCTACGATTATTTTTATTGGTGCCCTTTTACTTGTTTTAAGACTTTTTTACTTACAAGTAATCAATGATACTTTTAAATTAAAATCAGACTACAACGCAATAAAGATTAATTACGACTATCCTGAGCGTGGTTATATTTATGATAGGAATGGTGTGCTTTTAGTAGCAAATCAACCCTCTTATGATATTATGGTCATTCCAAAATATATAAAAGAATTAGACACAACTGAGTTTTGTTCTTTATTGAATATTACTAAAGAAGATTTCTTAAAAACTATTGCCAAAGCGAAAGTGTATAGTCCGAGATTGCCTTCCGTTTTTTTACCACAATTGAATAAAAAAGAATATGCTGCTTTTCAAGAAAAGCAACGCAAATTCGAAGGATTCTATATCCAAAAACGGGCGCTTCGAGATTATCAAGTAGCCTATGGCGCTAATGTTTTTGGTGGTATCACTCAGGTAAATGAAAAAATCATTGCTGGAAATAAATATTACAACAGTGGCGATTTAATTGGGAAACAAGGTGTTGAAGAAAGTTATGAGGAAGTTTTACGCGGTGTAAAAGGTGTAAAATATATTCAAAAAGACAAATTCAATAGAGAAATTGGTTCTTATAAAGATGGAAAATATGACACTATTGCAAAACAAGGAAAAGACATTAATCTTAGCATTGATGCAGAACTACAAAAATATGGTGAAGAGTTAATGGTGAATAAACGTGGCGGCATTGTAGCTATTGACCCAAAAACTGGTGAGATTTTGGCTTTAGTAACCGCTCCGTCCTATGACCCAGCAATACTTGTTGGGAGACAACGATCTAGAAATTATACTATGTTATTTCATGATTCGATTGCAAAACCATTATATGATAGAGGATTGATGGCAGAATACACCCCTGGTTCGCCTTTTAAAATACTCACCGGATTAGTGGCGCTGCAGGAAGGGGCCATTGATGAAAGCACTACGTTCTTTTGCCATCATGGTTTTAGTTACGCACCAGGGCGTTTTATGAAATGTCACTGTCATGGTGGTGCTATGCAATTTCATAAAGGCATTTACGAATCTTGCAATACTTTTTTTTCTAGCTCCTACATGAAAACTATCGATAAATTTAACAATCCTCCCAAAGGTGTTGATGTTTGGAGTAATCATTTAAAAAGTTTTGGGTTAGGAAAATTCATGGGTTATGACTTACCCATAGGAAGAAAAGGAAGTATTCCTACCTCAAAAACCTATAAAAAAATGTATCCCGGTTGGGATTGGTCCAGCAAGACAATTGTTTCCAATGCTATAGGACAAGGGGAGGTTTTAATGACGCCCATTCAATTAGCAAATATGATTGCCGCTGTTGCAAATCGCGGTTATTATTATACGCCTCATATTATTAAAAAAATTGAAGGGCAAAAAATTGATAAAAAATTTACAACAAAACACTTTACAACTATAAATAAAAAATATTTTGAACCCATGATTAGTGGATTGTTTGATGTTTATAATCTTGGAACAGCTCACGGTTTGAATGTGGAAGGTATAGATATTTGTGGAAAAACAGGAACTGCAGAGAATTACGCAAAAATTAATGGAAAAAGGGTAAAACTTCAAGACCACTCTATTTTTGTAGCATTCGCTCCAAAAGACAATCCTAAAATTGCTATTGCTGTTTTTGTTGAAAATGGATATTGGGGTGCGCGTTGGGCTGGTCCAATTACCAGCTTGATGATTGAAAAATATGTGAAGAAAAAAATCACACGTAAAGATTTAGAAAAAAGGATGTTGGAGGGAAGTTTACAAGGAGAATACAATAAATATCTTGTGAATAAACCTGAGACCGACACCTTAATCAATGTAAAAGCAACTACAAATGTAAAAGTAGCTTCACCATTAAAACTTGAAATTAAAAAAGACACCACAAAAAAATTATAGGAAACTAAGTCCTTAAACAAATGAAAAACCAAAGTGTTACAAATAATTTAGATTGGATGAGTGTTATCATCTATATAGCACTTGTTTTAATGGGTTGGCTTAATATTTATTCCTCGTCTTTATCTTCCATTGATCAAGAAACTTCTATTTTTGATTTTACTCAAATATATGGCAAGCAATTTTTATTTATACTTTTCTCGTTACCCTTAATATTTATTGTGCTATCCGTTGATGCTAAGTTTTATGAAAAATATGCAACTATCCTTTTTGGAGTTGCCTTACTTTCTTTAGCTGGATTATTTGTTTTTGGCAAAACTATTGCAGGACAACGATGTTGGTATGGATTTGGAAGCTTTACATTACAACCTTCCGAGTTTGCTAAAGTAGCAACAGCCCTGGCTTTAGCAAAATATTTAAGCAATGTACAAATCAATTTAAAAGCCGTAAATAGACAAATTCAAGCATTGACAATAACATTTTTACCCGTCATGCTAATTCTTCCACAACCCGATCCTGGTAGTGCTTTGATCTATTGTGTTTTTATCATCGTTCTATATCGTGAAGGATTACCTTCATGGTATCTTTGGACTGGTTTTGTCGCAATTTTACTTTTCGTTTTGGCACTAATTCTAAAACCATTGGTTATCGTTGGGATTGCATTAGCAGTTATTCTTTTTTTATATTACAGAAGTAGAATTATAGATAGAAATTGGATTTTAAGTTCATTACTTCTTGTCTTAATTTCTGGGTATGTTTTTTCGGTAGATTACGTTTTCGAAAATGTATTTAAACAACATCACCGAGATCGTTTTAATATTTTACTCGGAAAAGAAGTGGACATGAAGGGAATTGGATACAATACTAACCAATCCGAAATCGCTGTAGGCTCAGGAGGTTGGTTTGGGAAAGGCTATCTTGAAGGCACGCAAACTAAAGGAGGTTTTGTACCAGAACAACATACTGACTATATTTTCACAACGGTTGGCGAAGAATGGGGATTCTTGGGATCTCTTTTTGTAATTGCTCTTTTTGTAATTCTAATAATTAGGATAATCTATTTAGCCGAAAGGCAAAAAACCAAATTCAGCCGAGTCTATGGTTATTGTGCCGCCGGAATATTATTCATACACTTTTTTGTAAATATCGCAATGGTTTTGGGGGTTTTCCCAACTATTGGCGTTCCCTTACCTTTCTTTTCCTATGGTGGCTCCGGTCTTTGGGGATTTACTATTTTGCTTTTTATATTCCTAAAAATGGACGCTAACAAAGTAAATGAATGGTAGTTAATTAAAACCCCAATCTTTGTAATCCCTTTTATAACAGTCTAAATAAATTTACTTTTCAATCTTAATACAAACTAAAAAGTTCCAAAAAATCAATACTTTTTTGGAACTTTTTAGCTGTTCTAATTTGCTAGTTAAATATTCTTGGTTTATGATTTAACTAATTTATCTTTTTTTAATTTAGATGGAACCTCTTCTTTTTTTACAATATCTTTATTTTGTAAATCATCCAAGATATGAATTGCTTCTTCCACATAAATATCTTTAGATAAACTTTCATGCCACGTGTCTCTTTTTTCTTTAAGACTAACATCTGTTTTCATAGCTTCTGCTTCATAAGGCAAGGATGAAAATTGGAAAGAATTTTTATAGTCAGCAATAGATTTGTATTTTTTACTGATTTCTAATAAGTTTTTCTGTTCCGTTTTAAATTTATTAATTTGTAAACTATATACATTTTCCTTGTTTCGTTCATCAAGCCATTTTGCGTTTTCATCAATTAAATTGAATTGTTTATTTTCAATCATACGCACCTTACTGTTTTCGATGGCTATTTCAAAATTAGTTTGTTTATCCCAAACTTTATAATTGGCGGCATCAATTTTATCCCAAGGCATGGCATTATCAACATCGCGTTCTCCCATTTTTAAATATTCATATCTATCTGGCATAACGATGTCGCTTTTCACACCTTCTAATTGTGTTGAACCTCCATTAATTCTGTAAAATTTTTGAGTTGTTGTTTTCAAAGCACCTAAATCTCCCAAAGAATTTCCTCTAACAAATTGATTTAAATCAATCACATTTTGCACTGTTCCTTTTCCATAGGATTGTTTACTTCCAATAATAATTCCTCGTTTATAATCTTGAATTGCAGCTGCTAAAATTTCGGAAGCTGAAGCAGAAAAACCGTTTATCATTACCACTAATGGCCCATCCCACTCTATTTTTTCATCTTTATCATAAAGCACTTCTTTTTTTCCTGCTGCTGATTTAATTTGAACAATTGGACCTTGAGCAATAAACAATCCAGCAATATCTACAACGGTTTTTAAGGAACCACCACCATTATCTCGAACATCCATTATAATCCCTTGAACACCTTCTTTTTTCAATCTTTCTACTTCAATAGCAACATCTTTTCCTGCATCTCGACTGTTTTTGTCTTCGAAATCAATATAAAATTTGGGCAGGTAAATAACGCCATATTTCATACCATTTTTCTCAACAACACTCGATTTTGCGTAGGTTTCTTCAATTTCAACTTCGTCTCTAATGATGGAAATTACTTTAATTGTTCCGTCTGCTTTTTTAGTAGTCAAACGTACTTCTGTCCCTTTAGGTCCTTTAATTTTCTTTACCACATCATCTAGGCGCATTCCAACAATATCAACGGGTTCCTCATTTCCTTGTGCCACTTTTAAAATAATATCTCCTGCTTCTAATTCTTTGCCTCGCCAAGCCGGGCTACCTGAAATTAATTCTGAAATCTCGGTGTAATCATTTTTCTTTTGAAGTCGGGCGCCAATTCCTTCTAATTTCCCACTCATACTAACATCAAAACGTTCTTTTTCATCGGGGGCAAAATAGGAAGTGTGCGGGTCAAATCGTGATGCAATAGAATTTATATAAACAGAAAACCAATCGTTTCTATTTAAATCTTTTATAAATCCAAAATAATCATTCAGCGATTTTAAAGTACTTTCTCTTGCTTCTTTCTCAAGATCTTCATATGTTTTTGGTATTTCATTTTTCTTTTTCTCTATGCCTTCTATGAATTTCTTTTCCAACTCGGGAGTTGTTTTATCACCAAGATTTTTTCTGTACTCCTGAAGTTTTTCTTCTGTAGTTTTGTTTTTGTCGTTCGCGAAATCTTCTTCTAATTTTTGTTTATCAACTAAATTTGATAAAGCAGAAAGCTTTACTTGCAAACGCCATTTTTCTTTTATTTCTTTTGTGTTTTTCGCAAAGGGTAATTTGTCATACTCCGTATTAATATCTTCGTTTTTTGAATAGTCTATTGGTTTTTCAAGGCCTTCTTTATAATACGATTTACTTTCCTCCATTCTTTTCATCAGCCTTGTATAGGTCAATTCAAAAAAAGTTAGTTCCTTATTGTTAATTTGATCGTCAATTGACGTTTCAAATTTTGAAAATTCATCAATATCCGATTGTAAAAAAAATCGCTTTGAAGGGTCTAATGCTGCCAAATAATCTTTGTAAACACCTTTAGAAAAATCATCATCGATTGCAGCAGGATTATAATGTCCTTTTTCTATAACAAAAGTTAATAACTCTAATAATAATTTATCTTTTTCGGGATCGGTCTTTTCTTTGGGAATAAAACTCAATAATGCAATTGATAATGCAACAATTACCAAAAGCGCTTTATAATTTCTTTTCATAAATTTAATAATAGTGTTCATTAATTTTTTTTAAATGCTACAAAAAACCATGCCAAGTGTATTCTAAATACACCTGTTTTTGAAAAAGGAAAAACTATGATTATAATTTCATAACCTTTATGGTCCAAAGTTATAAAAAATGTAACTTTGAAAAATCTTAAAATTAGTTAATTTTACGGGGACACAATAAAAAATAAAATGAATTCCAAACCAATAATTTTAGTAACTAACGATGATGGAATTTCTGCACCTGGAATTCGAGCATTAATTCAAGTAATGGCAGAAATTGGAAATGTTGTTGTTGTAGCTCCAGAAAGCCCTCAAAGCGCCATGGGTCATGCAATTACTATTAATAGCACGCTGCATTTAAATAAAATTTCTAAAGATAATGCTACAATAACAGAATACGGATGCTCAGGAACGCCTGTTGATTGTGTTAAATTAGCAGTAAATGAAATCTTAAAACAAAAACCGCAATTATGCGTTTCCGGTATTAATCATGGTTCCAATTCATCCATAAATGTTATTTATTCAGGAACAATGAGTGCGGCTGTTGAAGCGGGCATCGAAGGAATTCCCGCTATAGGGTTTTCATTATTAGATGATAATTGGAACGCCGATTTTGAAACTATTAAACCTTTTATAAAAAAAATAGCTTTGGAAGTTTTAAATAATCAACTTCCTGACGGTGTGGTTTTAAACGTTAATTTTCCAAAACTTAAATATGAAGATATAAAAGGCATTAAGGTTTGTCGACAAGCGAAAGCCATTTGGATTGAAAAATTTGATAAAAGACAAACCCCTCAAGGCAAAGATTATTATTGGTTAACCGGTGAATTTGTCAATCAAGATAAAGGTGAAGATACCGATGAATGGGCTTTGACAAATGGCTATATTTCCATAGTCCCTGTACAATATGACTTAACAGCACATCACGCAATTTCACAGCTTAATACTTGGAATTTTAAAAATGAAATATAAAGATATAATACTGGGTGTTTTTATTGGAATTGTAACAGCAATAATAGGAATATTTGTCTTCTTAAAAGCATTTACTTTTTATGATCCTTTTACTGATTTGCAGTTCCTAAAACAACAAGGGGTTTTGGGAAAGATTGTTACTCTAGGCGCAATATTAAATCTCGCCGTGTTTTTTATACTGCTCAAAAAAGGAAAGGAATCCATAGCTCGAGGGATTATTTTATCTATGGTAATTCTAACTATTTTTACTTTATTTTTATAAAATGAAATATTACATTATTGCTGGTGAAGCGTCAGGTGATTTGCACGGTTCTAATTTAATGAAAGCTTTGTATAAAGAAGACACAACGGCTAACATAAGATTTTGGGGTGGGGATTTGATGCAAAAGGTTGGAGGAACTTTAGTAAAACACTATCGGGATTTGTCCTTTATGGGGTTTCTTGAGGTGGTTTTGAATTTAAAAACTATTTTAAACAACATAACATTTTGCAAATCCGATATCGAAAAATTCCAACCTGATGTTATAATTTTTATAGATTATCCAGGATTTAACATGAGAATTGCAAAATGGGCAAAACACAAAGGAATTAAAACCCATTATTATATTGCGCCACAAATTTGGGCTTGGAAAGAAAACAGAATTGCAGCCATCAAAAGAGATTTCGATAAGCTGTTTGTCATACTGCCTTTTGAAAAAGATTTCTTCGAAAAAAAACATCATTTTCCTGTTGAATTTGTCGGTCATCCTTTGATTGATGCCATTCATAATCGAGAAAGAAAAGACGGAATACCGTTTAGAAAAGAAAATAATTTAGACGAAAAGCCTATTATTGCGATACTTCCTGGAAGTAGAAAACAAGAAATTGCAAAAATGCTTAGTATTATGTTAAGTGTTGTTGATGATTTTAGCGACTACCAATTTGTGATTGCTGGAGCTCCAAGTCAAGATTATTCATTTTACGAACAATTTTTGACTAATAAAAACGTAAAATTTATAGCTGACAAAACCTATGATTTATTGAGTAATGCCACAGCGGCGTTAGTAACATCGGGAACAGCTACGTTGGAAACCGCTTTGTTTAAAGTGCCAGAAGTTGTTTGTTACAAAGGCAGCTGGGCATCCTACCAAATTGCCAAAAGAGTCATTACATTGAAATATATTTCTTTAGTAAATTTAATTATGGATTCTCAAGTTGTAACCGAATTAATTCAAGACGATTGCAACTCAAAACGAATCAAAGAAGAGTTGCTGAAAATCCTTGACGCTAATCATCGAAAAGAAATATTGTCTAATTATGAAGTGTTGGAAAATAAACTAGGAGGTATTGGCGCGAGTGAAAAAACTGCTAAATTAATCGTAAAAGAATTGCGTTAATTTTCATTTTAAATCTAAAATAGTACTTTTGTAGCAAATTATTACTTTTGAAAAATTTCATATACATATTCTTTTTTGCATTTCTTATTTCGTCTTGTAAACCTACTTCAAACATCATTACATCTAAAGAAATTGCCGAGAAAAAAGGGATCTACACTAAACCAATTGCATCCAACACAACCGTTAAAAAGGATATCAACAAGAAAAAAGAAGAAGTTTTAAAACCAAAAAACACAACTAATTCCTCAACAAAAATCATCAGTATCAACACAAGTAATGATGCAGATATTAATGTAGATAACGAGAACACCAATTATTTAACCTCCCAATTAATAAATGCTGCCTCAGATAATTTAGGTATTAATTATAGAAGTGGCGGAACAACAAAAGAAGGATTTGATTGTTCGGGATTAATCTATTCAACTTTTAAGAAATTTGATATTGAATTGCCTCGCTCCTCCTACGAAATGGCAGAAAAAGGAAGGCAAATTGATATTGAAAAAGCCAAAAAAGGAGATTTGATTTTTTTTATAAATCGAGGGCAACATAGAATAAATCACGTGGGAATGGTGGTAGAAATTAATGGAGATGAAATTAAATTCATACATTCTTCAACACAAAGCGGTGTGGTTATTTCTTCCACCAACGAACCTTATTACAAAAAAACTTTTGCACAAATCAATAGAATACTAGAATAAATTTCTTTCATTTAAAAGATTTTATGTAATTTAGTTACATGAAAATCCTACAATTTCCATTAGCAAAAATCACAATAGGATTTATTCTAGGAATCCTGCTAGCCTATAATTGGAATTTCATTCCTTTCTATACCTTTTTATTGCTTGGCACAGCAATTATTTGCTTAATAACTACTCATTTTATAATACGAAGAAAGAGTGCTGCAAAAACTTTTTTTGGTATTTTTTCTTTTATTGTTTCTCTTTTTATTGGATTTTCAACTTCGGTTATTCATAAAGAAACTTATAATAAATACCATTATACCCATCAAATTTCTGATTTTGAAAAAGAACACGAGTTAACCATTGTTTTGACAGAAAAGCTCAAAAGTTCCACAAAAAACAACCGTTATACGGCTACAGTAAAACAACTTGATAATCGTAAAAGTTATGGGAAAATAATTGTAAACATTCGAAAAAATAGTCATACCCAGGAGTATTATATTGGTACGCATATAAAAATTACAGGTGCGTTATATAAAAATCAAGCTACCCTAAATCCAAATCAGTTTAATTATGGGCGATATCTCGAAAATCAAGAAATCTATGCACAACTATACACAAATCCCAGCCAAATTAAAGTTGGCGAAAAAGACTTTACACTTTGGTCCATAATTTCAAATTTTAGAACTACTATTATCCGAAATCTAGAAAAATCAAACTTTAAAAGTGACGAACTCAATATCATTATTGCATTAATTCTTGGTCAACAACAAGACATTTCTCCCGATCTTGTAAAAGATTATCAATATGCTGGAGCCGTCCACATTTTATCTGTTTCCGGATTGCATGTTGCCTTTATTTTAATGTTTATTACATTTCTTTTAAAACCAATATCCAATTCAAAAAAAGGGTCTTTGCTAAAAGTTAGTATCATTGTTCTTTTTCTTTGGTTCTTTGGCATTTTAGCTGGTTTATCGCCCTCTGTTGTTCGTTCGGTTACTATGTTCTCCTTTGTTGCTATTGGAACGCACTTAAGAAGAACTGTGAATATATATCATACGTTATTGGTGTCCATGTTGCTTATTTTACTTATTCAACCTTCCTTTTTATTTGATGTTGGTTTTCAGCTCAGCTATTTGGCCTTGTTTTTTATTCTTTGGTTACAACCCATATTAGCAAGTATATGGTTGCCAAAAAACAAAATCATCAATTATTTTTGGGATATAGTCACCGTTTCCTTTGCTGCACAAATTGGTGCTATGCCTTTAAGTATTTATTATTTTCACCAGTTTCCGGGTTTGTTTTTCGTTACGAATCTTATTATTATTCCCATGTTGACAATCATACTTGGACTTGGCGTTCTTGTAGTAGTTATTGCTTCATTTACAATAGTTCCAATATACCTGGCAAAACCTTTGGAATGGTCAATTCATGTTTTGAATAGTATTATTCACTGGGTTGCATCCTTTGAAAGTTTCATAATCAAAAATATTTCTTTCAATAAAGAAATGCTTTTAGGTTCTTATTTAGTTATCCTACTTATAATCCTTTGGATTAAAAAACCCAATTTAAAACGATTGGTTTTAGCCATGATAAGCATCGTCGTGCTTCAAGGAGTTTATATAAAAACGAAAAATTTAAGCACAACGGAAAGTGAATGCATCGTTTTTAATATAAAGAAAAACACTTTGATTTCAGAGAGGAAAGGCAGTCAAGTTATTCTTTACAGCAATGATAGTGTATTGAAAAACAGCGGAAATAATATAGCCATACAATCCTATTTAATTGGCAACTTTTGTAAAATACAATCCAAAAAATCATTAAAAAATTTGATGTTCTTCAACAATAAAAAAGTGTTTGTATTAGACAGCACAGTTATTTATAATTCAAAAATAAAACCAGATATATTGATTATAACACAATCCTCAAAAATTAATTTAGACCGTTTATTAAAAGTTTGGAAGCCAAAACAGATTGTCGTGGATGCTTCCAATTTTAAAAGCTATATACAATTGTGGGAGGCAACTTGCCGCAAAGAAAAAATCCCTTTTCATAATACTAATGAAAAGGGATTTTATAAATTTTAATTCAATTATGAATTAGGATTTCTTTTTAATAATTTGGTTAGCACCATCAATCCAAACGGATGGTCCACCAGCAACATAACCTGATTTTCCTAGTTGCTCAAAATTAACTTTCCCTTCTTTATTTGCGGCATTAACAAACCACACAGTTGGATAACCTTGAACAGCAAAAGTTTGTTGTAATTCCTGATTTTGCTTTACAACTTCGGGAGTTTGAGGTGTTTTTCTTGGGAAATCTAATTCCACTAAAACCACATTCTCTTTTGCCCATTTTGTAAATTCAGGTGTATTAAAAACTTCTTTTTGTAAACGCATACACCAACCGCACCAGTCACTTCCTGTAAAAAACAAAAACAATGGTTTTTTGGTTTTTTTAGAAACCTTCATGGCTTCATTCATATCTGTATGCCATGTTAATTCTTGTGCTTGAATAGTCAAAGACCCTAAGACTAACAATAAAGTAAAAACTAATTTTTTCATATTTTTTTAAATTTCTAAATTTCTTTTCAAAAACAATGCCGAAAAATACTAATTATTTTTTAAAGAAATTTTATTTTTAAGGAAATTTTAATTTATTCCTTTACTTAAATTTCTTGATTTTATTTTTCTGTAAAACTACCTAATTCCGTGCATTAATTTTTTCAAAACAGGTGTCAAAGCAAATAAAATAACAGATGCTAGCCCAGTTAAAACAACAAACACCATAAAAAATTCAAATAGGTTATGAATTTCAAAGCCTACAAAAACTGGATTATGGTCACTGATTTGATTGGTTGCTAATAATTTCAATTGCTCAGCCGTTGGAGTTACCGTTTTGTCTAAAACAGCTTGTAGATCAATTCCTAATTCTTTTGCTTTTACAAATTTATCACCTGTTGCAGGCATGATAGATCCTAAAGTCCCCGCTAAAGCATAGCCAGAAGCATTAGATAAAAAGAAAACTCCATATAATAAAGATGAAAAACGTTTTGGAGATAATTTTCCAACCAATGATAATCCAATTGGTGACAAACACAACTCAGCTGCCGTTTGAATTAAATACAAAAGGATTAACCATTTGATAGCTAAAAGACCGCTATTACCTAAATCTTTCACATTGTAAGCAATGATAAAGTAACTTAAAGCAATTAATGCCAATCCAAATGCTTGTTTCATTGGAGAAATTGGCTCTCTATCTTTACTTCTCAAATAATCCCAAAGCATACTAAATGGCACCGCAAAAGCAACCACAAACAATCCGTTGAAAATTTGAACCATAGAGGGAGGCATTTGCCAACCAAAGAAATTTCTATCCGTTTGATTATCCGCAATAAAGGTTAAAGACGAACCTGCTTGTTCAAAGGCAGCCCAAAAGAAAATAATAAAGAAAGCTACAATGTAAATTACAAAGATTCTATCTCTCTCTACTTTTGTCAGGGAACTGTCGGAAACAATTAATCCTGCTAAAGACAATCCACTGGAGTATATTAAGGTATAAATAAGATTTTGATCAAAAACAAAATGAATGATTGCTCCTAAAACTAAAAAAGCAACTCCAGCACCGATTAAAGCATTTTTTGAAAATTCTGCTTTTTGAGATTCTCCTTCTTCAAAATCGGAAGCATCATTGTGTTTTGGTAATCCCCCAAGAGGTTTTCCTTCTGGAGTTACTACATATTTATTTTTTAAAATATAAAATACTGCCGTTCCTATAACCATAGCCACTGATGCTGCTAGGAATCCCCATTTAAAAGCATGAATATCTCTAATACCATCTGTTCCTTTAACATCGCCAACAATAGGGCAAATTAACTGCCCAAGAAATGCTCCGAGGTTAATTCCCATATAGAAAATGGTAAAAGCGGTATCCAATTTGCTTTTTTCTTGTTTTGGATACAAACTTCCCACCATACTTGAGATATTGGGTTTAAAGAATCCGTTTCCAAATATGATTATTCCTAATGCTGACCACATTAAAGTATTGGCCAGACTTAAATTTGTTCCAAAAATACTGGCACTAAAAAACAATAATAATTGTCCAATTGCCATCATCAAACCACCCAGTAAAATACAATTTCTATTTCCAAAAAAACGATCAGCAATAAATCCGCCCAACATTGGTGTTAAATAACAAAGACCTAAGAATCCACCATAAATCAAAGAAGCATCTTCTTCTTTCATCATTAATGAATTCACTAAGAATAGTGTAAGAATTGCTCTCATTCCATAGAAATTGAAACGCTCCCACATTTCTGTTCCAAATAATACCCAAAGTCCTTTTGGATGTCCTGTTTTTACTGCTGTTTCACTCATGCTTGTTAGTTTAATTTTGGTTAATAGCTATTGGGTTTTAAGAAATAGAATTCCGTTTTTTATTGAAATTCGATCAATGTCAAATATAACAATCCTTTGATTGATTATAAAAACTGTCAATTTTAGTGAAAAATTTACAATTAATGGCATCTTTTTGTATTAAATGCAATTTATCGAACCATATTTATTTACACCAATCCAAATATAACAATAAAATGGAAACTGTATCTTTGCCATAAATAAGCCATAATCAATTGAGCATGAATAAAGCAATTACAAGATTTTCAAAATTGTCCAAGGAAGAAAAAATCAATTGGATTGCCAGTGAATATTTTTCAAATTCTAATGACGCCATCTCTATTATAAAACAATACTGGAATAGTGATGAGAAATTACAACTCCTTCATGACGAATTTATTGAAAACACCTTAACCAATTTCTATTTGCCACTTGGAGTTGCTCCCAATTTTTTAATTAATGGTAAAGACTATACGATTCCAATGGCGATTGAAGAAAGTTCGGTTGTGGCTGCTGCTTCAAAGTCTGCAAAATTTTGGGGGAGTAGAGGTGGATTTAAAGCCACTGTTTTAAATACAGAAAAAATAGGGCATGTACATTTTATCTACAAAGGAGAAACTCAAAAACTAGAAAAATTCTTTCTAACGATAAAAGATAAATTCTTTTCCGCTACGGAATCTCTTACGAAAAGTATGCAACAGCGTGGTGGGGGAATTCTCAACATTGAACTTCAGAATAAAACCAATGCACTAGAAAATTATTTTCAATTGCAAGCTACATTTGAAACCAAAGACAGCATGGGCGCCAATTTTATCAATTCTTGTTTGGAGCAATTTGCAAAAACATTGGTTGAGGAAGCACAAAATTATGATGGTTTCTCTAAAGAAGAAAAAGACATTCAAGTGGTGATGAGTATTCTTTCCAACTATGTTCCAAATTGCATCGTCAGAGCTGAAGTTTCCTGTAAAGTTGAAGAATTGGCCGAAAAAAATATTCCTAATCCAAGCGAGTTTGCCGAGAAATTTGTGCAGGCTATACGTATTGCCGAAATAGAACCCTTTCGGGCTGTGACGCACAACAAAGGAATAATGAATGGCGTTGATGCCGTTGTATTAGCAACAGGAAATGATTTCCGTGCTGTAGAAGCCGGCGTTCATGCTTATGCTTCAAGAAATGGAAGTTATTCGAGTTTGTCTCATGCTAAAATTGAAGATGATATTTTTACTTTTTGGATAGAAATTCCTTTAGCCTTGGGTACCGTTGGTGGTTTGACTTCCTTACATCCCTTAGCAAAATGGTGTTTGGAACTATTAAAAAACCCATCCGCTCCTGAGTTAATGCAAGTTGTTGCCGTGGCTGGATTGGCTCAAAACTTTGCTGCTTTGCGTTCGTTAACCACAACCGGAATTCAGGAAGGTCATATGAAAATGCATTTGAATAACATCATGAATCAGTATGAAGCAACAGACACCGAACGCAATTTGATTAAAAATCATTTTAAAGATAATACCGTTTCTCATGCTGCTGCTGTGGACTTTATTAAGAACTTAAGAAAATAGATACTGAAACCAGTTCCTCATAAATGAAAAAAACTTTTTACAGCAATGGAAAATTGCTCATAACTGGCGAATATGTCGTGCTTGATGGCGCTATTGCTTTGGCATTGCCAACAAAATATGGACAAAACTTAATCATAGAAGAAGGCGAAAACCAAATCATTGCTTGGAAAAGTTTTGATGCCGATGGCAGTATTTGGTTTGAAAGCCATATCCCTTTCTCCTCCATTATTAGAAAAGAACGTTTTGACGACAGCGCTACTATCAAAAATACCTTGATTGAAATTTTGCATGAAGCCTATTTGATGAATTCTGATTTCATTACAAATTCTAAAGGTTATATAATTACTACAGCACTGACATTCCCTAAATTTTGGGGATTGGGAACATCCTCAACCCTAATTAACAATGTTGCACAATGGTTGGAAATTGATGCGTTTACTTTACTGCGCAAAAGTTTTGGCGGAAGTGGTTATGATATTGCTTGTGCACAAAACAATTCGGCAATTCTATACCAATTGGTTGATGAAAAGCCTATTACTACGCTTGTAAACTTCAATCCATCCTTTACCGATAAAATCCATTTTGTGTATTTGAATAGGAAGCAAAATAGCAAGACTGCCATAGCTGCTTATTATAGCAATCATGGGAATATTCGAAAAACCATTCCAGCCATTAATAAAATAACACATGCTGTTGTTGAAGCTACTGAGCCCAAAGTATTTGCACACGAACTTCAAAAACACGAAATTGAAATGAGCGAGATTTTGGAAATGAAAACCGTAAAAGAAGCCTTGTTTCATGATTTTAATGGAACCGTTAAAAGTCTTGGGGCTTGGGGCGGCGATTTTGTTATGGTGATTTCCAAAGAAAATCCAACTGCTTATTTTAAAGAGAAAGGCTATGAAATTATCATTCCTTATCATGAAATGATATTGGTATAATTTAAAAACCCGTCTCATTCTAAAACGAGACGGGTTTTTAAATTATAAAACTATTCTACTAATAGAAATCGGCTCTGTTATCTTTTATGTCGGCTTCGTTTTTTAAAGCGTTCACTACTCTACCCGCATACGTTGTTACTTGTTGTTTCAACTTGGCAACATATTCATCATGCTTTTTCAAAATAGGTGCTTTTGTAGTTGTTTTATTTACTACTACATAAACCCCAGCATTTCCTTCAATTACAGCAGAAACTTTTCCGGCTGCGGAAGAAAAAGCAGCACCTACAACTTTAGGCTCAAAACCTGCATTGGGTACAGCTGGATTTTCCATTGTTAAATCAACCGCTTGCAAAACCGTAACTTTATTTGCCGCAGCAATTGCAGCTAATGAGGTGCCTGATAATTTCGTTTTGATTTTATCGGCCTTCATTTTATTTTTAAGAATTTGCTCTACTTGAGGTCTTGCTTCTTCAACAGTCATTAATCCTTTTTCGTTTACCTTTTTCAATTTGGCAATAACGTGACCCACATTTAATATCTCGAATCTTTTTACATCGCCAACATTGGTATCGCTAGCGAAAGCCCATTTCACAATTTGTCTTTGGTTTCCAACAGCACCAAAACTTTCATCAATAGCTTTTACTCTTACTGCCGGTGTTACCGTAAGTTTCATTTGTTTAGCTAAAGCAGCAAAATCTTTGTTTGCAGCTTCCATTTCAAATTTTGTAGCTTCTGTATACACTTTGTCATTTGTAGCTTCAGAAGGCTCTATTTTTTGAGCAATTGTAGCTAATCTTACAGCATCTTGCTTATCGGTTACATTAATAATATGATACCCAAATTCTGTTTCCACCAAACCAATTTTTCCAACTGGATTATTGAATGCAAAATCATTGAATGGTTTTACCATTTGTCCTGGACCAAAATACCCTAAATCGCCACCTTGTTGAGCAGAAGAATCGTCAGAGTTAGACATCGCTAACATCATGAACATTGTTGGATTGGCTAATGCTTGTGCTAATAACCCTTCGGCTTTTGCTTTTGCTTGTTCTTTGGTTCTTTTTTCTTTTTTGTTAGGTACTTTCGTTCCTTCCCAGCTTATTAAGATATGGCTTGCTTTTACTTGTGCTCCGGCTTTTCTTCCTAATCCTTTTGAAATACAGTAATGATTATTGTACATATAAGGTCCATAAAGTTCTCCTGCTGCTAAAGCAAATAATTTTTCGGCATGTTCTGCTGGCAAATCTTTTTTAGCGATATAGGTTGAATCATAAGGAATATCAGAATTAGCATTTACAAAATCCGCATTGTTTTTTACAGCACCAAAACTAGGAATAGTATCATTTTTACCATCCTTATATTCCACTCTTGAAACGAGTAAAGCATCCACATTTTTTTTGATATCTGCTTCATCTTGTGCTGAAGGTTTGTCTTCAATCAAAACATAATCTAACTCACGACTTTCTTCTGATTTGAATTTTTTCTCTTTCGTTTTCATGTAATCAACGATTTGAGCATCGGTCACTTTAACATCACTATCTTTTATAGAAGAATAAGGAACGGAAACAAAATCAAAGCTTACTTTGTTGGCTTCCATTTCATATTTTAATTTTCCTTCCGCATCAGTAGTGTAAAGACTTCCTTTTATTAAAGAATTATAGATTGTGAATTTAGCATTCAATTCAGCATCTTTTTCTCTTTGTTTTAACATTTCAATTCCTTCAGGATTTGATTTGAAATATTCCTTAAATTTAAGGATGTCAAATTTACCAGCAGCATTCAAAAACATCTGATTTTGTCCAATATTTGGATCCGCTTTAAATACTTCCAGTATTTGTTTCTCCCCAACGCGAAGTCCTAATTTTTCAAATTCAGCAGTAAGTAAAGCAATATTTACTTCTTGATTCCAAACTTGATTTGCTGCTTGTATTGAAGACATTGGTTGCCCATTTTGCCCGCTTTTTTCAGTATTGGCAACTTTTACCCTAAATTCTTCGAAAGGAATATCTTTACCGTTTATGCTACCTACATCCTTAGATAAACTTTTAAACCCTTTAGTAAACAAATCTTGCACTACAAATGATAATAATGCGAAACCTATAGCAAGTAAAAGTAAACCTGATCTTTTTCTAATTTTTTGTAAAACTGCCATTTCTATTTTTATTAAATTTTATTTCAGTTTGCGAAAATACAATTATCTGTGAAATAATTATACTCACAGACTTATATTTTGCAATAAATTTTGATTTTTTTTATTAAGGAGTGTTGTTTTTGTTTCGTTCGTCAAATTTTTTAGCAAATTTTCTTCGAAAGAAAAACATGAAAATACCAATTGCTGCAAATATTGCTTTAATAATTGCATTCCCATTATCGGTTTCCCATGTATTATAAGCATCCGCTGCAAAAAGGATTCCTGCAATTAAATAAGCGTACTGTGTAAATTTTAAATAGTTCATAATTATTCGGATTGTTGTACTTCACCTGAAATTTTTTGTGAATTTACTTTTTTAAAGTCTTTGCTAAAATCAATTCCTTCACCATAAGAAACTCCTTTAGACGAGGTGAATTTAAATCTTTTTTCGGTAAAAAACCATTCATTTTTTTGATCGTAGTATAATTGCTCTGTTTCTAAAGATTCGCCTGTTTCGTTGGTTATTTTTACATTTCCCTGTAAATCGATTAAATCTGTGTTTTTGTGTGAGACAGCATAGTTTGATTTGACAAACGTCTTTTTTTTGTTAGCATCAAAAAGAGTCAGGTCAATTCCTTTTGGGAATTCCGTAAATGGATAAGCAACTGTTGCATAGTCAAGCATTTTAGGACTAACTAAAACCGCTTTGATTCTTCCTGAATCGGTATATTTTAAATTTATCATTTCAGCTTCACCACTTGGAGCAAACTCGGCAAAACCCATTTTTTGAACTTCACGAAAATTACTTTCACAAGAAACCAATGCTGAAAAAGCAATGGTGATTATTGAAAACCGAATGAAAATATTTGTTTTAGAACTCGTCATTTTTCAGGAAACTGTATGGTTTCATTTATCCAACATTTAATAGAAAACGATTTCCCATTCAACTTTAATTTTGAAATTTCGGAAGAAGTAGGTGATTTCACTTTAAAATCAGCAAACATTTTATCAACCGCCGGTTTTAATTTTGGATTTGCTATTTCGGCTTTTTTAACGGTTTCGGCCGCTAAAAAGTATATCGCTTTTTTTTCAAAATCATTAGTCCCACATTCTTCAGCACTATTGGCATATAATTGAGATAAGAAAATATATAATTTACCGTTATTGGAATCAAATGACAATGCTTTTTGGAGATATTCTTTTGATTTTTTCTTGTCATTGCTAACTATAGTCGTTGCAATATTATAATAGATTCTCGCTTTTTCTACGGGATTCATTTGCAAATCGGCCGATTCATTATAATACTGAAGTGCCGCTGTAAAGTTTTTTTGTTTCAAGGAAGCGATAGCCATAAAATAGGCGGATTGCACCGATGGATTGAGACCGTGTAATTGCTGAGCTAAGGTTAAAAAAATAGGTTGCGTTCCGCATTTCGCGTACATAGTTGTAACTGCTGACAATAACCAATCGCTATTATTTTTATTTTTTTCAAAACTTTTTTGGTAGTGAACTTCTAAATTTTCACAAGTTGCAATATCTTTTACCATTACATTTATTCCTCTGAAAGCGGTTTTGTATTCTTCTTCATTTATTGGATTTGAAGTCATCAATTGATTAAGCAGAACACATACATTATCGAAAGTGTCCAAAACTGAGTCGGCTGTTATTTTAGAAATACCTGCTAAATATTTAGCATGATACTCGCTAAAATAGAGGTAGATTGCATTGGCGTTAGTTATACTTTTGGGGGCTTTTGCAAATGCGTTGTTTAGTAAAGTGAATATTTCCCCTTTGGCTTCAATGTTATTATCATGTAATGCCATTGCTTTGCTTACTTCAAAATCTTGAGCTTTGTCTGGAAAATTTTTATAATATTGGTCATACAATTTCATCAAGTCTCGAACCAAAACTTCTTTCTCCTCCTGATTTGCTGCATTATCTATTTTGTATTGAAGAATTGCCTTTCCATCAATATATAAATTCGCGCTTTGCTTCGGACAATATTTTCTGACTTCGGACCATGGTTCAAAAGCATCAAGTGTTTTTTCGGCTTTTAATAGTTCCTGATATTCTTTTTCTTTTTGAAAACAATTTTCCTTTTGTGCACTTGAGAATGCATAAAAACCCAATAGAAATATTGATAAAAAAGTTTTCATAGAAAATGTTTTTTAGTCGTATTTACGTTTAACAAACCATCTTTCACTAAATGACAAACCAACGGTTATGTTAACATAATTTTCCTCAACCAAACCGTAATATTTCGTGCCTTTCTTTCCAATTTCTAATCCTAAATTAATATTAGAAAATGTTCCGGACATTGGCAACCCTAAACCAAGATTAACAGCAAAATCATTTATTGATTTATTGTTAATAATCAATCCTGTATTTTCATATCGTAAACCACCGCGATAAGTAACTTTTTTTAAATAACTTGAATAGGAATTATAATTTGGAATATAATAACCTCCAATACTATATCTTGTAGCGTTTTCATAAGATACATTATCAATATCATTAAATCTATTGCCTAAGTCACTAGTTTTTTGAAATACAACTTCACTTCCTACTAACCATTTTTTTACTTGACCAAATCCCGCTCCAAAAGCTACTTTTGTTGGCAATTTAAGAGTCGTATTCGCTACATCAATATCAACTTTATCAATTACTCTTTCACCTCCTTGAGAAAAGAATTGAACGGTTGCAATATTTCTTGAATTTTCTAATTTTAAATTTGCTCCCGGTGTTAACACAAAACTACTGAAAAAACTTAGTTTGTTTTTAAACTTTGTTTGGTAGGTTAATGCAGTGGTAAAATTAACGCCTCTTAAATCAGAGTGGTTTAATTCTCGAGTTCCAAACTGAACTCCATCAACAAACCTTAAACTTTTCGTTTCAATTGTTCCAAAATTATATTGAACATCCGCGCCAATATTAAATTTTTCAGACAATTTATAACCAACTCCAAAGAATGCTTTATTAACACCCCCAATGCCATTATATCTTCTTGTAATTGGAGAGTTTGCATCAGCAAATTTTTGAATTTTATAACCTACAGAGGAATAAGGGATTAAACCAAAACCAAAACCCAATTTTCCAGTAGGAATTCCAACTGCTAAATAATCCAATGAGGTCCTTCTAGCCTTCTCTTCTTGAGACTCTGTTTTAAATTTTGTATTGGCATACGTTCCACCAGTAGTAAGAGTCGATAATTTCAAACTTGCAAATTGTGCCGGATTTTGAAGGTTAATGTGAATACTATCTGGGAAAACAGACACACCTCCCATAGAACGGGTTTCTGCTGTTCCTTTAAATCTTACATCACCAATTCCATAAAAAGAATAAGGGGAAGAGGTGCCTTCTTGTGAAAAAGAAACTAGTGAAAAAAGCAAGCCAATGCTTACTATAATTTTTTTAATCATTTGTGATTGTATTGAAATGTTTGGTTCAAACTTTCTAAAAGAAAATTTGGAATGGCAAATATGGTATTTTTTAATCGTTTAGCCAAAAATTCTGAGTCTCCACCAGTTAAAATTATGATAAAATTAGCGTAACACTCCTGATAGAGTTCAATAAACCCATCCATTTCGTTCGTTAATCCATTAATCACTCCTGAATGAATTGAATCTTGAGTTGAATTTCCCATGTAATTATCCGGAATTTTTTTAGTCAATAACGGTAATTTGACTGTATAATTGTGTAATGATTCATACCTTAATCGGATTCCAGGAGAAATTGCTCCTCCTAAATAATTGTTATGCTCATCAATAAAATCATAGGTCACGCAAGTTCCAGCATCAATTACTAATCTGTTTTGATTTGGAAACTGTAAAACAGCTCCTGCAGCCAAGACCATTCTATCTATTCCTAGAGAATCTGGAGTTTTATATAAATTTTGGAAAGGGAAACGACTGTCTTTAGTAATATAAAAGGTTTTGACATTGGAATTGATTTTAGAAAACACCTCTTTTTCAAAATTACCAACTGACGAAACAACCAAATTTGTTATTTTTTGATGCTTTTTTAAAATAAAGTCAACTTGGTTTGAAAGTTCTTCATTGGAAAAAGACATCCTTTCTAAAAGTGTATTCTGTTCAAAAACAGCAGCTTTAATTTGGGTATTTCCAATATCTATGGCTAAAAGCATAATTTAACATTTATCGGGTCAAAGGTACGAATAGATTTTTTTTAATAATTGTTTTGGATAAACTAAAAATCGTTCTATATTTGCACCCGCATCAAGCGAGGTACCTTAGCTCAGATGGTAGAGCAATGGACTGAAAATCCATGTGTCCCTGGTTCGATCCCTGGAGGTACCACAAACAAATCCGAATAGAAATATTCGGATTTTTTGTTTTTAGGAAATATTTTTTATAAAAAAGCCACGCATTAAAACGTGGCTTTTAAAAAATATAACTAACTCTAACTTTATTGCTTGATTAACTTCATCGTTTTTGTACTGTTATTTACATCAAAAACTTTTACTAAATAAACACCGCTATTTAATTCATTTATATCATATTGATTGTTTTCTGAAGAAACAGTATTAAATGATTTTACTAATTGTCCTGTTATGGTAAAAACTTGGACATTAGAAACTTCTCCATTAATAGAAAATAATCCGGTAGTTGGATTTGGCGATAAGCTTAGTTTATTTAAAATACTAAATTCATCTGTGCTAAGTGTTGTTGCTGGTTGATTTCCATACACTCTAAATCCGCCAGGCGGAAGAGAAATAGTAGCCGTTGCATTGGCAACAGTATACAATGAATTATCCATTAGATTATACCAATTTCCGGTATAAGGGAAACTCGGATTAATACTTTGAGCTGCCACCGAGAAATTTGCAATTATTACTACATTTTTTAACTGCGTTGAAGGAAAAGAATTGTTATAAACATAAACTCTTTGTCTAATATTGCTAACATCTGGGCTGATGGCATAATCACCTTCAAAAACAGGCTCGTTAATTTTTAATTGAATTAATCTTTTCCAATCATTATAAACTTGAAGTCTATTGGCAGTTGTTAACCAATTACCGGTCCATTGATTTTGAGGTTTTGTTGATAATTTACAATCTCCTGCTGTTACATCAGCATCTGTATTTACTGACCCATCTGTACATGTAAAAATGGAATCACCATGACCTAAATCGGCAAAGTGCCAAATCATTTTTGGCCCTGGAACAAGTAAAGAAATGGCTCCAATTGCAGACATTCTGCTTATAGAATTATTTAAATTTCCAAGAACTGGTGAAGTTCCCCCTCCATTTCCATAGGCAGTTGCGCTATAAACTAATCTTTCTTTGTCATGACTTTCTGGATATCCAATTAATCTTTTGGCAGTAAAACCACGACTAAGATGTCCAATGCCTGATATGTCTGCTCCTGTTGAATAGCCTTCAATTAATTGTGTATAAGGATAAGTGGATTCTCCCCACATTAAAACCCCTTTACTTGGTGTTTCCCCAATTCTATAATTGGCCCATTGTTGCTCTTCACTTGAAGCTCCAAGATGTTCAAATATTGCTATATGATTTGGGTCTAAACCCCAGCTATAATCAGCATAATCTTTAAGAATAGCAACTCTATCCGCTTGGTAAGCATTAGTACAAGTATCATCTCCTGAAGAACATGCTTGTGTAAATCCTTTGGTTAAATCCCAACGAAAACCATCTATTTTAAATTCTTGAATCCATTGTTTTATAACTCTTTTTGTATAGTAATTGGTATACGATGCGGAGTGATTAAAATCATTCCCAACACCATAACTATGTTTGGCAAACTCATTGAAATAAGGATTGTCAGATGCTGCATCGCCCCAACCATCCCCATCTGGGTCTTTCATCCACATTCTAACTAAAGGACTTCTTCCAAAGGCATGATTCAAAGCAACGTCAAGTATAACTGCAATTCCGTTTTGATGACATAAATCAACAAACTCTTTCATTTTTTCTTTTGTTCCGTAAAACTTATCTAAAGCCAAATGATAGGCAGGATTGTACCCCCAACCTTCATCGCCTTCAAACTCCATTACTGGCATTAGCTCTATTGCATTTATATTTAAATTTTTGAAATAATCAATTTTATTAATTAAATCTTGGAAATTTCTATTTGCATTAAAATCTCTTATTAATACTTCATAAACAATTAAATCTTCTTTTTTAGGCTTAACAAAACCCGTTGTTGCCGCACTCCAATTATAGGCTGTTTGACCCGTTTGTAATACTGTAACTTCTCTTTCTTGACCAGATGGATAGACAGGCATATTTGGATATGAAACGGCAGGTATATATGGGTCGTCAAAAGGGGATAAAACCAAAGTAGAATATGGGTCTGCTGTTTTAACAACAGCGGGTGAATTGGTTGTTGGAGTTGCATCCACTACCCAATATTGATAATTATATTGTGTTCCAGAAATTAATCCTGTAAGTTCTAACCAAAATTTATCAGTTGACGGATCTTTTTTCATCAAATAATTTGTTCCTGGTTGCCAGTTATTAAAACTTCCCGCTACATAAACAAAATCTTTTCCAGGAGCAGTAAGCACTAAGGTTGCTTTAGTCGCATCGGCTAAATTATAATTTATACCATCTTCTAATCCTGAACCCATTGCTTGTGAAATTGTCCCTGCATTTACAATAACCCCAAATTTCTTGGAAAAAGTAGTTATGCCTTGAGTAATTTGAAGCTCGTATGTTTTGTTTACAGTAATATTGGTGTCTGTGTAACTAAATGTCCCTCCTGTTGAGGTGCTAATACTTATGCCATTGGCTAACAAATTATAGTTAGCACTGCCGTTTGTATTATTAGCAGTTATAGATAAGTTTTGTCCGCTATTTAGGATAGTATTACTAAATTCCGCTGGTGTTACTAAAGCAGATTGAAAAGCACCAACATCAAGTGATAAATCAGTTGATTGTGCATTTCCGGCTGAATTTCTAAAAACAATATTTATTTTGGTCACCGAGCCAGAAACTACACCATAAAAACTTAATATTGACGGCGTTAAATCTAATTTATAAATATTTCCTGAAACTAATGTTAAAGCAGGTTGTGTTGTATTATTACCCCAACTACCTTTAACATTAGACCAGGCTACACTGTTTAAAGTAACTCCTGTATGGGCATATATTGTTCCTGTATAAGTTGCTAATGCTGTTCCTGTTTTATCAAAAAGAATCGTAGCCGAAGCTGTTGCATCTGGATTTAAACCACCTTGCCAAGAAACTTGTGAATAACTACTAATAGAAAATAAAAAGAGTACTATATAAATAATTTTTTTCATAGCAGAAAAATTAAAAAAAAGGCTTTCTAATGAAAGCCTTTTTTTATTGAGTTTAATAAAATTAATTAGCCGTTAAGGAGTATGTATATTGTCTTGGATTACTTAAATCAAGAACTACATGGTAATTTCCTGCAGCAGCAAGAGATAAATTTGGACCATCATAGTTCATAGAACCATCAGCATCTGGATCACCACCCAAATTAATTGTCCAAGCTCCATTAGCTCTAAATTTAAATTCCCCAGCAGTTAATGCCATATTACCTTCCCATGTTTTGTTAGTAGAATTATAAACTAAATCCGTACTACCACCCCAACCTAGTGGCGTAGCAGCTCCAACAATTCCCCATACAGTTGGTTCAGTTGAATAGGTTAATGTTGTTGTATTTGCTCTAACTCTATAGTAACCAGCTGAAGCAGTACAGTTTACTTCTCCTGTTACAACTAAAACTCCTGAAAAAGAACCATCATCTCCATAATCTGGTCCTGCTCCCCAATCAAAAACTCCTGCAGGAGTTGGTGCTACAAATTTGAATTCACCGTTTAACCATACATATCCTTCGTAATCTGTTAGTCCAAAACCTGAAGCCGCAATTCTTGGTGCGCTTGGCGGATTCCATCCTTGATGATTTCCAGGTACAGATAATTTTGGTAAATCAGTTGAGTAAGCCGTAATTAAAAGATTAATCACATTTGAATATTGATCTTGCCCACCAGCCGAAGCTTTTACTCTTACATCAACACTTCCTTCTGTAAAGGGAGTCAAACCTGCAGCAACTGCAGCGCCGTTTAAGTCAGCTACCGACCAAGTAACATTGTTGCCATTAGAAGTAGCAGCTGTAATAATAGATGCGAATTCAGTACCCGTTAACGCCATTTCAACAGTATAAGTAATTTCTGTTGGAGTAGTAAAATTAGCTGATTCCCACGATAATGTGGTTGCTGGATTTGTTTGTAATTCTGGAGTAAGAACGATAGATGTTCCAGCTTCTGGAGTTACAATTTGAAAGTCTCCTTTAGCTTCAAGAATTTGAAAATTCTGTTCATCTGTACAAGAAGATGCTAAGCCTGCAAAAACCATTGCAGCTAAAACAATTTTAAATTTATTTTTCATTTTTTTGTGTGTTTTTTTGTTAAACAATTAAATATTAATAACCTGGATTTTGTGTAAGATTTGTATTTGCTGCTACACTTTCGGCTGGCAAAGGATAAACTTTGTAATAGCTAGGTAAAGCTATACCATTAGCTCCATTCCCTTTCCATGCCCAATTATAACTTCCTCCTGTGAATTTACCAAAGCGAATCAAATCTTGTCTTCGGTGTCCTTCCCAATGTAATTCTCTTAATCTTTCATCTAAGATAAAATCCAAAGTTAGCTCAGATGGTATTATTGTAACTCCGTTAGCTCTAGTTCTTAATGCATTTACATAATCTAAAGCTTGTTGTGAAGATACGCCTGCTCCATCTCTTAGTTGGGATTCAGCTAGCATTAAATAAACATCTCCAAGACGGAATAATGGAAAATCTGTGTCTACAAAAGTTTGGTCAGCTCCAGCATTTCCGGTAGAAGTTTTATTTGTATATTTTGTGATGATATATCCTGAATCTCTATCAGAAACTGTAGTTATTACAGGATTTCTATTAGTAGTGATTAATGTATTTCTATCATCACCAGAGAAAGAACCACCTGCAAATTTATCTGCAAATTGTTTTCTAACTCTTAAAGCACCGCCCCATCCGCCAGCGCCAACACCAAGAGAAATACCGTTTTGCTCTAATGAACCAACAGATCCATTAATCATTACAGTTGTTGGACCATAGTTTTGAGTATATCTACCATCGGATTCAAGCGCGAAAATAATTTCGTTTTTTGCACTATTGGTATTACTATCCGCCATGAAATTTTCTTGGTAATTAGTAGCTAATTGATACCCTGCATCCACAATTTTATTGCAATATTTTATACATTCTGTATAAGGATTACTTGCCTGAGGCCCAAAATAGCTTTCTGCATTAAGGTACATTTTAGCTAAAATCATATAGGCAACACCTTTATCAACACGTCCGGCTTCATTCGTTCTTGCATTGGCAAGGTTACTGTCATTTTCCAACTCTTCCAATTCCACTTTAAGAAAATCAAAAAGCTGTTGTCTGTCATATTGAGGTGCTTTATAAGCCCCAACCGGATCATTTGCGGTAACAAAAGCTGCTTTTCCAAACATATCCATTAAATGGTAGTAGGCCAAAGCTCTCAATACTCTAACTTCAGAACGGTATTTTAAAACTTCTGTTTTGGTCGTTTCAGAAACGCCTCTTGAAGTTAATTTCGCATCCGTTGTTTGTCTTAAGTATTCATTTACTAAGGCTACTTGAAACATTCCTCTGCCGTACATTCCTCTAAAAACAGGATTTGATGCAGACCAGTTTGTTCTTTGAATTTCCGCAGTTCCAGGGTCATTTTCATACGACCAAATCGCCTCATCGGTACATAAATCTTCCATGTACCAAAGACATCTACCATACTGGCTTGTGCCAGGGTCAATACCAGAAATGTTTGATGAACCTGAACCATTTGCACCTGTTAATGATAAGTTACCATAAACACCTGCTAGTCCTTTCTTATAGGACGCTTCCGTTGAAAAGAAGTCATCAGATAAAAATTGATCATCATCTGCTGGTTTAACATTCAAGTCGCTTGTACATGATGATATAGTAAGCAACCCAAATATCAAATAAGATAATCTAAAAATTTTTTTCATAATTATTTTTTTTTAAAATTTAATATTTGCTCCAAATAATACTGTTCGTTGTCTTGGATAAATTGTATCATCAATTCCATTATTAGTAATCTCAGGATCTAATCCGCTATAATTGGTAATTACAAAAACATTTTGTATACCAGCACTTAATCTTAGACTTGCTTTTCCATCTAACCATTTTGGGAAAGTATAACCAAGTGTTATATTGTCCATTCTTAAGAAAGATGCATCTTCAATATATATATCAGATTGAGTTCCTAAACTTCCAGCTTCAGTAAAATTTGTGTCTAAAATTGCTACTGGAACATTTGATAAAACGGTACCTCCTTGAATTTGTGAATAATAACCACTAACAGAATTAATGTTGTTATAGTTATGATTCCCAACACTGGCTCTAAGATTAAAAGAAAAATCTAAATTTTTGTAATTCATTATAGAAGCAAAACCTAAAGTGAAATCGGGATCTGAATTAAATTTTATATATCTGTCTTTATCATTAACAATACCATCTCCATTTAAATCGGCATAAGCTCCTTGAATAGCATTGTGATCTACATCATATAATTGTTTGAATACATAGAATGAATTTGGCGTATATCCTTCACTATGAATTTGGATAGTACCTCCTGTTCCACCACCTATTCCTCCAGTTAAAATATCAGCGCCTAATGCCAATTTGTCAATTCTTCTTTCAAATTTTGACGCATTGAAATTAACATTCCAATTAAAATTATTTGATTTAACTACATCAGCGTTCAAAGTAATTTCAGCTCCTTTTGTACTTAAGTTACCTATGTTTTGAAATCCTGCGTTACTAAAGTTTGAACCATCAGAAATTGCTGCATAGGATAATAAATCCTTAGTTTTTTTGTAGAATAATTCAACCGAACCGGTAAGTCTGTTTTTGAAAAATCCAAAATCTAACCCCCCATTATATGTTGTAGTTTCTTCCCACTTTACATCCACATTTCTAAATGTTGGAATTCCAACAGGTGTTGGTGTTGGTCCAAAAATATATTGCGAAATATTTGATCCTACTGAGTAAGGCTCTAAAAATAAGAAATTAGCAGAATCTCCTAAATCTTGTTGTCCAGTAACACCCCATCCTAAACGTAATTTCAAATCACTAAAGAATTTAGAATTTTTCAAGAAAGATTCATCCTTTATTTTCCAAGCAAAAGCCGCTGACGGGAAATTACCCCAACGATTTGCCTCGCTAAAACGTGATGTACCATCTCTTCTGTAGGTTAATGTCAATAAATATTTATCATTGAAGTTTAAATTAGTTCTTCCGAAGAAACTCACCAATACTACATCTCCATATTTAGTAACATCTGGAGCTTGTTCATTAGGATTTAATTGATTAAAAGAATCATATCTCTCTCTTTCAAATTTTTGATATGAATAACCACCCGTAGCCTCAAGCTTTAAATTGGATATCGTTTTATTGTAAACTAAATAACCATCAAATAATTTATTGGTTTTAATTTCATTGGAATATGTATCTACTCCATATTTATTTTCTCCGTTGTATGCTGCTCTACTATTGTCATCAACAGTTTTTCTTCTTGTTCCTTCTCCATGATCATAACCAAGGTTCATAACCGCTCTTAAATCTGGAAAAGAATGTAACTTATAATCTATTTCGAAATTACCAAATATTCTGTCAGATAATCCATTATCATGCGTTTGCAAAAGTTGCGCTACTGGATTTGAAGCAGAATTTGCTTGTGGCGTTCCATTAGAATTAACATATTGGAAAAATCCTCCATAAGCAGTATTCGCAGCATCATAAATAGGTTGCGTTGGGTCAAATCGCAACGCTGTTCCTTCAACTCCATCCGTAAATCTATTTTTTTCGTTTGAGTAGTTAGCATTCAATCTTAACTTCAAATGATTGTCTAAAAAAGAAGGATTCATAGATACAGAAACGCTATTTCTCTTAAATTCATTAGTAAGTCTCAACCCCTCTTGATAGGTTCTTCCAAAAGTTAATCTTGTTGGTATTGCTTTTAAGAAATTTCCTTTTAAAGAAACTGACTGATCAACCATTTCGGCTGTTTTGTAGATTGCATCTTGCCAATTCGTTTTTGAATTACCTAATAGATAAGCCAGCTCAGGTCGATTTGCATTTACTAAATCTCTATATTTATCGGCCGAAAACACATCTACTTGCCCTGTGCTTTTACCAATTCCTAATTGGAAGTTGTAATCAACTTCAAGATTTTTTCCTCCTTTTTTGGTTGTAATTATAATCACACCATTGGATGCTCTTGAACCATAAATTGCAGTAGCAGAAGCGTCTTTTAATACTGTAATCGATTCAATAGTAGCTGGATTAATAGAGGCTAAAACAGAGGTTGAACCCGTTGAAGTACTATTGTCTATTGGCAAACCATCAACAACAATAAGCGGATCATTACTAGCATTTAGTGAAGCTCCTCCACGAATTCTAATTTGCGAACCAGAACCTGGAGCACCACTTGTATTAATTGTAAGTCCGGCAACTCTACCGTTTAAAAGGTTTTCTGCAGTAACATTTGCCCCTTTATTAAAATCCTTAGTTGTAACCGTTGTTACAGATCCCGTTGCGTCTTTTTTCTTAACGGTTCCGTAACCTACTTGCACCACTACTTCTTGCAGTTGGTTTGATTCTTCTTCAAGACTAACGTTTAGCGTACTTTGATTAGAATAATCAATTGTTAAAGTCTTGTAACCTATAAAAGAAAATCCGATTTTATCGCCTTTCTTTAGATTACTTACTTTAAATTTTCCATCGAAATCTGTCGAGGTTCCACTTGTGGATCCTTGAATAACTACATTTACTCCTGGTAAGGGCTGACCTGATGTTTTATCATGGACAACTCCGCTAACAGCATTCTGAGCCAGAATGCTAATTGGCAATAACAGAAATAAAAATAACAACTTTTTGTAAATTGTTTTCATACATTTTGTTTAGGTTAAAAAAAAATTGATTTTTGTGCTCATACTTTACTTCGAGTGCTAAATTTATATAAAAAAATCCACTTATAAGATAAATATCTGTAAAACAAGCACCGAAAACGTTTTCGTGTTGAAAACTTTTTGAATATTTAATAATTTTAGGAGTAAAATTGCCATTTATAAAAATAAAATATACCTTTATTCAGAAAACAATATTTATCAGATTCTTATTATGAAAAAAAAAATTACTTTAAAACATATCGCAAAAGAACTTGATGTTTCCATTTCTACTGTTTCAAAATCCCTAAAAAATAGTTTAGAAATAAGTGAAGACACCCGACAAAAAGTACAAGCTTTTGCCAAATTATACAACTACAAACCCAATTTAATTGCTTTAAGCTTAAAAAATAGAAAAACAAAAAACATTGGCATAATCATACCGGAAATCATTCATCATTTCTTTACTACAGTTATTAGCGGAATTGAAAGTGTTGCCAATGAAAGAGGATATAATGTTATTGTATGTTTATCAGACGAATCTTTTGACAAAGAGGTTATTAATATGGAAATGCTAGCCAATGGAAGCATCGATGGCTTTATTATGTCATTATCAAAAGAAACCCAACAAAAAAAGGACTTTCATCACATTGTTGAGGTTATAAACCAAGGAATGCCGGTGGTTATGTTTGACAGAGTTACAAATGACATTCTTTGCGATAAAGTAATTATTGATGACGGCTTAGCGGCTATTAATACCATTCAACACCTCATAGATAAAGGATTTAAAAAAATAGCCCTCATCACAACTGTAGATTATGTAAGCGTTGGTAAACTTAGAACAGAAGGATATATTAAAGCTTTAAAAAATAATGATATCCCTTTGAATGAAAATCTGATTTTAAAGATTGAAGACACGGAGAATTTTGAAAATCAAATTGAAAACCTCGTAGCAAACAATGACATTGAGGCAATTTTTGCAGTGAACGAAATTTTTGCCGTAACCGCTATAAAAATTGCAGCAAAACTTAATATAAAAGTGCCCGAAGAATTATCAATAATTGGATTTACGGATGGCATCATCTCAAAAT
>CAIMMM010000138.1 GCA_903842575.1 uncultured Bacteroidota bacterium | reverse complement strand
TATTAATTCATTTTATTTTTATTATCCAACTATAACCAAATTAAAAAATTATAAAAAATGAGAATTCAAGATGTTATTCCAGATTCGATTAGAACAGTATTGCTTAAAAAACATCAAGCTTGGTTATGGCCTATAGTTTTAAAAAAATATAAAATTGAAATTGATGCGAATAGAATTCCCTCTAAAAAACTCATCAAAAAGTTAGTTTATGCATGGGGAAATCAGGGTTTTTCAGCTCAAATTGATTATATGCATACTTGTATTGACAAGACTTTGGAATCGGAAGGATTAATTTTTGAATGTGGAAGCGGATTATCTACTATTCTATTAGGGATTATTGCAAAAAAACAAAATAGAAAAATGATTTCTTTTGAACATATCGATTTTTGGGCACAACGTATTCAAAATGAATTAGACAAAAATCATATTACTAACAATATAATTTACACTCGTGGTTTAAAAGATTATGGGGATTTTGCTTGGTATGATATTGATGATTTTAAATGTGAAAAAATTGGATTATGTATCTGCGATGCTCCTCCAGGAAATACAAAAGGAGGAAGAAGAGGCTTTCTTTATCTTTTTAAAGACTATCTTTTTCCTAATTCTATTATTTTGGTTGATGATACCATAAGAGAAGACGAAAGAAAAATGATTCAAGAATGGGAGAAAGTACTACCAATGAGCATTGAATTTTCAGGGGTGTTTGATCCACACGCGATTTTAAGAATACACTAATTTTATGATAAACAAAATTACACTTATAGCAGGAGCGAGGCCTAATTTCATGAAAATTGCTCCCATCATTCATGCCATTAAGAAGACACAAAGTATCAACGGTATTACCTATCGTTTGATTCATACAGGACAGCATTTTGACGAAAAAATGAGCGAAACTTTTTTCAGGCAATTGAATATTCCGCAACCGGATGTGAATTTAAATTGTGGAGGAGGGTCACAAGCGGAACAAACGGCTTCTATCATGGTTGCTTTTGAAAAAGAACTACTCGAGCATCCAGCCGATTTAGTCCTAGTAGTTGGCGATGTTACCAGCACCATGGCGTGTAGTATTGTTGCTAAAAAATTGCAAACTAAAGTTGCCCACGTAGAAGCAGGAATTCGCTCTTTTGATTTATCCATGCCCGAAGAAATTAACAGGATGGTTACGGATAGCATCACCGATTATTTTTTTACCACCACTATTTTGGCTGGAGAAAATCTTTTAAAAGCCGGAGTTTCAAAGGATAAAATCTTTTTTGTAGGGAATGTTATGATTGACACCTTACTCGAAAACAGAAGTAAATTTGTGAAACCCGATTTTTGGGATAGTTTGTCTTTGAAAAAGAAAAACTACTTTGTACTCACGTTACATCGTCCGGCCAATGTGGATGCAGACGAAAAACTGAAAGAGTTGATGGATGAAATAATAAATAATGTGGGTAATTTTCCAATTCTATTTCCAATGCATCCTAGGACAGCCAAGGTTTTTCAAGCAATTGGTATTAAAGCGGATAATCTTCATATTGTTGCTCCCTTAGGGTATTTAGAATTTAATTATTTAGTTGAAAATGCTATGGGCGTTATCACCGATTCAGGTGGAATTACTGAAGAAACTACCGTAATGGGAGTTCCGTGTATAACGCTTCGGGATACTACCGAAAGACCCGAAACAATTACTATGGGTACGAACGAATTGGTAGGTACAAATCCAAAAGCTTTAAAACCCTTTTTAGATAAACTACTTAGTGGTAATTGGAAAAAAGGGGGTATTCCAGAAAAATGGGATGGCAAAGCAGCCGAACGAATTATCCAAATACTACAGGAGATTAATTAATAATAAAACAGCACTCTTTTTCATAGCTCATGCATAAAAAAATACTACTGGTTTCCAATGGGTTTTATCCCGAAAACTCTCCAAGATCTTTCCGGGCGACAGAATTAGCCAAAGAATTAGTAAGACAAGGGCATTCGGTTAAAGTGATTACACATCCTAGAGAGGGGGTTGAAACCTTTTGTAAAGAAAATGGGATTCAATTTAAAAGTTTAGGTACCTTAACATGGCCGGTTCCGAAAGTAAAAGGTAGTGGTTTAATATTATTGTTTTGGAGAATTGTTGTTCGCTTTAGTGGATTGATGTTTGAGTACCCGAGACTTCAATTAATCTTCTTAATCAAAAAAGCATTAAAAGGAGAAAAAGGATATGATACTGTAATTTCTGTTGCTTTTCCTTATCCAATCCATTGGGGAGTTGCAAGCGTTCGGTCCAAAAAAAATCCAATTGCTACAGTATGGATTGCAGACTGCGGTGATCCTTATATGGGACAAGAAAATGACACCTTTAAACCCCCGTTTTATTTTGGTTGGGTTGAGAAATGGTTCTGTCGCAAAGCTGATTATCTAACAGTTCCTACCCCAAATTCCATCACTGGATATTATCCCGAATTCCATAACAAAATTAAGGTTATTTCACAAGGTTTTCGTTTTGAAGATGTACCACTTTTTGAAGGAGATTTGAGCACTGATAAAGTTGTTTTTGGCTATGCGGGCATGTTTATTCCGGGCAGACGAGATCCTTCTGAGTTTTTGCAATATCTGAATAGTTTGGATGAAAGCCTCGCTTTTGAATTTCATATCTACACCACAACGCCACAATTTGCGTTCCCCTTTGTAGCCGAAAGTAAAGGGCGAATTCAACTGAAAGATATTGTACCGCGTGAAAAGTTATTATATGCGTTATCCAAAATGCATTTTGTGGTTAATTTCGAAAATGTTGGATTTGCACAAACCCCTAGCAAGTTAATTGATTATGTTATTATAAAAAAACCTATACTTTCTATTAAATTTGGGGATTTAAAAGAAAATAAGGTACTTGAATTTCTGAAATTAAATTTTACAAATGCATTATTTATTGATAATCAAGATCAGTATCGGATAGAGAACGTGGTCAATAAATTTATTGCTTTGACAAAAAAATAATACACCCATTGAAGAATAACTTTATTTACTTTTTATTTTCCCCTTTTATAGGGTTCATTCAAGCTTTGAACCATAATAAAAAGGATTGGGCTAAAAACAGTGTATGGCTGTTTGTGATTTTTTATGGTTTTACCATGTGTCATCCTGAGATAATGGATTCGAGTAGAACCATAGCGAGATTACAAGAGCTGTATAATACGCCGTTAAGTTGGGATGTTTTTATTGTTAATTTTTATAATGCAGATACTGGAATTATAGATGTATATGAACCATTAGTTACCTACTTCTTGTCTTTATTCACAGAAAGTGGAAATATATTGTTTGCAGTGTTCGGAATTGTATATGGTTATTTTTATTCCAGAAATATTTGGTTGCTCTTAGATCTTGCTAAAGAGGTTAAAAGGAATAAATTATTTTGGCTATTATTAATTTCTTTTAGTTGTGTTATTGGATTTTGGAATTTGAATGGAGTGCGTATGTGGACTGCCGCTCAGGTGTTTTTTTATGGAGGGTTTCTGTACTTAGTCCATGGTAATAAAAAAGGGTTGCTCATTGCGATTTCAAGTGTGTTAATCCATTTTTCTTTTGTATTACCAGTTGGAGTTTTACTTATATATACATTCATTAAAATACCCTGGCGCTTTCTTTATTTTGTTTTTATAGCCAGTTTTTTTATATCCTCATTGAATGTTGAGGCAGTTCGCAATCTATTAGAAAGTAATCTTCCAGAGGTTTTATTGCCAAGAGTGCAAAGTTATACTAGCGATGAATATGTTGAAGTCATAAATGAATTAAATTCCAGAGGAAATTGGTATGTTGGTTTTTATGGTCAAAGTTTAAGTTGGTATCTTGTAGCACTTTTTACCATTATCTATTTTTCAAAACTAAAAAATAGTGCTTACGACAAATCTTTTTCCAATTTATTTGGCTTCTCTCTTTTATTTTTATCCGTTGGTAATATAACCTCACTTCTTCCGTCAGGAGGACGTTATTTAATTATAGCGCAACTTTTTGGCATGGCAGTGTTGTTTTTTTATTTTGTAGTTTATCCTGATAAAAGATATATAAAATGGGCAACCCTTTTCTCCCCCTTATTGGTGTTTTTTATTATCGTTTCCATACGAACCTCTTTCGATACGATAACCTTACTGACCGTATTTGGCAATCCTATATTGGCTGTTATTTTTGACACCCCCATTCCACTAATTGACTTAATCAAATAGAAATTGAGTTTATAAACTTCTATGAAAAATAAAAGCCAAATCATTCAAGCTATAAAATCGTATCTCGCCGCTTCAAAAACAAATGCGAAAGGAAAGTCGATAAAAGAAAAAATCGTTATCATCGAATCGGATGACTGGGGCGCCATTCGAACCCCCTCAATAGAAGCGGTGCGTGCTTTTCAAAAAAAAGGACTCGAAATTGGGAATAGCATTTATAAAGTGGATGCTCTTGAATCGCAAGATGATTTGGAATTACTTTTTGAAGTCCTGTCCAAACACAAGGGGTCGGATGGAATGCAGGCAAAACTAACAGCGAATGCCATCATGGCAAACCCTGATTTTGATAAAATCAGGGCTTCCAATTTTACTGAATTTCATTATGAAAAATTTACAGAAACCTTTAAAAAATACCCCAATCACGCCAATAATTTAGACCTGTGGCTTCAAGGAAAAGCAGCAGGTATTTTTCAGCCTCAGTTTCATGGAAGGGAACACCTACAATATAAAAGATGGCTTCGTGTTTTACAACAAAAAAATGAAGCCGCCTTGTTTTGCTTTGATTGGAAAGCCACCTATTCGGGCATTGCCGACTATAGTTTTATGGAAGCCTACGATTGGGATACGAAAGCCGATATTCCCGAACAAAAAAAAGTCATAGAAGAGGGATTGCAGATTTTTGCAGCAACTTTCCAGGAAACTTCTAAATCGTTTATTGCTCCCTGTTATAATTGGGACCCTTTGATAGAAGTGGTACTAAAAGAGAATGGTGTAGCGTGGATTCAAGGTATGCGTTCGCAACTTATACCAACAGGTACTTTCAGTAAGTACCTCCCGTTGAGCCATCGTTTTGGGGAAACCAACGCTTTGGGATTGCGGTATAATGTTAGGAATTGCATTTTCGAACCTTCCATGAATCCCAACAGGGATTGGGTAAATAGTTGTTTGGCTCAAATTTCAAGTGCTTTTCATTGGAATAAACCCGCCGTAATTTGCTCCCATCGTATTAATTATGTTGGCTTTATAAATGAAAAAAATAGAGATCGTGGTTTACAGGACCTAGATCTATTGTTGAAAACTATAGTTAAGAAATGGCCTGAGGTTCAATTTATATCCACCGATGAATTATCCAAATACAACATTGCTTAAGAGGCTGTTTCTATTAAAAACCACAAATTGCATTTATGTTATTTAATTCCATAGAGTTTGCCATTTTTCTACCAATCGTTTTTATACTCTATTGGTTCGTTTTTCAAAAAAGCATTAGCAAACAAAATCTATTAATTCTTTTAGTAAGTTATGTGTTTTATGCTTGGTGGGATTGGCGTTTTCTTTTCCTTTTGGCATTTTCAACTTTCTTAGATTATTTTTCAGGGCTTAAAATTGAACAAGCCAAAACGCAAGCCCAGAGCAAGTTTTGGTTGCTTTTAAGTATCGGAATCAATTTAGGATTTTTAGGATTTTTTAAATATTACAATTTTTTTGTAACTGAATTAACTGATGCCATTGCTAGTGCAGGAATAATTATTGATCCTTGGACCTTAAAAGTAATTTTGCCTGTTGGCATCTCTTTTTACACTTTCCATGGTCTTTCTTATATTATTGATGTTTATAAAAAGAGAATAGCGGCAGAAACCCACTTTGTTGATTATGCCGTATTCGTTAGTTATTTCCCATTATTAGTTGCAGGTCCAATTGAAAGAGCTACTCATTTATTACCTCAATTTAAAAAAGCGAGAACATTTGACTATAAGAAAGCTACCGACGGTTTAAGACAAATTCTATGGGGATTATTCAAAAAAATTGTTATTGCTGATAATTGTGCTACTTATGCGAATGCTATTTTTAACGCAAGCGGAGAACATAATGGAAGCAGTTTATTTATAGGGGCACTATTTTTTACCTTTCAAATTTATGGTGACTTCTCAGGGTACTCCGATATCGCATTAGGGGTTTCCCGATTATTTGGAATAGATTTATTACGCAATTTCGCTTTTCCTTATTTCTCTCGTGATATTGCTGAATTTTGGAGAAGATGGCATATCTCTTTATCAACATGGTTTCGAGATTATCTTTATTACCCACTAGGCGGAAGTCAGGGAGGTACTTGGATGAAGGTTAGAAACACGTTTATAATCTTTCTTGTCAGCGGCTTTTGGCATGGAGCCAATTGGACTTTTATAGCATGGGGTTTTCTAAATGCCCTTTATTTTATTCCACTATTGTTATTAAATAGAAACAGGAATTATTTACATATTATTCCAACCCATAGTTTTCTGCCCTCACTAAAAGAATTTTTTCAAATTTCATTTACGTTCTTCTTAACGGTGATAGCATGGATATTTTTTAGATCGGATACCATTACACAAGCTTTTGCCATATTAGAGGAAATTTTCTCCAGAAGTTTATTTCAAATGCCTAATTTTTTAGGTAAAAACGATCCAATTTATTTAATCATTCATTGTATTATGATTGGAATTTTAATCATAGTGGAATGGTTGCATCGAGACAAACAGTTTGGACTTCAATTCAATCAAGTCACCATGAATAATGGCATTAAGAGATGGTCTATTTATGCGATTATTGTTCTTTTTATTCTGCTTTTTGGGGGCAAACAGAATAACTTTATTTATTTTCAATTTTAATCAACTTTAAAGCATGTCTAAGTTTTTTAAAAAATGTTTTTGGTTTCTAGCTTTATTGCTTTTATTGAATATCTTGTATTTAGTGTTATTACTAAATTACAGTCTGGATTTTAAAAAAGTTAATGATGTTTCTAATTTTAAAAATAAAAATTACGAAGTGCTTGTTTTTGGTAATAGTATGGCATTAGATGCAATTGATGCTGAATATCTTACTAGCAAAGGGCTTAGTGCCTATAATATGTCAATTGCTGGTTGTCATATTTCTAATTCATTATTGATGCTGGAAGACTATTTAAAACATAATACCGTACCAAAAATGGTAGTAATTGGGTTGTCTTCTTCTATCGGTAGAGGATATCTGAATAAGATTGCCTTTAAAAACCCAGAAGTTACCTTTTTTTATGATTCAAGTTTAATAGATAAACTTGTCAATCCCCCGCTATTAAATTTTCAATGGTTGGCGGTTGAAATGTTTAAAATACTTATTTCAAAAGATCATCGTAATTCTAAAATTGTAAGAGGTCAGTGGAAATCACCAAAAGTAATTCCAGATGAATCTGTTTTTAAAGATGCAAAGACTGTTTTTCGATACGATAATGCTTGTCTTCAAGAATTTATAACGATTTGTAAAAACAATAATATTAGGGTAATTCCAATTGAACTTCCTGGGTCAAACGAAAACCGCAATTCGTTTCCATATAACTACTCTATCAATCTTTTTGACCATACGCAACTGAAATTATATAATTTAAACAATTATGAAGTTTCACAAAATATTATCGATTCTAAAAAGGATTGGTTAGCGCATGACCATTTAAATCAAAATGGCGGCAAAAAATTAACGGCTTTCATTTATGAAAATATTTTGAAGAAGGAGAAAATAATTAGTAAGAACTAAACAATGATTAAAATAGGATTTACCGGAGATTTTTGTCCGTGGCTTCGTGTCGAAAAACAATTTAAAACCAACACTTGGAAACCCCTTTTTGAGTCGGTACTTCCTTTTTTTAAGGAAAACGATTTGAATGTTTTGGATTTAGAATGTCCTTTAACGACGAGTAATGCTGGAATTAAAAAGACAGGACCGCACATCAAAGCACATCCTGATACTGCCGCTATTTTAAATCACTTAAACTGCGATTTGGTAGCAACCGCCAACAATCACTTTAAAGATTATGGTTGGGAAGGGATGCAGGAAACCTATACTGCTTTGCAAAAACATAACATCAGCTGGTTGGGAAGCGGTGAAAATTTAAAGGAAGCTTCAAAAACCTTTTATTGGAAAAAAGAAGAAACTAAAATTGCTTTTATTAATATAGCCGAAAACGAATGGACCACCACTTTTGGTTCCGAACCCGGTTGTCACCCCATCGATTTAGCCCATGTATTCAACCAAATTCAAGAGGCAAAAAAGCAAGCCGATTTTATTGTGGTAATTGTTCATGGAGGTCATGAGCATTACGAATTGCCAAGCCCAAGAATGAAAAAATGGTACCGATTTTTTGTAGATGCCGGTGCCAATGCGGTCATTGGTCATCACACGCATATCATATCAGGATATGAGGTATATAAAGAAGCACCTATCTTTTACAGTTTAGGTAATTTTTGTTTCGATTGGGAAGGGATGAGAAATCTTCCATGGAATAAAGGAATGCTTGTTAGACTGGGATTTGAAAAAAGCAAACCCATTACTTTTGAAATGGAATTTGTAACGCAAAACTCCGACGAGGTTGGGTTAAAAATGTTGCCTATTGAAGAGCGAAATACCATGCTACTTCATTTAGAAAAACGCAACCAAATTATTGCCGATGATGCTGCTTTGCAAAGTAAATTTGACAAGTACGTACTTACCTGGAAACCGTTAATGAATACGTGGATTCAGCCCTACAAAGGGATTATGGCAAGCTTGTATAAAAGAGGTTTGTTGCCTTCCATTATTACTAAAAAGAAAAAATTGTTGTACACCAATTTAATGCGATGTGAAGCCCACCGCGATATACTGATTCATTCCATAAACCCCAACCAATAATATGTGTGGATTTACAGGGTATTATTATTTTGATGCCAGAAAAGAAACCAGCAATACAACGATTCGTGAGATGCTTGCCCTTCAAAAGCACCGCGGACCGGATGATTCAGGCATTGTTGGAATAAATACCAAAAACCAGTCGTATGAAACCATTTCGATAAGCCAAGATGCCACTTTCGCTACCGATAAAGATTTACTATTTGGGTTTAATCGGTTGAGTATTTTGGATTTATCCCCAATGGGACACCAACCCATGTTGAGTCCTGATGACAAGGTCATTCTAATGATGAATGGAGAAATCTATAACGCTTTCGATTATAAAGCAGATTTAGAAAGCAAAGGATATATTTTTAAAAGCACTTCCGATACCGAAATCGTTTTGTATTTGTATATGGAATATGGCATGGAAAAAATGATTACGATGCTCAACGGCATGTTCGCTTTGTCCATTTATGATTTAAATTTGAATGCCTTATTTTTAGCCAGAGATCGTTTCGGAATAAAACCGTTATACATTTTAAAGGAAGAGGGAAGGATAGCTTTCGCTTCGGAAATGAAAAGTTTTAAAGCCCTCCCCGATTTTAGATTTGAACCCGATTTTCAAACCCTGGATGCCTTTTTATTGTTCAGAAATGTTATCAATGATACTTTGTTTAAAAACATTACGAATTGCATTCCGGGAACTTATCTTTCGGTTAAAGGAAGTGTGATGGAATCGCATATCTACTATGATATCAATCGGGAAGGGAGGCAGGAAATATCTACAGCTGCTGCTAAAACAGTTTTAGAAAAAGCATTAGAGTCTAGTGTTAAGTCGCAAATGATTAGTGATGTGAAATTGGGATGCCAGCTTTCGGGCGGTGTCGATTCTTCTTTGGTGACTTATTATGCTGCCAAAGCTTTAGCGCAAGGACAATTGGAAACCATATCCATCACCTTTAAAGACCCTAAGTTTTCGGAAGAAAAATACATTGATATCGTAGCCGAAAAACTTTCGTTACAAGCGCACAAATATGAAATGGAGGCTCAATACTATTTTGAGGTCTTGGAAAAAGCGATTTGGCATTTTGAACATCCACTGAATCATCCTAATACTATAGGTATTTATCTGCTTAGTGAAGAAGCAAAGAAACACGTTACGGTTTTACTAAGTGGCGAAGGAGCAGACGAGTCTTTAGGAGGTTATGGCCGTTTTATTAGAGCATTACAATTTCCTTATTTAACTCGTTTTTTTTGGAGCGGATTGAAGAATAATTTTCGATATGTATTAGATTATATAAGCTATTATACCAACTCTGATTCTAGAATGATTATGGAAACTGCTTTTGGAAGTTTGGCTACGGCAAAAGCGCTAAAAAATGATTTTACACTAAAAAATGCTATACAAGATAGAGTTTCATTGTTTAAAAAACTTAAAGGTAATACGACACTTCGACAACGAAAATATGAATTACTTACCTATTTGCCTGATTTGTTGATGCGTCAAGATAAAATGTCTATGGCACATTCTATTGAAAATAGAGTTCCTTTTTTGGATAATACAATGGTGTCTATATCATTAAACATTCCTGCTGATTTATTAATTGGTAAGTATAAAGGATCAGCTGAAGGTAAAATGGTTTTAAAAGAAATTTGTGCCTCTAAATTTGGAGAATCATTTGCTTATAGAGATAAAATGGGTTTTGGTATTCCTTTGCGTTCGTTTTTTTCTTCTACTTTTTTTCAAGACAAATGGAACACTCAAATTGCACCAAGTATTGAGAAAAGAAATCTTTTTAATACAACAGCATTAACAACTTGGGTTTCTAATATTTCTAAGACAACACCTGATCAATTAGATGCTATTTGGTTAATGCTAGGTTTTGAATTATGGGCACAACAATATTTGGATTAAGGAGTTGTTTGGTTATTCGGTTAACTGGTTAATTGTTTAATTGTGTATGATTGGTTAATTGTTTATTCGTTTAACTGTTTAATTGTAAATAACATTTATTTTCTCCTTTATGAAATTTCATATGTATAAACGACGATTAACCCTTTTTAACCAATTAACCTTTTCCTTAACCGATTAACCTTTTCTTAACCAGTTAACCCTTTTCACACCGATTAACCCTTTTCCCCATCACCAAAATGATAGCGATTCACAACAATATAAAAAAACACGGCTTCAGTTGCCGATGGATAGATTATTGCAAAAATAATAATATCTCATATAAGCTGGTCAATTGCTATGACAGTGATATCATACAGCAATTACAAGATTGTAAAGCTTTGATGTGGCATTATCACCAAGCCGAGCCTAAAGATATTGTAATGGCAAAACCTTTACTATTTTCTTTAGAACAAAGTGGAATAAAAGTTTTCCCAGATTTCAATACCGCTTGGCATTTTGATGATAAAGTAGGGCAAAAGTATTTGTTAGAAGCCTTAAAAATTGATTTAGTACCGACTTGGGTTTTTTATGATACAAAAACCGCTTTAGAATGGATTGAAAAAACATCATTTCCTAAAGTATTTAAACTTCGAGGTGGAGCAGGTTCTCAAAATGTGCAATTAGTTCATTCCAAATCTGAAGCAAAATCGCTTTTAAAAAAAGCTTTTTCTAATGGATTTCCTGCTTATGATGCATGGGGTAATTTGAAAGAAAGAATCCGAAAATGGAAGTTAGGTAAAACTAATGCTTTTGATGTATTTAAAGGTATTATTCGGTTTGTAAAACCTCCACGGTATGCACAAGTGATGGGTAATGAAATGAATTATTTATATTTTCAAGAATTTTTACCCAACAACGATTCAGACATTCGTATTATTGTCATTGATGGAAAAGCATTTGCGTTAAAAAGGATGGTCAGAGCCAACGATTTTAGAGCGTCAGGAAGTGGAGACTTTAGATATGAAAGAGAAGTATTCGATCCAAGATGTGTTGCACTCTCTTTTGAATATACCCAAAAATTAAAAGCCCAATGTGTCGCTTATGATTACATTTTTGATACAGATAATAACCCTAAATTGGTGGAGATTAGTTACGGATTTGCCAACAAAGTATATGATCCATGCACAGGGTATTGGGACGAACAAATGAAATGGCATGAAGGAACATTTAATCCGTATGGATGGATGGTAGATTTGATGTTTAAATTTTAAATGAGATTTTTTAGTATTGATTTTTCCACAAAATACCTTTTAGATGAAGAGAATTAAAAATGAATTATACACTATAATTGAGGGTTTGTTAGCTTTAATGCCGGGCTATTTGGGATTTAAATTACGTTCGTTTTTTTATAAAATTTTTATAGGTAAGTCAGGAGCAAATTTTAAAATTGGACAATGGTCTAAAATTCAACAACCCTCTGCTTTGTTTTTAGGCAATAATGTTTCCTTTAATGATAAAACATGGATAGCAGCCAATGAAAACGGTGGGCAAATATTTATTGGTGATGATACAATACTAGGCCCCAGTTGTACAATTCATAGTGGCAATCATATTTACACTGATAGATTAAAACCAATTCGGAAACAAGGCCACGTTTTTAATACTATTACTATTGGTTGTGATGTATGGATTGGCGCAAATGTTACAATACTGCAAGGAGTAAAAATTGGTGATGGATCAGTTATAGCTGCAGGTAGTGTTGTTATAAAAAATGTAGAGCCTTACAGCTTAATGGCTGGCGTTCCAGCAAAAAAAATTAAAGACAGATAGTTATGTTTACAGTTGCATTTCCTCACCCACCAGCAAGTGGAGGACCAGGTAGTTTTCAAAAAAGATTTGAAGCCGAACTCAAAAACAGAGGATATAAAATTATTTATGCCTATGATACTGATAAGGCTGACATTGTTTTTGTTGTTGGGGGGACAAAGAAACTTATTTGGTTATTAAAAAATAAATTTAATAAAATTCCAATTATTTATAGATTAGATGGGATTAATTGGATTCATAGAAAAAGAAAAATAGTACCATTACCCTTTATAAAATCAGAAATTCAAAATATTATTTGCAAGATAATTCATAAATTTCTTTCAAGTTACATTGTTTATCAATCTATTTTTGTTAAAGAATGGTGGAAATCTGCAGGATGGAGGAAAAGTAAAAATTATGAAATAATAAATAATGGAATTGATATTGAAGAATTTAGACCTTACTTTAATGATGTAAAAACTAAACCACATTTAATTTGTTTAGAAGGATATGTAGATTATACACCCTACGCAATTGATTTGATTAATTTTTTGAGTCAAAAGCTAGAAATTAAATTTGAGGTTTATGGTGATATAAAATTCAAAGAACAAAGGGAAAAATTAAAAACAGATGTAAATTACATTGGCAGAGTAGCATTTAATGATTTACCAAAAACTTATCAAAACACAATTTATTTATCTCTGGATATAAATGCAGGTTGTCCAAATACTGTTATTGAGGCCTTGGCATGTGGATCACCAGTTGTTGGTTTTGATACGGGTTCTTTAAAGGAGCTGGTTCCAGATGGCTCTGGTATAATAGTTCCTTATGGTGGAGATCCATGGAAATTAGAAACGCCAAATTATCAAGGACTTGCAGATGCTATTGCTAAAATAGCTGAGGATTATGAATATTATTCAATTAATGCAAGAAAAACAGCAGAAGAAAAATACAATATAAATAGGATTGTAGATAAATATATTAGTGTGATTCAAAAGGCTATTCATAACAAATAAAGACTTAAATATGCAAAATAAGAAAACTTTAATTTCATTTAAAACTAGTGAATAAAAATAAAAAAATAGCAATTATAGGTGGCGGGATTTTGGGATTGGCTATTGGTTATCAGTTAATCAAAAATCAAAAAGCCTTTAAAATTCATCTTTTTGAAAAAGAGAGTGGATTTGGTAAGCATCAATCAGGAAATAATAGCGGGGTGCTTCATTGTGGTTTGCATTATCTTCCGGGTTCTTTAAAAGCTAAATTAGCTGTTGATGGAATTAGGGAAATGATTCATTTTTGCAAAACAAACCATATTGAACATGAAATTTGTGGAAAAGTTGTTGTAGCATCAAATGATATTGAAGCAAAATATTTAGAAAATTTAGCCGGAAGGGGTAAAAAAAATGGATTATTGGGACTTAAATATTTAAATAATGAGGAATTAAAAGATAGGGAACCAAATGTTTTTGCTACCAAAGCATTACTCGTTCCTGAAGAAGGAATCGTAGATTATAATCAGGTAATGAATCAAATGTCAAAAGAAATTTATAATGCAGGAGGAATAATTAGCTATAATACAGAAGTAACTAATATAGTTGTTAATGGAAATCAAAGTATCATTAATACTCTTGATAATAGCTATGAATTTGATTATATTATAAATTGCACTGGTTTACAATCCGATAGGACTTATAAAAACTTTTCAAAATTAAACTCCCCACTAAAGATTATACCTTTCAGAGGAGAGTATATGAATATTAAAGAAGATTATAAAGATTTAATAAATCATTTAGTTTATCCAGTTCCAGACCCTAACTATCCATTTCTGGGAGTACATTTTACTCGAATGACTAATGGAAAAAGGGAGGTAGGACCAAATGCTGTTTTAGCATTAAAAAGGGAAGGCTATACTAATAAAGATTTTGATGTAAAAGATATTGCTGACATAATCTTCTATAAAGGCTTCCATAAATTTATTTTAAAAAATTTTAGTTTTACTGTAGGAGAATTTATAAGTTCATTATCTAAAAGAGATTTTGTAAATAAAGCAAAAAAATTAATTCCGAGTATAGAAGATTATATGCTTGAAAAAGGAACAGCGGGTGTTAGAGCTCAAGCAATGGATAAAGAAGGAGAATTAATAATGGATTTTAGAATTGAAAAAATCGGAAATCAAGTCCACATTATAAACGCGCCATCCCCTGGGGCAACAGCCTCTTTATCAATAGCAAGCCATATAATAGATAATTATATCGTTTAAAATACAAAAAACAACATATGAAAATAGGAAGAATATTCGCTAATTTTCAAGAGGATTTATTTTACACTGAACATTACTTAGCAAAGGAGTTACATAAAGAAAATCACGAATCGGTTTTTATTACTTCAGACAAATATTTATTATCCTGGAAGAAATATATAAAAACATTAGATTCAGCTGGATTTGTGAAACGAGAATATTATTCTGTGCATAGATTGAAAACATGGAGTCCAAATGAAAAAGTTATTTACAAAAATCCAATTAAACTTTGGAAGTTGTTATTCAATAGTGGCTTCGATATATTACATTTGTATGGAATTGGAAATTTTAGTTCAATCACAGTACTTTGGATGGTTTTTCTAAAAGGGAAAAAAGCTCCTCCAGTATTAATAAACGATCATACCGATTCAAGAACACATTCAAAAGAAGGAAGATTTGCGGAGTTATATTATTATTTTTTTAGAATTAATCTTTTTTTTCTAAAATCTAAAATTAGAAATGTTGTAACTTTTTCAGATGTAGGGCCAAAGATTTTATCAAAGAGATTTGGTCTTCCTATTTCCCTTTTTACAATTATTCCACTAGGATATGATCAGGATAATTTTTACTTTGATAGTAAAAAAAAAGAATAAGGAGGATAAATTTATTATTGGTTTTGCTGGTAAAATTGAACCTTCTAAAAGAATTGATTATTTAATAAAGGAACTTGATAAATTAGAGTTTAAGAAGAATATAAAATTAATAATTGCGGGTATTAGAGATGATGATTACTGTAATACTTTGAGGCAAACAGCATCTAATTCAACTTTAGAAGTAGAATTTATAGCATTACTCCCTCCAAAAGATTTATGTGATTTCTATAATTACATTGATGTTGCGATTTTTCCAGGAGGAATATCAATTACAACTATTGAAACTTCTGCTTGTGGAACTCCAGTAATTATTTATGAATCCATTTCCAACTTGGAGGTTAGAGTTGATAATGGTCGTGGAAAATTATTTAAAACGGACATTGAAATGAAAGAATGCATTATGAATTATTATGAATTATTCAAATTGAATTTGATAGATAACTTACCGATTTCAAAATATACTTTTCAAAAATATTCGTGGGCTACAATAAAAAATAAATATTTACAAATTTTTAAAATTTACTTTGATGAAAGAAAAAGTTAAGTTTGCACTTGTTGGGTGTGGTAGAATTGGGACAAGACATGCGGAGCATATAAAAAATTTCGGAAAATTAGTAGCAGTATGTGATATTGATAAAACAAAAGCGGATACTTTTGCTTTGGAATACGGTTGTAATTCATATTACGACTTGGAATCTTTAATTAATAGTGAGAAAGGAAATGTTGATGTAATATCGATATGTACTCCTAATAGCTTCCATGCTCCTCAATCTATTTTCTCACTTAAATCAGGTTTTAATGTTTTGTGCGAAAAACCTATGGGTCTCAATGTTAGGGAATGTGGAGAAATGATAAAAACTGCAGAATCATCTAATAAAAGGCTATTTGCCATAAAACAAAATAGGTTTAACCCTCCTGTAGAAGCAGTAAAGGAAGCAATTGAAAATGGGCACTTAGGGCAAATTTACAGCGTTCAACTGAGTTGTTTTTGGAATCGAAATGAAGATTATTATCACAATTCCTGGAAAGGAACAAAAGATTTAGATGGAGGCACTTTGTTCACACAATTTAGTCATTTTATCGACTTACTTTACTGGCTAATTGGGGATATCAAGGATGTAAATTCATATATAGCCAATTTTGCTCACAAAGACATAATAGAATTTGAAGATACTGGAGTTGTAATTATCAAGTTCGATTCGGGTGCAATAGGCACAATTAACTATACAGTAAATTCTTTTGAAAAAAACATGGAAGGTTCATTGACAATATTTGCTGAAAATGGGACTGTAAAAATTGGAGGTCAATATTTGAATGAGCTTGAATATCAAAATATCAAAAATTATAAGATAGAGAACCTCCAAGAAGGAAACAAGCCAAATAATTATGGTAATTATCAAGGTTCAATGAGTAACCATGACAAAGTATATGCTAATTTAATTGAAGTGCTGCAAAATAATGCAAGTATTACAACAAATGCTTACGAGGGATTAAAAACAGTTGAAATAATTGAAAAAATATACAATAATTCTGATCAAAAATTTTAAAAATGTCAAGACCAATTATCTTTCAATCAAAAACCAAAAATGTTTCATTTGGTACAAATGTGAAAATTGTCGAACCAATCAATTTGTATGATTGTGAAATTGGAGACAATTGTTTTATAGGCCCATTTACCGAAATTCAAAAAGACGTAAAAATAGGTTCCAATACTAAAATTCAATCTCATACTTTTGTTTGCGAACTTGTAACTATAGGAAATAATTGTTTTATAGGACACGGTGTAATGTTTATAAACGATTTATTTGAGAATGGAGGTCCGGCTAATGGCGATAAATCTAAATGGAAAAGCACAACAATTGGAGACAATGTTTCTATTGGTTCTAATGCAACAGTTTTACCAATTAATATTTGTAATAACGTTGTAATAGGAGCAGGAGCAGTAGTAACAAAAAATATTACTCAGCCTGGTATATACATAGGAAACCCAGCTAGAAAAAAAAAATAATTATGAAAATACCATTTGTAAATTTAAAAGCTCAGTATCATACAATAAAGCCCCAAATCGATTTAGCTATACAAAATGTAATTGAAGAAACGTCTTTTATTGGAGGTCATAGAGTTAAGGAATTTGAGGATTCTTTTGCAAAAGCTTATGGGGTTAAACATTGTATTTCAACAGCCAACGGCACTGATTCATTATATATAGTGCTGAAAATGTTGGGGATTGGCATTGGAGACGAAGTAATAACCGTTGCTAATTCTTGGATATCATCATCTGAAGTGATTTCTCAAACTGGGGCAAGGCCAGTTTTTGTTGATATTGATCCCCAGTATTATACCATAGATGAAAATTTATTGGAATCTAAGATAACCGTAAATACAAAATGTATCATACCAGTTCATTTATATGGCCAGATGTGTGATATGGATAAGATTAGCAAAATTGCTAACAAATACAATATTCCTATTCTTGAAGATTGTGCGCAGTCACATTTTAGTGAATTTAAAGGAATTAGAGCAGGTTTGATAGGATTAGCGGGATCATTTAGTTTTTATCCAGGTAAAAATCTAGGGGCTTATGGTGATGCGGGTTGTCTCATTACTAATGATGATGATTTAGCATTGAAGTGTAGGATGTTTGCTAGGCATGGTGCGTTAAAAAAACACCAACATGAAATGGAAGGCATCAATAGCAGACTAGACGGAATTCAAGCGGCTATTTTATCAGTTAAATTGCCTTATATTTTAGAATGGACAAATCAAAGAAATAGAGTTGCTGACCTATATACAAAATTGCTTTCAGAGGTAAATTCAATTGTTACCCCAATAAAAAGACGAGACACTCTGCATTCATATCATCTTTATGTTATCAGATGTGACAATAGAGACGGATTGCAGGAGTTTTTGCTTAAAAATGGAGTTGAAACATCAGTACATTATCCTATTGCCTTACCAAATATGAATGCATATAAATATCTGGGATATTCAAAAAATGATTTTCCTATAGCAAGTGACTATCAGAATAAAATATTAAGTCTTCCAATTTATCCTGAATTATCAGATGATCAAGTTGGTCAAATTGTTGAATTAATAAAACAATATTATAAAATTTAAGATTTGAAAATTCTCCAAATTCTAAAATTTTATTTTTAAAATAAAGCATGAATATATTAATAATTGGCTCAAAAGGATTTATAGGCAGCTGTGCGACTCAGTATTTTAAGCAACATAAATATCAAGTCTTTGGCTGTGATGTAGTAACTGATTACAACGAAAAGAATTATTTTCAAATAGATGCGACAAATTCCGATTATAATTTTCTTTTTAAAGATATACAAATAGATGTTTGCGTCAATTGTTCCGGTGCCGCAAGTGTTCCACTATCTCTTCAATTTCCAATGAAAGATTTTAGTCTTAATACAATTAATGTTTTTAAAATATTGGAAGCCATTCGTAATCAGCAATCAAAATGTAAATTTATAAACCTTTCTAGTGCAGCAGTTTATGGAAATCCAAATGTTTTGCCTATTAAAGAAGATACTCTATTGAAACCATTGTCTCCCTATGGAATTCATAAGATGCAGGCAGAACAAATTTGTAAAGAATATTTTGAATTTTATCAAATAAGTACATGTTCTGTTAGAATTTTTTCGGCCTATGGGAATGGATTAAAAAAACAATTACTTTGGGATTTATTTGGTAAATTTAGGAGTAATGAAACAGTAGAATTATTTGGAACTGGAAGTGAAACAAGAGATTTTATCCACGTTGATGATGTTTTGCAGGCTATTTATTTAATTATTCAAAATGCCGCTTTCGTTGGTGAGCAAATTAATATAGGAAATGGCAAAGAGCATTCAATATCCTACATAGCTGATTTGTTTAAAGATTATTTAAACAGCAATAAAAAAGTTGTATTTAATAAAAAAGTTAAGTTGGGTGACCCTTTGCGTTGGCGAGCAGATATCTCTAAACTTCAAGCGATGGGCTATGAGCCTCAATATACTATTGAAAAGGGAGTTAAAGACTATATCGATTGGGCTAAAGAAATTCACTTTTAAATCCTATTTATGAAAAATAAAGAAAGATTTAGATTGGGCATCGTTTTTAATTTTAATCCGAAATGGACTGGTGGATTAATTTATATTATGAATGTTGTCAAAACTCTAAATTTTTTAGAAGATCACGATAAACCCACAGTTGTAGTGCTTTTGAATCCAGCACTACAAAAATATGTTGACCAAATTGAATATCCTTATTTAGAAATAGTTCCTCATACTTTTCCATCAGTGTACAAAGGATATTTATTTTCGATACTTCAAAATAAAAACCTATTTGTTCATGATTTGGTTATTAATCACAAGCTGGAAGCCATTTTCCCAATGCACGATTATCCTGTTAAAAGTAAATTAGAAATTAAATTAGTGTCTTGGTATGCCGATTTACAACATCAATATTATCCTCAGTTTTTTACCAAAAGAAAAGTAATCGAACGCAATGCCCGAATACGATTTATTTTAAAAAACTCCAAAGATATGGTGGTTTCTAGTCAGGCTGTTAAGGATGATTTTTTGAAGTTTTTTAAAATACCCAAAAGCCTCAATATTCATATCTATCATTTTGTTTCTATTATCGATAATTTACCAGATTTAAATTTTGAGGAAATCAAAGCGAAGTACCAACTATCGAATGATTATTTTATGATAAGCAATCAGTTTCATAAACATAAGAATCATAAAGTAGCTTTTGAAGCGGTCGCAAAACTTAAGGAAAAAGGAATTGAAGTGAGTGTTGCTGTAACTGGTCGTTTTCCCGAGAAACCCGAATCCGAATACATGCAGGAGTTACATGATATCATCAATAAAAATGAGTTACAATCGTCTGTTAAATTTTTAGGGTTAATTCCGCGTGGAGATCAATTATTATTGATGAAATTTGCAAAAGCCATATTGCAACCAAGTCTTTTTGAAGGCTGGAGCACGGTTATCGAAGATGCTAAATCACTTCAGGTTCCTGTAATTGCGGCAAATCTTAATGTAAATATGGAACAATTAGAAGAAAGGGGAACTTATTTTGAACCTCATAATGTAGCGCAATTGGTTTCGATTTTAGAAAATTATCCAGACAGAGATTATACCAAACCATTATACGATTCGTATGAAAATCGCATGAAAAATGCAGCCTACGAATTACTATCCGTTTTTAAGGCTTAACTTTAGAAACGCTTAATCGTTTAATTGTTTAAAAAAGGTTAACTGTTTAAGAGTTTAATAGTATAAACAAATATCCAACAAACCTATTGCCAAATAAAAAAAATGAACAAAAAAATATACATAGCAGGAAATAATGGAATGGTAGGAAGTGCCATTTGGAATGCATTAAAAGCTAAAGGGTACGAAAATCTTGTAGGCAAAACCAGCAAAGAACTCGATTTGAGAAATCAAGCGGCGGTTCAGGATTTTTTTGCTCAAGAAAAACCGGATATTGTCATTGATGCTGCTGCAAGAGTTGGAGGAATTATGGCCAACAACGATTATCCATACACTTTTTTAATGGAAAACATGCAAATTCAAAACAATCTTATTGAAAATGCATTGCAGCAAAATGTTTCCAAATTTATTTTTCTGGGAAGTTCGTGCATTTATCCAAAACTAGCACCACAACCTTTAAAAGAAGATTGTTTGTTAACGGCTTCTTTAGAACCCACCAACGAATGGTATGCTATTGCCAAAATCTCCGGAGTCAAATCTTGTGAAGCGATTCGCAAACAATACGGAAAAGATTTTGTAAGCCTGATGCCAACGAATTTATACGGCCCAAATGACAATTTCGATTTACAGACTTCGCACGTACTTCCAGCGATGATTCGAAAATTTCACGAAGCCAAACTCAACGGCAACGAATCCGTGACACTGTGGGGTTCAGGCACACCAATGCGCGAATTTCTTCATGTAGAAGATCTAGCTGAAGCCGTAGTTTTTGCCACAGAAAATATTTTCGAAGAAAACTTATATAACATTGGAACTGGTGTTGATTTAACCATAAAATCGTTGGCCCAATTAATTCAAAAAATCGTAGGACATGAAGGAGATATTATTTGGGACAGTACTAAACCCGATGGTACCCCAAAGAAATTAATGGATGTTAGTAAAATGGAAAAACAAGGATGGAAAGCTAAAATTACTTTAGAAGACGGAATCCGAAGTACGTACGACTGGTTTTTAGAAAACGAACACTCGTTTAAAGAAGTGAAGTTGTAGTTTGAGGGTTAATCGGTTAAGAAAAGTTTAATCGTTTAAGAAAAGTTTAATCGTTTAAGAAAAGTTTAATCGTTTAAGAAAAGGTTAATCGTTTAAGAAAAAGGGTTAATCGGTTAAGAAAAGGTTAATCGTTTAACTGTTTAAAAAGGGTTAACTGTTTAAAAAAAGGGTTAACTTTTTAAAGGGAGTTCAAATGTTACATTCAATTAAAACGATTAAACGATTAACCAATTAACCAATTAACCAATTAAACGATTAAACAGTTAAACAATTAACCAATCAACCAATCATACACAAACAACCAACACAAAATGAAATATAACATCTATTCTTTCGAAAAATTGGAAGTGTATCAGTTGGCTAGAAAATTCAAAATAGAAATAAAATTGATGAGTCAGTTATTTCCAAAAGAAGAAAGATTTGATTTAACCAGTCAAGTGAATAGGTCATCCGCTAGTATTTCAGCAAATTTAGCAGAGGGTTCCGGAAGGTCTTCTAATTTTGATCAGGCACATTTTACAAATATTTCCTTTTCATCAGCACTGGAAACCATAGATCATTTGAATACAGCATTAGACATGGGATATATTAATGAAGAAAAATATACTGCGCTTAGAGTAAAACTGGACGCTATATTAAATAAACTCAATTCACTTTATAAATATCAAATTAATAATAAAGAGACGTTGAAGAAAAAAGTTTAACTGGTTAAGAAAAGGTTAATCGTTTAAGAAAAGGTTTAATCGTTTAAGAAAAGGTTAATCGGTTAAGAAAAGTTTAATCGGTTAAGAAAAAGGGTTAATCGGTTAATAAAAGGTTTAATCGTTTAACTGTTTAAAAAAAGTTTAACTGTTTAATTGGTTAAGAAAAGGTTAATCGTTTAAGAAAAGGTTAATCGTTTAAGAAAAGGTTAATCGTT
>CAIMMM010000137.1 GCA_903842575.1 uncultured Bacteroidota bacterium | reverse complement strand
GCCCTAAAAATGATATTTTTGCATAAAAAAATAAACGAACTTAATGACGATAATTTACCCTCACGTTAAAAGAGTTAGCTTCTCAATCATACTCTTTTTGCTCATAGCAATTTCAACAAAAGCCCAAGACCGAAGTGGCTTCGCAAACAACTGGATGTTCTCTGCAAATATTGGTTTAGATGCCTTTTATGGAGATATCACCGAAAACCAAAATAAGATCACCAAAAACAGTCCATTTTCTGGATTTTACTGGGAGAATCGCCATCCAGCTTTTCAATTTACCTTAACAAAAGTTATTTCCCCACTTTTTGATGTATCCCTGCAATATGCAATGGGGAATCTATCAGATCAAAAAAGAACTTTAAATGCTTCTTTTGAAGGAAAATTTAAGGAGTTAAATTTAAATGGAACTGTAAATTTTAGTGATTTGTTATTTTCTGGAAATCCAAACAGGAAATTTCTTATCTATGGTATTGTTGGAATTGGTGTAACAAATTATTCTGCAACCATGCAGTATTCTGGTTCCGACACAGTAAATACATTAACATCAAAAGGTTTTACTGCATCGGTGCCAATTGGATTAGGATTGAAATATATCATTTCGAAAAAATTCAATGTTAATTTTGAGATGAGTAGGCATATGTTATTCACCGATTTGCAGGACGCATGGCCAGAAGCCGGAAGATCTCCCGAAGGTTATGGATATTTTTCTTTAGGAGCAAGCTATAAATTCGACATGCCTTTCAATGTTAGAAAACGAAACTCTTTTGGAGCGCAAAAAGACAATACCATCTCAAATTATAAAGATTCCCACAAAAGTCCTTCGCAATTAAAAAGGAAGAAAAAGAAAAACATTCGCAACAAACGCTCAACCTACGGTTTGAAAAGGAAATAATATTTTTGCTTTCTCCACCTTCTTTTTGGATTTTAAAAAAGGGATAAAACAAGTTGGCGCGGATTTGCAATTAGGAGTGTTCGAAACCGTGTTTTTTAAAAAAAAAGACTGTTATTAACAAATTGTTGAAGGTTATAAACAGGTATAAATTAAAAAACAGAAACAATCACAACCAATTGTTAATTAATACGTTGTGGTTGTTTGTAAATGTAGATTGTAATAATTTAAATTTTCATTAATGCTATTTAATTTTGCAATTAAATAGTTCATTTGTGAAAAAAGTATTTGATACACCTTTTACAGTTGAAAAGATTATTGATTTAATTCCTGATCAGAAAGTTAGGAAGCTTAGTAGTACTACCAATGTTGATTATCAAGTTAAAAAGCTGTATGGTAGAAGTGTTTTTTATCTTTTGTTATATGGAATTTTAGATAGCACTAAGGTTAGTTTACGGACACTTGAAGATATTTTTAACTCTACCAAATTTCGGTTTCTGTATAACATTGATTGTTCAGGCACAATAAAATATAATTCAATTTCAGACAGACTTGCGACAATAAATCCAGATTATTTCAAAGAAATTTATCAAGATATTTATGATCATTTTTCTAAAATGTATACTCCCGATGAAGCATTATTATTTTCCATAACCAGAGTTGATTCTACAATGGTTGCAGAAGCTGCAAACAAATTAAAAGATGGAATGAAGGTAGGACGCAGAACAGATAAGAAGCAAGTCAAATATACATTTCAACTAACCGACCTACTTCCTAGCAGCGTTGAAATTTTCACACAACAAAGTGCATTAAGCGAAGATATAGCTATTGTTCAAACAATTTTAAAAAATATAGATCAGCACAAAAATAATATTATTGTATTTGACCGAGGTGTTGCAAAACGGCAATTTTATGATGATTTGGAAGAAAAGGAAAAGTTATTTGTTACTAGAGTGAGAGAAACCTCAAAATATGAGTTGTGCTCAAAAAATACGGTCATTAATCAAGAAGTCAATAATCTACAAGTTAAGTCAGATGAATTTGTATATCTTTTTAACAAAAAGAATCAAAAGAGTGGTCCATTTCGTTTAATAAAAACGTTAAAAAAAGATGGACATCAAATTTGGTTTCTAACAAATCATAAGAGCATCAGTGAAAAGGACGTAATTCTGATTTACCAAAAAAGATGGGACATAGAAGTGTTTTTTCGGTTTATAAAACAGGAGCTCAATTTCTCACACTTACTATCCACAAATACAAATGGTATAAAAGTAGTCCTCTATATCACAATGATTTTAGCAATTCTTCTTTTGATTTATAAGAAACAAAACAATTTGGGTTACAAAAGAGCAGTAAACCGCTTCAGAATTGAGTTAGACGAACTGATAACAAAATCCATAATAACAATTTGTGGTGGAGATCCTAGTTTGGTTTTTCGATAATTTTTTGAGGTTTCGAACACTCCTAATTTAAAATCCGCGCCTGGTTTATCTGTTTTACGCGGATTGCAAATCCGCGCCAGCACAGATTCATATCTATCTTTTTTGTACTTTTTTGAAATAGAAAAATTGTATTTTTCCTGACGATATATATTTGCAAAATCTTCACAAGTTCTATTATTC
>CAIMMM010000136.1 GCA_903842575.1 uncultured Bacteroidota bacterium | reverse complement strand
ATTTTGAGCACAGGAGACATATTAAATGACCATGTTCCAAATAAAACACTATTATTAATACTCGCCTTTTTATTTTCCACTGTTGGATTCTCACAACCAATAACAGTTAGCACTTCAAGTTACACCGTTCCAGATTTAGTGAACAATGTATTAATTAATTCACCATGTGTATCAGCAACCAACATTACTTGGAGAACAGGTTCAAATTTCGGTTCTTCAAACGGAATTGGGTTTTTCCAAAACACTAATTCAAGTTTGCCAATGCAAAGAGGGGTTATTTTGAGCACAGGAGACATATTAAATGCCCCTGGTCCAAATACAACCCTTTTGAATGATGGTTCTGCTACTTGGGCTGGAGATACTAGTTTAGAAGCCACCATGGCTGCAGCAGGAATCCCTATGGTTTCAAAAAATGCTTCCGTTTTGGAATTTGATTTTACGCCAATTTCTTCAAATTTTAGTTTTGATTTTATTTTTGCATCCGAAGAATATGGAAATTTTCAATGTCTGTTTTCAGATGCATTTGCCTTTTTGTTGACAGATATGACAACAGGTATTACTACAAATTTGGCTGTTGTTCCTAATACAAACACACCTATTTCTGTTGTAACTATTAGAGATTATTTATACAATTCTTCTTGCCCATCAGCAAACCCTCAATATTTTGGAAGTTTTAATGGAGGTTCAAACGCTGATAATTCAGCCATAAATTTTAACGGTCAAACTCAAGTTTTAACTGCTTCATCAGAATTAACCACTGGTAATCCATATCATATTAAATTAGTAATTGCTGATAGAGCTGACCCAAATTCAGATTCAGCTATTTTTATTTCATCCGATAGTTTTAATATTGGTCAAGAAGTTTTAGGATTGGATTTAACAGTTTCCAATAATAGCGCATTGTGTTTTGGCACAAACTACACAATTGACACGGGTTTAAATACAACAAACTATTCATTTGTATGGAAAAAAGATGATGTAATCCTTGTTGGAGAAACAGGTTCAAATATAAATGTAAATGTGGCGGGAATATATAGTGTAACGTATACAAATCTTTTTAGTAATTGTCTTCCTTTCACAGACGCGATTAAAATACAATATTTTCCTCAAATCCTATCTCCAAATCCAAATGCTATTTATAGATGTGATTCAGGTGCTCCGACTAATGTATATAATTTAGATTTAAATACACCTGTTGTAAAACAAGGGCTGGATCCACTAACAAGCGTAACTTATCATATTTCTCAAAATGATGCAGATAATAATGTGAATTCATTACCGCTACTTTATTCTAGTGCAAGTGGGCAAACAATTTATGTTAGAATTCAATTACCAAATAGTTCTTGTTTTATTGTTAAAGCTTTTCAATTACTAACATCACCACCTCCAGTTGCCAATCAACCACCAAATTGGGCAAAATGTTCTGCTTCTGCTTATAACAATGCTCCTTTTAATTTACCTACTTATAATAATGCAATATTAAATGGTCAATCAAATACTATTAATAGTGTTACTTATTATACTTCATTGAATGATGCAAATAATTCAACAAACCCAGTTAGTTATATTTTCTCAACTGGTCAAACTATTTATGTTCGAGTACAAAATGTAAGTGACCCAACATGTTATAGTACTACAAGTTTTAATTTAATTATAAACCCAAATCCATTAGTAGATACCCTTCAAAATGTTATTGTATGTACAAATTATGTTTTACCTTCTTTAACTAATGGAAATTACTTTACCGGTACAAATGGATCAGGGCTACCTCTTTTTGCAGGAAATATTATCACCCAAACACAAACAATTTATATATTTAATCAACCTGGTGGACCAAATTCTTGCTCTGCACAAAGTTCTTTTAAAGTTACAATAGTTGATGTAAATAGTTTAACGCCCTCTAATGTAACCAGTTGCGGAAGTCATAGTTTACCCTCTTTAACATATGGAACCTACCATACCGCTACTGGAGGTGCTGGAACAATAATTCCTGCTGGTACTGTAATAGCATCATCACAATTGGTGTATTATTATTTTACAACCACAATTGCACCTATTTGTATTGTAAACTCTAGTTTTAATGTCACTATATTACCAACGATAGAAGTTGGTACAAGACCAGATGTTTTTGATTGTACAAGTTATACTTTACCTACTTTAGCATTAGGTAATTATTACTCCCAACCTGGTGGAACTGGAAATCAAATTCCTGCTGGAACTCTAATTACTTCAAATCAAACCATATATGTTTACGCTGCTACAACTGGGAATGTTTCCTGTACAGATGAAGATAGTTTTGATGTTTTTATTGGTGCCGTTGCACCTACAGATGTAGCACAATGTAATGGGTATACATTACCTCAATTACAAATTGGTAATTATTATACTGGTCCAGCTGGAACAGGACAATTAATCCCAAGTGGCACTGTAATTAATGCTAGTGCTGTTGTATATATTTATATTCCAATAAACGGAAATTCAAATTCAAATTGTACTGATAATTTACATTTTACTCTAAACATTTCACAACCACCTGTTGATACAATTACTGACCAAGCTGTTTGCGTAAGTTACACCTTACCTGCTCTAACAAATGGTCAATATTACACAGGAATAGACGGAACTGGAACGATGTTAAACACAGGAGATGTTATTACAACAACACAAACCATTTATATCCGTAAGGTTTTAAGTGCATCTTGTTCAAATCAAACAAGTTTTGTTGTTACAATACTTGGTATCCCACAAATTGATTCACGTTCTGAGATTGATATTTGTGACCAATATGTTTTAACTCCATTGGAAGTTGGAAATTATTTCACTGGACCAAATGGCACAGGAACAATGTTAGCTGCAGGAACAGTACTAACTTCATCACAATTGATTTATATTTATGCCGTTTCAACTGGAACTCCAGCTTGTTCAGCAGAAAATAGTTTTCAAGTAGATATTTTTTCTACACAAGCTGATTTACTTCAAAATATAACACTATGTAATAGTTATGTATTACCAACTTTAGCTCCAGAAAATAAATATTTCACACAAACTGGTGGATTAAATGGTGGTGGCATTCAATTGTTCCCTGGCACAAGTATAACAACTAGTCAAACCATTTATATCTTCAAAGAATCTATCATCAGACCTTCTTTCTTATGTACAAGTGAAACTTCATTTACTGTAACCATAAATCATACTCCTGTCATAGCTCCAATAGCTAATAAAACAGCCTGTAATTCATATACTTTGCCTGTTTTAACTGTTGGAAATTATTTCACCAATACAAATGGAACAGGGACTCCATTAACAGCAGGTGATGTAATAACTACAAACCAAACAATATATGTTTATGGACATACAGCCACTTCTCCCGATTGCTCAAGCGAAGTAAGTTTTACAGTAACAATTTTTAATGTTGATGAATTACCAAATGTAACAATTTGCGAAAGTTATACTTTACCAACAATATCTATAGGACAATATTATACAGGCACAAGTGGGTCAGGAACATTGTTATCTGCTGGAACAGTCATTTCAACATCCCAAACAATTTATATCTATGCTAAATCACCTTTTAATCCTAACTGTACTGATGAAAGCTCATTTATTGTAACTATCATTGACACACCAGTAGCAAATCCAGTTAATGTTGGGTTAAGATCCGTTTGTGACGAAGACGGAACAAATGATGGTATTTTTTCATTTAATTTATCAAATCTATCTGCAACAATTCTTGGCACTCAAACTGGAAGTGAATTTAATATTGCCTATTATGAAAGTTTTGCTAATGCTTCTACAGAAACAAATCCAATAACTTTTTCAATATCTACAACCGTTTACGTTAGAGTTGGAAATGCACTTGCTCCTAATTGTTATGATATAAAACCAATTATTATCATTGTGAACAAATTACCAGAACCAACTCCTGTAGATGGAATTATATGTATAGATGATGAAACTGGAACTCTTCTAAATCCTTATATCATATATAGTGGATTAACAACTTCACCAAATAGATTTCAATGGACAAATGAAGCAGGAGATCTTGTTGGAATTGGAAATTCATACACAGCAATTCTTCCTGGTGTTTATACTTTAGTGGTAACAAATGTTGCTACTGGATGCCTTTCAGTACCTATTGATATTACTGTAAGTCCATCAGAACCAGCAACTGTAACATATACAGTGAGTGAAGATTTTGCTGCTCATCAAACAATAACCGCTGTTGCAACTGGTGTTGGAGGCGATTATGAATATCAATTAGATGGAGGAAATTTTCAAGACAGTCCTGTTTTTGAAAATGTTTTATCAGGAATTCATACGCTAACAGTTAGAGATAAAAATGGTTGTGGAACTTCTACTGTTGAAGCTTTAGTTATAAATTACCCTCACTATTTCACTCCAAATGGAGATGGGTATCATGACACTTGGAATATAACAGATTTATCAAGCCAACACACAGCGCGTATTATCATTTTCGATAGATATGGAAAAGTAATTAGAGAAATAAAACCTTCTGGTGAAGGTTGGGATGGAACCTACAATGGGCACATTATGACCTCTGATGACTATTGGTTTAGTGTTACCTACATAGATGAAAACCAAGTTAATCGAGAATTTAAATCCCATTTTACAATGAAACGTTAAAAATAATAAATACCCAAATCCTAGACGCCCAATTTTATAATATATAAGTTGGGCGTTTTTTATTTAATAAACCTAATATTACCATTTAATAATAGCGCTTGCCCAAGTAAAACCGCTACCAAAAGCTGCAAGAACAACCGTATCTCCTTTTTTAATTTTACCCAATTCCCAAGCTTCCGTTAAAGCAATTGGTATAGAAGCTGCTGTTGTATTGCCGAATTTTTGAATATTATTAAAAACCTGATCGTCACGCAAACCAAATTTTCGTTGGATAAACTGTGATATTCTTAAATTCGCCTGATGTGGAATTAACATATCAATATCGGAAACTTGTAAATTATTGGCGAGCAATCCTTCGTTAATAACTTCACTAAAACGAACCACAGCATGTTTAAAAACAAATTGCCCATTCATATAAGGGAAATAACTTTCGTCATCGGGATTATTGTCGTCTAAAATATCTGTAACCCATCTTCCTCCCATTCCTGGTGCCAACACCGCCAATTCTTTAGCGTGTTCGCCTTCAGAATGCAGATGAGTTGATAAAACACAACTTGAATTATCTTCTGCCCTACTCAAAACAGCGGCGCCAGCACCATCTCCAAAAATAACAGAAACACCGCGTCCGCGAGTCGTCATATCCAAACCAATAGATTGGAGTTCCGAACCCACAATAAGAATATTTTTATACATTCCTGTTTTGATATATTGATCCGCAACGGACAAAGCATATACAAATCCAGAACATTGATTGCGAATATCCAAAGCACCTATGGTTCTTAAACCCAATTCTTTTTGCAATGAAACTCCGGGTCCAGGGAAATAATAATCGGGGGAAATGGTAGCAAAAACAATAAAATCGATGTCGTTTTTATCAATTCCTGATCGTTCTATTGCAATTGTGGCGGCTTTCACTCCCATGGTGGTCGTGGTTTCCCCACTACCTTTAATTACGTGCCTTCTTTCTTGAATCCCTGTTCTTTCTTGAATCCATTCGTCATTGGTTTCAATAATTTTTGATAAATCGTCATTCGTTACAACATTCTCTGGGACAAAATAACCAAGTCCCGATATTTTGGAGTAATACATATTCTATTAATTTTAAATTGGGAAGAAATCAAATCAAAAATAATCAACTTTAGAATAATAAGGTGTTTGTTTTACATTTATTATTTAATCGCTTCTTTTTTCAATTTAAAAAATTAGGCAATAATTTAGTCGTTTGCTATTGTGGCAAAATTTGTTGTATTTTGTAACTGATTTTTAAAATCAACATTTAATGGATTATGTTGTTATTTGTATCATTGCGCTTATTGGATCGGCTTTAACTCTTTTTTCGGGTTTTGGTTTAGGAACCATGTTACTTCCTGTTTTTGGATTATTTTTCCCAATTGAAATTGCTATTATACTAACATCAATTGTTCATTTTTTAAATAATTCCCTTAAATTATTTCTTTTCGGTAAAAATGCCAACAAATATATCACTCTTGCTTTTGGTATACCTGCTATTCTTTTCGCTTTTCTTGGTGCTTATGTCTTAAAAATATTGACCACCATGAATCCAATTTTTCAGTATACAATTGCTGAAAAAACGTTTGTTATTATGCCAATAAAATTAATTATCGGTGTTTTATTGATGGTGTTTTCACTAATTGAATTTATTCCAAAATATAAAAATTTATCATTTGATAAAAAATATTTGTCATTTGGTGGCGTTTTGAGTGGTTTTTTTGGTGGAATATCAGGACATCAAGGAGCATTGAGAAGCGCATTTTTAATCAGAACAAATTTATCCAAGGAAACATTTATCGCCACAGGAGTTGTAATTGCTTGCTTGGTGGATGTCTCTAGATTATCTGTTTATATCCCTCAAATTATTGAAAACAAAATAAATTTAGATTATAACCTTTTAATTTTGGCAACCCTTTCGGCTTTTTCAGGAGTATATTTTGGAAATAAACTACTTCAAAAAACCACTATTATAACCATTCAAAATATAATAGCCGTAATGCTAATGATATATGCTATCTTATTAATTATTGGTGTTTTATAGCTTTAATTATAGAAAAAAGGATATGTTTGAGCTTTTAACATTTATTAAATTGAAATAAAAAATTGAACAAACTTCAATGAAATAAAAAAAATATTTATCTAAGTAATTATTATTCTTATCTCTAAAAATGAATTACTCATCGATTTTACTAGAAAATCTAATTGTTATTTCTAAAATTAAACTATTTTTGTTTATCCATCGGCTATAAATCTGATTTGATATCATGAAAATGAGAATCTATATAAACCTTTTTTTACTATTTGCATTAAACTCCATTTATGCTCAAATAGGTATTGGCACAACTTCTCCTAACGGGGCATTAGATATCAATTCATCTACAAACGGTGTTATTGTTCCAAATATAGCATTAACATCACGAATATTAGCAGCACCCGTAGTCAATCCAAATGGAGGAGGCGCTCCGCTTGCCGGCACTTTAGTTTGGAACACACAAACATCTGGAGTTTCTCCAAACAATGTTGTCCCGGGTTTCTATTATTGGGATGGTGCTACATGGATAGCTATTGCTGGTGATGGCGGAAAAAACTGGACAACAACAGGAAACACAGGGACCTCATCCGCTACCAACTTTTTAGGAACAACTAATAATATTGATTTTGTAATTAAAAGAAATAATGTTAGAGCAGGTTTTATAGGTGACCCAACTTATGATAGTAATTATAATTCCACCAATGGAAATACAGCTTTTGGAGCAAACACATTGCTAAATCCTACTATAAATTTCGCTTCCCAATTAGGAGTAAGAAATACTGCAATTGGCGTTAATGTAATGCCTGGCTTAACAACAGGAAGGATAAATGTTGGCGTTGGTGAATTTGCACTCTTTTCTAATACAACTGGAATTGGAAATACGTCTATCGGTTCAGGGTCTTTATATAGTAACATTGCCGGAGCTTCAAATGTTGCAATAGGCAGGAATGCTTTAACTACTTCAAATAGCGACAACAATACCGCTGTTGGTTTTGCAGCATTACGCCAAAATATTTCTGGAACAAATAACACATCTATTGGCTTTGAAGCTTTAAAAGGTGTTTTAGGCTCGGGGAATATTGGCGTTGGCTATCAGGCTGGAAGTTTAGAAACTGGAAGCAACAAATTATACATCGAAAACTCGAATGCCGATGCAAACAATGCATTGATTTATGGTGAATTTAATAACAACATTGCAAGAATTAATGGCCAATTACAAATAGGTAATCAATCTACGACGGGATATAATTTTCCAACTACACGAGGGACAAACGGTCAAACATTACAAACAAATGCTTTTGGCACAGTTTCATGGACAAACTCGATAGCTAATCTATCTCTTATACGTGTTAAATTGAATGCAGATCAAATTTTAAATTCAATTGGATGGCAAAAAATTACTTTTGACACGACTACTTTTGATATCAATTCAGAATTTAATGTTGGAACTAGCCGATTTACTGCTACAAAAACAGGATATTATGAAATTAATGCAGGCATACATACATTAAACAAAACGGATGTGGAATATTATGGCATCGCAGTTTATAAAAATAATGCGGAATATCAAGAAACTTCATCACAACACTATGGTGATAAAATAATTTCAAGAACGATTAATTGTGTTGTTTATTTAATTGCTGGCGATTACATCGAAATCTTTTTCCATTGTGGATTGGCACCCACTAGAATTGATAGTTACTCCGGAAAAACCTATTTTGAAGTTAAGCAAATTAAATAATGATATCATTTAATTTTACAAAACGTTTTCTTTAAATTGCTTCAATCTTTGAATATATAAAAATGCGCTCAAAAATTTGAGCGCATTTTTTATTTAAAATCATTGTATTATCTTCCTGCTTCTTTTTGAGCATCTTGCACCATTTTATCATTGGCAGTAATGGCGAATTCAACTCTACGATTTTGACTTCTTCCTTCTGGAGTATCATTAGTTGCAATTGGATCTGCAATTCCTAATCCCGTAGTTACAAATCTTGAAGAAGCTAAACCTTTTCCTGATAAATATGCTTTTACAGAAGCTGCCCTTTGATTCGATAAATTCAAATTATATTCTGCAGAACCTGTACTGTCGGTATAACCATAAATTTGAATATTAGTATCTGGATATTGATTAAAAACTGGTACTAATTTATCCAAATTTGCTTTTGCAGCAACTGTCAATGTAGATTTATTAGTATCAAAACGCACCGCATTTTCACCTAAAACTAATCGTATTCCTTCACCAACTCTTTCTACTTGTGCTCCAGGCAAAGCTGTTTGAATTTCTCGTGCTTGCTTGTCCATTTTATTTCCAATAACACCTCCAGCAACACCGCCTATAACACCCCCAAGTACAGCGCCAAGCGCACCATTTCCACCTTTACCAATATTATTTCCTAAAATACCACCAATCAATGCACCACCAACTGCTCCAATTGCTGCTCCACGTTGTGTTTTATTGGTGTTCTTCACAGCTTCACAACCTGTGAAAACATTTCCTAAAGCAATAATTCCTACTAATACTATAATACTAATTTTTTTCATCTTTATTTTTTTTTAATTTTTTTCAAATTGATATGTAACATCTTTAATTGTTCCAGCAACATTAATTTTGTCAATCAATTGAAAAGAACTTCCTGTTTGATTGGCAATAGTTAAAACATATCCTGACTTAACAGTTTTTGCTTTAGCTTCGTCAAGAATTTTCATTACAAATTGTCCTTCTTTATTGATAAACCAAGTAATTGGTGTTGTATAAGCAGCACATTTTGGACTATTCAAAGTCATTTGACCTTTGTTGTTATTAGAAATGAATTTCCAAGTACTGCCAATAAAGCATTTTGAATCTACTAAATCAAAAGAGTTTACTTTTATCACATCAGAACCTGGGTAATTCACAGAGCTAATTGTCCAATTCCCTTTAATACCAACTTCAGATTTTGTATCTAGTTTTGTACTAGTTGCTGATGTAGTTTTACATCCGAAAGCCAAAACGCTCATTGTTAATAATAAAATTAATTTCTTCATGTGTTTTTGTGTTTTAAATTTTCACAAAGATACAATCCAAAAAAATTATATGTTTTATAAACTTTACTTTTTTTTACTTTTAACCTACGCCAATTTGTCATTAAAACTTGAATTGGTATTCCTTTTGACTAGAAGTTTTTCACTATGTTTAATCAAAAAAATAAAAGAATATGACAACAGGAAAAATTAATGTTTCAGTAGAAAACATTTTCCCACTTATCAAGAAATTTTTATACAGCGACCATGAAATTTTCTTGCGAGAAATTGTTTCAAACGCTACAGACGCTACACTAAAACTAAAACATTTAAGCAGTATTGGTGAAGCAAAAGTTGAATATGACAATCCCATTATCGAAGTTAAAATCGATAAAGAAGGCAAAAAACTCCATATCATCGATCAAGGTGTCGGAATGACAGCCGATGAAGTGGAAAAGTACATTAATCAAATTGCCTTTTCTGGAGCCGAAGAGTTTCTGGAAAAATATAAAGACTCTGCCAAAGATTCAGGAATCATTGGTCATTTTGGTCTTGGTTTTTATTCTGCTTTTATGGTAGCTTCCAAAGTGGAAATTATCACAAAATCCTATAAAGACGAGCCAGCAGCTCATTGGACTTGCGATGGAAGTCCAGAATTTACACTAGTTGCTAGTGACAAAACAGATAGAGGAACAGAAATTATTTTACACATTGCCGAAGACTCCTTAGAGTTTTTAGAAGAATATAAAATCCGTGAATTGTTGACCAAGTACAATAAATTCATGCCTGTGTCAATTAAATTTGGCACACGCACAGAAAAAATTGAACAAAAAAAAGGGGAAGAAGTTGCCGAAGAAGATAAAGACCAAACATTTAAAACTGTAGAAGTTGACAATATCATCAACAATCCAAATCCAGCTTGGACAAAACTTCCAACTGATTTAGTGGATGAAGACTACAAGGAATTTTATAGAGAATTGTACCCAATGCAATTTGAAGACCCTTTGTTTCACATTCATTTAAATGTGGATTACCCATTTAATTTGACAGGTATTTTATACTTTCCGAAAATGTCTTCCGATTTGCAAATGCAAAAAGATAAAATTCAATTGTATCAAAATCAGGTGTATGTAACCGACAATGTAGAAGGTATTGTTCCTGAGTTTTTAGGCATGTTAAAAGGGGTTATAGATTCCCCAGATATTCCATTAAATGTTTCTCGTTCGGGCTTACAGTCGGATAGTAATGTAAAGAAAATTTCGAATTACATCACCCGAAAAGTTGCTGATAAATTGAAATCATTGTTTACAGAAAACCGTGATGATTTTGAAAAAAAATGGAATGATATTAAAATTGTGTTAGAATACGGTATGCTTTCCGAACCAAAATTCTACGAAAAAGCAGGTGATTTTGTTTTGTATCCATCCGTTGATGACAAATATTTCACTTTGGCTGAATTAAAAGAAGCCATCGCAGCAAATCAAACGGACAAAAATGGAAAAACGGTAGTGTTATATGCTTCTAATAAAGATACACAACACGGTTATATTGAAATTGCTCAAGAAAAAGGATATCAAGTTTTGTTATTGGATTCTCCAATCGTATCCCATTTAATTCAGAAATTGGAAAGCGATAATGAAAATCTAACCTTCACTCGTGTTGACTCGGACCATATTGACAAATTAATCGCAAAAGAAGAAACGCAAATTTCCAAACTTTCAGAAGATGAATCGGCAAAACTAAAAACCGTTTTGGAAGAAATTGTTCCCAAAGCCAACTATTCGGTTCAATTGGAACCAATGGATAGCAATGCGGCTCCATTTATCATCACCCAACCAGAATTCATGCGACGTATGAAAGAGATGAGTCAATCTGGAGGTGGAGGAATGTTTGGCATGGGGAATTTTCCAGAAATGTATAACGTTACTGTAAATACCAATTCCGAATTGGCAACAACCATTCTAAATACTGAAGATAAATCGGCGCAAGAAAGTTTGGTAAAACAAGCTTTGGACTTAGCCAAAATTTCTCAAGGATTACTTAAAGGGGAAGAACTTACTGCTTTTGTGAAGAGAAGTTTTGAGTTGATTAAGTAATTAGGCAATAGCCATTAGGCAAAAGTTAGAACCTGCGAGTGAAAATTTGCAGGTTTTTTTATTAAAATTATTTACCGACCTTCGTACTTCGTAAATCAAACTTCGTAAATCCCATGACACTACACATAGAAACTCCTGCCCTTTTATTCTCAGCAACTTCATTAATACTTTTGGCCTATACCAATCGGTTTTTGACCATTGCTCAAATCGTGCGCAGCCTAAAAAAACATTATGACGAGCAACATACCAAAAGTATTTTGTTCCAAATTAAAAATCTCAACTTGCGCCTTTCACTCATTCGCTATATGCAACTCTTTGGCGTGTTATGCTTGTTTCTCTCTGTATTTGCTATGTTACTCTTGTTCCTAGAGCTGCAAGTAGCTGGCATTTATCTATTTGCCGCTAGTTTATTGAGTCTATTAATTTCATTGGGAATTTCATTTTGGGAAATCAGCATTTCAGTAAGTGCTTTACGCATGCATTTGAGCGATTTAATAGACGAGAAATAACTAAAAAAATAATCCGTACCTTTGATTAGCAACAAATAATTTTCAGTTGCTATTTTAGAATTATGGAAACCAAAAAAGAACTCAAGTTTGCAGTATTAATTGATGCTGACAACGTACCCTATTCAAACGTTAAAGAAATGTTTGAAGAAATAGCCAAATATGGCATCCCCACTTTCAAAAGAATTTATGCCGATTGGACAAAACCAACTGTTTCTGGGTGGAAAAATGTACTCTTGGAAAACGCAATTACACCTATCCAACAATACAGTTACTCGTCGGGAAAAAACTCATCCGATAGCGCCTTGATTATAGATGCCATGGACATTTTATATACCGGAAATGTGGACGGATTTTGTATTGTGTCTAGCGATAGCGATTTCACAAGATTAGCTACACGACTGCGCGAAGCGGGAATGAAAGTGATAGGAATTGGAGAAAAGAAAACCTTAAACGCTTTTATTACGGCTTGTGATAAATTTATTTACATCGAAATCTTAAAACCGCAAATCGTTAATCAAGAGGAAAGCAACCCTAAAAAAGTTTCTAAGAAAACTACAGTGACTAAAAACGAACCATTAAGCCAAATGAATCCGCGTATTATCAAACTTTTCTCGGATAGCATTAATGACTTGGCCGACGAAAACGGCTGGACATTCCTAGGCGAACTTGGAAATTTAATGCTCAAAAAAAAACCGGATTTCGATCCGAGAAATTACGGTTTCCCAAAACTTTTACCGTTAATTAGAAGTATGAGTAGCATTGAAATTGATGAACGTGAAAGCGGCAAAAGCAATATCAAACATATTTACATACGGAACAAATAAGTCCAAAAACCATTAAACGGACTTTTTTAACCCAAACGCAAGTACTTCATTTTTTTTATTTAAGTTTGATAGTCTATTTCATTAGAACGCATCAAACTTTAAAAACAATAACATGAAAACAAAATTCTCCTTTTTGTTTGTAGTTTTTCTAGGCTTATCAAATACATTCAACACTGCATACAGTCAAATAGCAATATCTAATGTTGCCGAAATCCCAAAAATAAAATTGGGAACATTATTTGTGGCAATGAAAGACCCAAATTCCATCAAGGATAAGGAATATGTTGCTGTATTTATCAAAAATTGGACTTTTTCAAAAATCGAATGCATCAAATACTCTGATTTGGAAAAAAATATTGCAATAAACAATTCTTTTTTAACCATCGGCGCTTCTTCGTCTGGAATTGAATCTGTTGTTGGTACTAGTGCCGATAATTCAAAAACAAATGTGTTTCTAGAACTTTGGACTACCAATGGAAATTTCGTCTATGATCCTAAAAAAAGGAAACATTTTAACTTAAATGATAAAATTCAAATAGCACGACTAGAATTATTTACAGATAATTTTGCGTCTTCAAGTCCTAGCATGCTTTACAAAATGGATTTTGATGCCAAAGGGCATATCAAAAATTGGGGCACAGGAATTATTACAAATTACATTCAAATGTTAACTGCATATTTAAATAAAGCACAAGAACATGCCTCAAATACTGAAATCATCAATAAACAAGAAGTTCAAAAATTAAATACCCAAACCTTGTTTATCCCCGATTATGTATTAACAAAATTCAATAAATCCACCGGTGATGAAACCAAAATGTTTGATGAGAAAGAGATTTTCGAAGATTATAAACTAGGGTACAAATTGATATCCATTGCAGATTTGAATACTAAAATAGTAAGCGACACAACTCCTTTTTATTATATAATCTATATTAAAAGTGGCAACGATAAATATATAAACGTTGTTAATTCTATTACTGGCGAAATTATTTATTCCGCATTTACTTCTCAATCTTATAATTTTAAATCAGGCGATTTAAAAGATTTACAAAAGGTCGTGCAGAAGAAATAAACATACCTTTTCGAAGGATTCTAGAAATACTAATTTCCTATATTTACCAAAAATATTAATAACATGTGTGCAACTACAAATAAAAATGAGTTTATGCAGGAAGCCATTCGCCTGTCTATAGAAAATGTAACGAGTGGTAAAGGCGGTCCTTTTGGTGCCGTAATCGTAAAAGATGGTAAAATAATTGCTCGTGGCGCCAATCAGGTAACTTCTTCCAATGATCCAACAGCCCATGCAGAAGTAGTAGCCATTAGAAATGCCTGTAAGGAGTTGGACAGTTTCCAATTGGATGGTTGTGAATTGTACACCAGTTGCGAACCGTGCCCCATGTGTCTGGGTGCTATCTATTGGGCAAGACCCGATAAAATGTATTTTGCCAATACCAAAAAAGATGCTGCTGATATTCAATTTGATGACCAATTTATCTATGAGGAATTAGAAATTCCTTATGATCTTCGAAAACTACAAACCGAACAAATGATGCGTGAAGAAGCACTTGAAGCTTTTAAAATTTGGTCCGAAAGCATCAATAAAATAGAATACTAATCCATTCATGATTCAATTTATATTAAATAACCGACTGATTCAAACCCATAAAGCTGCAAGTACAACTTTATTGGATTTTATTCGCTACGATGAAAACCTGCGGGGTACCAAAATTGGTTGTCGCGAAGGTGATTGCGGTGCGTGTACCGTATTAATTGGTTCCTTAAAAGATGGCAAGACCGAGTATATGAGCGCTACTTCTTGTTTGACGCCTTTACCCAACGTTTATGGCAAACACGTCGTAACTGTAGAAGGATTAAACTTGCCCGACAAACTCAACCAAGTGCAACAAGCTATGGTCGATTGTTCGGGAACACAATGCGGGTTTTGCACTCCGGGTTTTGTCAATTCCATGAATGGTTATGCATTAACGTGTTCAGAACCAACGCTTGAAAACGCTATCAGCTCAATCGACGGAAATATTTGTCGTTGTACAGGATACAAAACCATTGAACGTGCAGCTGCAAAAGTAACAGAACTATTAATTCATAAAGACAAAAACCAACCTCTTTCATGGTTGGTTGACAATAATTTTATTCCTGCCTATTTTTTAAATATTGTTGATCAATTGAGTGCAATTAAAATAGAATACAAAACGGATGGACAAATTCCAATTGGTGGCGGAACCGATTTATATGTTCAAAAACATGACGAATTACATGAAATGGACTTGAATTATTTATTTGATAAAAGTCATTTAAATGGGATTTGTTTCGACGGAAATAGTTGTACTATAAAATCTGCTGTTACTGTATCTGATTTAATTACAAATCAAACATTGCTAGCTACAATACCAAATTGGTATAATTATCTAAAACTTATTTCATCAACACCTATTCGAAATATTGGAACGATAGCAGGAAATCTAGCAAACGGCTCGCCTATTGGGGATTTTACAATTATTTTATTGGCAATGAAAGCTGCCATTACTTTATCAAATAAAGCAAATGAAACAAGACAAGTGTTGCTTAAAGATTTTTACTTAGGTTACAAAAATCTTGATAAAAAAGCAGACGAAATTATCGCCGAAATTACTTTTGAATTGCCAACCAATGGAAGTCAATTTAATTTTGAAAAAGTATGCAAACGACAAAATCTTGATATTGCTAGCGTGAATACAGCTTGTTCTATTGCTACAACTGGAAATACAATTACCGATGCCAATTTTTCAATGGGTGGTGTTGGACCCATTCCAAAATATTTATCCAAGACTAATGCGTTTTTGATTAATAAAACTTTAGATGTAAATACAATTCTACAAGCAGAGCAAATTTTGCAAACCGAGTTAGCACCCATAAGTGATGCGCGAGGAACGGAAGCATACAAAAGATTGTTAGCACGTCAATTGTTTTTTGCTCATTTCATCACTCTTTTTCCTGAAACTATAAAAATGAAAGACCTGATATGATCAATATAGATGCACATAATCATGTAAAAGGAAAGTCCATTTATTTGGATGACATTCAGGAACTGCAAGGCACTTTGTATGCTTTACCCTTTGATGCAACTGTGGCTCACGCCAAAATAAAAAGTATAGATTTAGAACAAGCATTAAATAGATTAGGCATCATAACTATCCTTACTGCCAAAGATATTCCTGGTGAAAATCAAATTGGCGGTATTATTCCCGATGAACCTTTATTTGCTAATGAGGAAGTTCATTTTAGAGGTCAGGTTATCGCGCTTATCATAGGAACAACAGAACATCATTGCCGCCAAGCTGCAAAATTGATAAAAGTTGTTTATGATGAATTACCAATTATCACGAATGCTCGAGAAGCTCAAAAACAAAATAAACTCATTATGCCTCCAAGATGTTTTACACTTGGAAATACATCTGATGCTTGGTTACAATGTGAGCATATCTTTGAAGGAAATACCGACGTTAACGGACAGGAACACCTTTATATAGAAACACAAGGTGCTTATGCACGTCCAAAAGAAGACGGGAGCATCATTATTTCGTCATCCACACAAGGACCAACAGCCGTTCAAAAAATGGTTGCCCGCGTATTGGGAATTCCAATGCATAAAGTCGAAATTGATACCGTTCGTTTGGGTGGTGGATTTGGAGGAAAAGAAGATCAAGCAACACCTTGGGCAGTTATGGTAGCTTTGGCTACTCACCTTTTACAAAAGCCAGTAAAAATGGCTATGCATCGTATGGATGACATGCGAATGACGGGGAAAAGACACCCTTATTCCGCCGATTTTAAAATTGGTTTATCCAAAGATTTAAAAATTTTAGCCTACGAAGTAACGCATTATCAAAATGCAGGAGCTGCTGCCGATTTGTCGCCTGCAGTTATGGAACGAACATTATTTCACTCCACGAATGCCTATTTTGTTCCAAATGTAATTGCAAAAGCGTATAGCTGTAAAACCAATTTACCACCCAATACTGCATTTCGAGGTTTTGGTGGACCACAAGGAAAATTTGTTATTGAAGCGGCTATTGTAAAAGCAGCAGAAATATTAAAAATAAGTCCAGCTGTTATTCAAAAAAATAACTTGGTTGTTGATGGTAACGAATTGTCTTATGGCCAAATACTGCAACAAACCGAGGCACATTCTACTTGGGATACTTGTATGAAAGGTTATAATTATAAAGCTCAAAAAGAAAGAATAGAAACTTTTAATAAAAACAATTCCCGATTCAAAAAAGGATTGGCAGTGCAACCTATTTGTTTTGGAATTTCCTTTACCAATACGATGATGAATCACGCTCGAGCTTTGGTTCATATTTATCATGATGGAAGCGTGGTCGTTAGCACTGGAGCGGTTGAAATGGGGCAAGGTGTCAATACCAAATTACTACAAATCGCAACCGAAACTTTTGGCATAAAACCAAGTAGTGTCCGCATCGAATCTACCAATACTTTACGTGTTGCCAATACCTCGCCAACGGCTGCCAGTGCTGGAGCTGACCTTAACGGGAAAGCATTGCAAATGGCATGTAATGCACTTTTGGAAAGGTTAAAAACAGTAGCAAATAAAGAATATGAGAATTCAACTATTACAATTAAAGAGGAAATCGTTTTTGCTAATAATATTTCAACAGAAATTACTTGGCAGGATTTAATTACTAAAGCATTTACGCAAAGAGTTGCATTGAGTGAGAATTCGCATTATGCAACACCAACAATTCATTATGATAAGTCCAAAGAAAAAGGACATCCTTTTGCCTATCACGTTTATGGAACAGCCATTCATGAAGTAACCGTGGATTGCCTAAAAGGAATTTATGAATTTGACAGTGTGAACATCGTGCATGATTTTGGAAAAAGCATGAATCCTACGATTGACAACGGTCAGATTGAAGGAGGGTTGGTGCAAGGAATTGGTTGGATGACCTTGGAAGAAATCATTTATAACGAACAAGGCCGATTGGTTTCCAATGCACTTTCAACCTATAAAATTCCCGATATTTATTCAGTGCCAAAACAAATCAACATCATGCATTTGGAAACAGAAGGACATGAATTGGCCATTAAAAAATCGAAAGCAGTTGGCGAACCGCCTTTAATGTATGGCATTGGTGCTTACTTTGCGATTCGAAATGCCATTAAAGCTTTTAATCCGGATGTAGAATTGGCTATCAATGCGCCTTACACTCCAGAAAAAGTGTTGATGGATTTATATAAAAAACCATAAACATACATTAATTCTTGTCCTATGGTTTTAGATTTTTATAAAAAAGTTCAGCAGGTACTCCAAGAAGAAAATCGATTGATTCTGATGGTAGTCATTGCCAATAAAGGCAGTAGCCCAGGACGAAAAGGTTTTAAAATGTTGGTGTCCAAACAGCAAATGTATGGCACCATTGGAGGCGGAATCATGGAACACAAATTGGTTGAATATGCCGAAAAACTTTTGGATGAACACCATTTTGACCCTTTTATTAAACATCAGATTCACGATAAATCGGCACCCAAAGACCAATCGGGGATGATTTGTTCTGGACAGCAAACCATTGCTTTTTATGATGTCGATTCGAATTATTTCTCTTTAATAGAAGACATTCTCTCCGATGAAATTGTCACAATTCATTATTCCAATCAAGGCATCAAAATAGATGAACCAGAAAACTACAAATGGCTATACACCGAAACGAATGGATTGGTACAAAAAGCATACATTATTGGTGGTGGTCATGTAGGTTTGGCATTGAGTGAAGTATTATCTAAATTGGATTTTGAAGTTCATCTACTCGACCATCGGGAGAATCTAAATACGATGACGACGAATCGTTTTGTGCAATCCAAAGAAGTGGTCGAATTTGAATCCATAGAAAATCACATTCCAGAAGGCGACAACATTTATGTGATCATCATGTCATTTGGATATCGAACGGATGATATTATTATCCGACGATTAGTAGATAAAAAATTTAAGTACATCGGAATGTTGGGAAGTAAAGTGAAAATTAAAACTTTATTCAAAAATCTCGAAGCAGATGGATTTGATAAAGTTCAAATTAACAAAGTGCATGCTCCCATCGGTATCCCTATCAAAAGCGAAACAACCTATGAAATTGCCATTAGTGTAGCTGCTCAACTGATAAAAGTTAAAAATTGCATTTAACATCATTTTATTATTGAATTCTAATAAATCCGCACTCATTTATTGTATTTTTTTTAATTAAAACTATATTTGTAAGTTGGCTTATAAAAAAATTAAATATTGCAAGAAAGAAAAATATATAGCACGCGCGTTTGGGTAACAAATCAACTACAACCGGCAACCATTTGTTTCCATAACGGAAGCATTACTGCCATTCATTTTGAAAAAACAAAAGGGGCTGAAGACTTCAGTAATGCGGTTATCATGCCTGGCGTTATTGATACTCACGTCCACATTAACGAACCTGGAAGAACGGAATGGGAAGGATTTGAAACCGCAACACAAGCTGCAGCTGCAGGTGGTACAACCACAATTATAGATATGCCGTTGAACGCAAGTCCGGTAACTACCACTTTGCAAGCGTTCCAAGAAAAACTAGATTCCTCTGTTGGAAAAATGAATGTCAATGTAGGTTTCTATGCGGGACTTATTCCAGGAAATTCAGAACATTTAGAAGCTATGATCCAAGCCGGTGTTGTCGGCGTGAAATGTTTTCTAACCCACTCTGGGATTGACGAATTCCCCAATGTTACCGAAAAAGATTTAGACGAAGCCATGCCAATAATCGCAAAATACAAGTTGCCCTTATTAGCGCATTGTGAATTATATGATACCGAAATAGCCTGTGATTTTGAAAATAATCCCACAAGCTACCAGCATTATTTAGCAAGTAGACCCAAAAAATGGGAAAACGATGCTGTCGATTTAATGATTCGCCTATGTCGCAAACACAACTGCCCGGTTCATATTGTTCACGTAGCTTCTGCGGAAGCATTATCCAAAATTGAAGCCGCCAAGAAAGAAGGCTTACCCATTACTGCAGAAACCTGTACACAATATATTTACTTCATTGCAGAAGACATTCCGGATGCCAATTGTATTTACAAATGTGCGCCGCCCATTCGGGAACGCGCCAATAATGAGCAGTTAAAACAAGCTTTTGTAACGGGTGTTTTGGATTTTATCACCACCGATCACTCGCCTGCGCCACCAGCCATTAAAGAAATGGAAAGTGGCAATTTAAAAAAAGCTTGGGGCGGCATTGCCGGAATTCAGTTTTTACTGAACGGTTCTTGGACTGCGTTGAAAAACACTATGTCTTTGGAACAATTTATTCCATTGGTTACCTCAAAACCTGCTCGTTTTATTAAAGCAAAGACGAAAGGAACAATCGCTATTCACAATGATGCCGATTTTGTGATTTGGAATCCCGAGGAAACATCTGTCATAAAGGAATCTGATGTGTTTTTTAGATATAAAATAAGTCCTTACATTGCACAAACATTAAGCGGTGTTGTTTTGGAAACCATAGTAAATGGCAAAACCGTTTATCAAAATAAATCAATTACGAATAAAAATAAAGGAAAATGGCTTTTGCAAAAGTAATAGAGATAATCAAAAAATCACCTGCATTTACACAGCTTACCGACTTAGCTGCAGAGCGATTAGGCGGAAAAGTGTTGTTTGCAACGGATGATTTTTTTGCCGAAAAAGAAAACCTGATTGCACCCACACGGGGCATTTTTATTACGGACAAATATACCGACAGAGGAAAATGGATGGACGGTTGGGAAAGCCGCAGAAAAAGAACTCCAGGACACGATTGGGCAGTTATTCAATTAGCGCCTTCGGGGAAAATTACTGGATTTGATATTGATACGAATTTCTTTTTGGGAAATCATCCGCCACATGCCTCGATTGAAGCGGCAAACCTTGAAAGTACCGACGGAATCACGGACTGGGAAAATGTAAATTGGAAGGAAATTTTGCCGAAATCCCATTTGGATGCTGGTTCTCAAAATTTTTACGAATGTGCAAGTAATGAGATTTACACGCACCTTCGTTTACATATTTATCCTGATGGTGGCGTGGCACGCCTACGCGTGTATGGCGAAGTTTTCAAAAACTGGGATGCTATTTCCACTTCACAAGAAATTGATTTAGTGGCTGCTATTAATGGTGGTCAAGCGATTGCGTGTAACGATATGTTTTTTAGTGCGATGGGGAATTTGATTATGCCCAATCGCGGCGCCAATATGGGTGACGGTTGGGAAACCAAAAGAAATCGTACGCCGAATAATCGCGATTGGGTGATTTTAAAACTAGCGCACAAAGGAACTGTCGATAAAATCATTGTAGATACTTGCCATTTCAAAGGAAATTATCCCGACAGTTGTTCCATTGAAGCTTGTGTTTCTGATGACAATAATGTGGAAAACAATGCCAATTGGAAAACTTTATTGCCACAGCAAAAACTAAGTGCCGACCATATTCACGAGTTTACTCAGGAAATAAATGCATTAGGAACCATAACCCACATCCGTTTAAACATTTTTCCTGATGGTGGTGTGAGCCGATTACGAATCTTAGGTAAAATCAGTAAATAGTGGTAATCAGTACGTTTATACTAATCGTTTTATATGTTGTTTATTTTAGCGTTTTAATCACGCTAGGCTATATCTCGTATAAAATGCCGAAGTTTAAAATTGGCAAATCCGATTCGGAAGAAACAGAGGAAATAAAAGTTACAAGTCAGAATTATATCTATACCGGAATTTTATTGGTAATCGTTGGGATTTTGGTCAACACCTATGTTTTAGTAAAAGGAACGCCGTTGGAAAGTCACATGATGGAATGGCTGAATATTGTCATTCGTCTCATGCATATCACCTTCGGAATTGCTTGGATTGGTGCTTCGTTTTATTTTGTTTTCCTTGAAAATGCGTTAAACAGAACCGAAGACGTCCGCGATGAACTAGCCGGAAATCTTTGGGCCGTTCACGGTGGTGGATTTTACTATTTGGAGAAATACAAAGTCGCGCCAAAGACCATTCCAAAACACTTGCATTGGTTTAAATACGAAGCCTATTTTACTTGGCTTTCGGGCTTTTGTTTGTTGTTTGTGGTGTATTATTTCAATGCCTCTGCTTTTCTAATTGACAAAAATGTAATGGACATTACCGCAATGCAAGGCATCCTGATTGGTGTTGGCTCCTTTATTGTCGCTTGGCTGATTTATGATGTGATGTGCAAATCGGCTTTAATCAAAAATCAGCTGGCCTTTTCCATTATTGGTTTTCTCATTCTAATTGGATTTGCTTGGTTCTATTGTCATGTGTTTAATAGTCGAGCGGCGTATGTTCATTTTGGCGCGATGATAGGAAGTATCATGGTGGCCAATGTTTTCTTTGTGATTATTCCGGCGCAGAAAGCGATGGTGAATTCCGCAAAACTGGGACTACCCTTAGATCCAACTTTAGGAAAAAAAGCGTTAGCACGTTCGTTACACAACAACTATTTCACATTGCCTGTCCTATTTGTAATGGTGAGTAATCACTTCCCCTCTACTTTTGGTTATGAATATCCATGGATTATTTTGGCCATTATTTCTTTGGGTGCTGCTGGTGTAAAACACTATCTGAATCTGAAAGAAAAAAAGGAACTCAATGTTTGGATTTTACCCGTATCGGTTGCTATTCTTTTAGCGGCTTGCTTTATATCGGCACCGAGTACCAATCCGTATGAATGTAAAAAGGAAGTCAGTATTGTAGAAGTGCAAGCTATAATTCAAAAACGTTGCGTACAATGTCATTCAGCAACACCAACGGACGACGTTAATAAAGTAGCCCCAAACGGAGTGAAATATGACACGCCCGAAGATATTGTAAAGAAGAAAGATTTGATTATGCAGCGCGTGGTGATTACCAAAACGATGCCGCAGAATAATAAAACCAACATTACCGAAGAAGAACGAAACACCCTTCGTTGTTGGATTGAACAGGGCGCGAGCCTTAAATAAAATAAATAATTATGACACTAACATCTTATAATAATTTAGACGCCGCCACTGCTTCCAAACATTTAATGGATTGTTGTGGTTCGACCAAATGGGTTACTGGAATGATGTCTCATTTGCCTTTTGCTTCCGAGAAACAATTGGTAGATTTATCTGCGAAGATTTGGTATGAAGAATGTTCCGAATCCGATTGGAGAGAATCCTTTACGCATCATCCAAAAATTGGCGATGTAAAAAGTTTAACCGAAAAATTCGCAGGAAAAGAGCAAGCTGGCGTTGCCTTTGCCACCCAAGAAACCATAGCTGCATTAGCGCAAGCCAACACCGATTATGAAAACAAATTTGGGTTCATCTTCATCGTTTGTGCGACAGGAAAATCGGCAAACGAAATGCTGCAATTGCTTTTGGATCGATTGAAAAACACGGCGGAAGAAGAATTACACATCGCCATGGGTGAACAACAAAAAATCACTATCATCCGTTTCAAAAAATTACTTACCGAAGGTGATTTCAGTTTTCTGAAAGTGAGTCAAATTACTACCCACGTTTTAGACACAGCTGTTGGATTGCCTGGAAAAAACATTTCCATTCGTTTGCAAACCTACAGCAATAACATTTGGCAAACCATAGCCCAAGGTATAACCAATGCCGATGGCAGAATTCCCGATTTATTACCACAAGAGCGGAATCTAAAACCAGCGACTTATAAAATGGTTTTTGACACGGGAAATTATTACGCCCATCAAAATCTAAAAACATTTTATCCCGAAGTGGAAATTCAATTTACCACTTTTGATGAAACCCATTATCACGTTCCGCTATTGATAAATCCTTTTGGATACAACACTTATCGTGGCAGTTAGTCCTTCGACTATGCTCAGGGTGACAAACTAAAAGAGAAGAGAAAATAGAATATAGACTAGAAATAATAATTATGACTATACCATCAAATAAAAAAGAACAATTGTTCCAAAGTTTAAGTCAGGCCAATACCACTTTTAACGAAATATATCCAGGAGACCGAAGCGATCGCCAACCCGTGCATACTTTATATGGTGGCGCCAACCTTTTTAAATCGGATTCGCCCATTACTTTAGGTTATAGAGCATTAGAAATATTAGAAACCTACGCACCCAATCATGAAGTGTTCTCCAACGCTTTTGGTTTAACCGGCAGCAACGATTTCAGCAAACGTATCTATGATAAAGTTGTGGCTAAACTCAAATCGGAAGCGATAGAGGATTTCCGCATTGACTTTGAAGATGGTTATGGAAACCGAAGTAATGAAGAAGAAGATGCCACAGCGGTAACTACTGCAATAGAAGTTGCCAAAGGAATGGCCGACAAAACGCTTTCGCCGTTTATTGGTATTCGCATCAAACCGTTCACCGAAGAAATGAAAGAAAGAGGCTTGCGAACGTTGGATATTTTTGTGAGCACTTTGGTAAAGGAAACCGGCGGGAAATTACCTGAAAATTTCGTAGTGATGTTACCAAAAGTTACCATTCCGGAGCAACCGGAAACCTTAGCCAATTTCTTCACTATTTTGGAAGAAGAATTAGGTTTGGCAAAAGGAATATTGAAAATGGAAATGATGGTCGAAACTACACAGGCCATTATGGATATCAAAGGTACCAATCCGTTGTATCGATTTATAAAAGCGGCACAAGGGCGTTGCATCGCCATGCATTTTGGCACCTACGACTATACGGCAAGTTGTAGCATTACTGCCAAATATCAAGAAATGGATCATCCTGTTTGCGACTTTGCGCATCACATGACTAAAGTAGCATTAGCCCATACAGGAATTTGGTTAAGTGATGGCGCTACGAATACAATGCCTATCGGACCACACCGTGGCGATTTGACTCCCGCACAAGAAGAAGAAAACAGAATGGTCGTGCACAGAGCCTGGAAAAAAGGTTATGACCACATACGTCATTCGTTATGGAACGGCTATTATCAAGGTTGGGATTTAAATCCGGCGCAGTTTCCAATGCGTTATGCTGCGGTATATGCGTTCTTTTTGGAAAGCTATGACGATGCGGTGGATCGTTTGAAAACCTTTGTAGACAAAGCTGCACGTGCTACTTTGATTGGCGATGTTTTTGATGATGCAGCAACCGGTCAGGGATTGTTAAACTACTTCCTTCGTGCATTAAATAGTGGTGCGATTACTGAAGAAGAAGTGTTGGTGACTGGATTAACAATTGAAGAAATTCGTGGCCGTTCATTCAAGAAAATATTAGAAAACAGAGCCGCTAAATAAAAGCAATTTTCATTAAATGGTCCTAAATATAATTTTTAATGAAAAAATATAATTGTATTTTAAAAAGTAATTATTTTTTTTAGTAATATTGAATTGGAAATCAAGCCCATTAAAAACTGTAAAATGCTTTTCGAGGAATGAAAAAAAGTAAACAAATAACACTTGACAACGAACAATTAGAACGTGTTGTCAGTATGGCACAAGAGGAAAAAAAACCTTTTGAGGTGATTAAAGAAGAATTTGGACTTAATGAAAATGAAGTGACCGAAATTATGCGGAAACGATTTTCAAAGGAGCAATTTGAACTTTGGAAAAAGAAAGCAACCGCAAGTAAACCCAAGCCAAAGCCTATATATGATGACTTCGACGAAGATTTGGAAGGAAAATATTATATCAAAAACAAATTAGATTAAAACTTAAACTCTTGTCCAACAAGAGTTTTTTTTTGATGTATTTTAGTTAATCAAATCTTAAAAGTTATTTTCATTGTAACTATTAACTAATTTTGCCTACCTATTAAAAAAATAAATATTTAATTATGAAAAAAATAATGCTTGTTGCCATTATAACATCAGTATTTTGGAATTATACTGTTGTTGCACAAAAAAAATCGATTTCTCCTGTAGTTCAAGTAGCTATTGATTTAAATGTTGTTAAAGACGATCAAATAATGGTAAGCGTAACACCGCCAGCTTTTACTTCAAATGAAATTGTTTACCATATGCCAAAAATTGTGCCCGGGACCTATTCCTCAGATGATTATGGAAAATACATAGCTGATTTTAAAGCCTTTGACAAAAACGGAAAAGAATTAAAGACGTCAAAAACCGATGTCAATTCATGGAATATCAGTGCGGCTAAAACGTTATCAAAAGTTACATATTGGGTTAACGATACTTTTGACACCGAAAAAGGTCAAGGTTTTGGAACCGATGATGTTTTTTCTCCTGCCGGAGCAAATATTTTAGAATCTAAAAACTTCTTGCTTAATAACCATATGTTTGTTGGTTATTTTGAAAACACAAAAGACGTTACCTATACCTATACAATTCAACATCCTGCAGATTTATTTGGAGCTACTTCAATGATTGATACGGATCCAAGTGACACCAAAGATGTCTTTGAAATGCCTCGCTATAATGCCTTATTAGACAACCCAATAATGTACTCCAAACCTGATAACGTTACTTTTAATGTGGATGGAATGGAAATTCTTTTTAGTGTTTATTCTCCAAATGAAAAACATAATGCTAAATCACTTTCTACCGATTTAGAAAAAACAATGCGTGCTCAAAAGAAATTTTTAGGAACGGTCAATACTAATAAAAAATATACTGTTTTATTATACCTTTCTGAAATGGATAAATCCGATGCAAAAGGATTTGGTGCATTGGAACACAATACCTCAACTACTGTAGTTTTTCCAGAAATGATGCCTACAGCAGCACTAGAAGAACAATTAAAAGACGTAGTTTCCCATGAATTTTTTCATATTGTAACCCCACTTAGCATTCACTCCAACGAAATCCATAATTTTGATTTCAATACGCCTAAAATGTCTAAACATTTATGGATGTATGAAGGTGTTACGGAATATTTTGCGAACCTATTTCAAGTAAATCAAGGGCTAATTGATGAAAATGCTTTTTATCTCAGGATGTCGGAAAAAATAGATCATGCCGCTTCTCTGAATGACACTATGCCATTTACAGAAATGAGTGCTAATGTTTTGGTAAAACCCTATAAAGAACAATACTTGAATGTATATGAAAAAGGAGCTTTAATTGGAATGTGTATCGATATTATTATTCGTGAAAAAAGCAATGGAGAAAGAGGTATTTTAGATTTAATGCGAAAATTATCAGTAGAATATGGTGCGAAAAAACCTTTCAACGATGACGATTTATTTGGAAAAATTGTCCAATTTACCTATCCTGAAGTGGGAACATTTTTAACGACTTATGTTTCCGGAAGCACTCCAATTCCATATGACACCTACTTTGCAAAGATGGGAGTATCACAAGCTAAAGTTCAAGTACCAACAAATCCATTTTTAAAAGGACAATCACCTTATATAACTATCAATCCAACTACAAAAGAGATTTTGGTCATTCCAAATTCGGAATTAAACGATTTTATGAATACTTTAGGATTAAAAGGCGGCGACACCATTTTAGCAATCAACGATAAAAGCTATAATTTAGACAATATTTATGATTTGATTATGGAAAGTCAAAATTGGAAGGTTGACGATGCTATTAGTTTAAAAATAAAACGCCAAGGCAGTGATAAAGAAGAAGTAATCAATGGAAAAGTAAAACTTTCTATGGAAGAGCAAGAGGGTTATCAAGCTATTGATGCTTCAAAAACAAAATTAAAAGACGCTTGGCTTAAAGGATAATTCTAAAATACAACTATATCAAATCCTCAATTTGTACATCAGATTGAGGATTTTTTTTAGTATCATTGCCAAAATAAATAATCATGAAAAAAACGATATTTGCGCTATTATCCCTGATGCTTTTTGTGTCTTGTGCAGAGAAGAAAAAAGAGCATAACTTTAATCTAATAGGAAATATTAAAGGATTAAAAAAAGGAACGCTATATATTCAAAGGATTATTGATACCACACTAGTACCCATTGATACTATTAAAATCAATGGAGATTCCCATTTCATTAGTGATTTTGATTTGAAATCACCCGAAATGCTATACCTTTTTTTAGACCGAGGCGTTTCCAATTCCTTGGACAATAATATTTCTTTTTTTGCCGAACCTGGCACTATGAATCTTGAAACTAGCTTAGATTTCTTCACGGCGGATGTAAAAATTACGGGCTCTAAAAATCAAAAGCTTTATGATGAATACCGAAAAATTATATCAAAATATAATGATCAAGATTTAGATTTAATGGCGTCTAAATTCAATGCCTATAAAGAAAAAAATACTAGTGAAGTTGAAAAAATTCAAACAAAACAGAATGCACTTTTAAAACGAAAGTACCTATACACCACGAATTTTGCGGTAAACAATGGCGATTATGAAGTGTCTCCCTATGTAGCTTTGGCAGATATTTACGATATCCATTTAAAATATCTCGACACTATTCAAAAGAGAATGTCTGCAAAAGTGGCGAAATCATTATATGGTAAAAAGCTAAATGCTTATATAGCCGAAAGAAGAAAACAAGAATAACTTTATAAGGACACACAAAAACAAAAACCATCACTACAAGTGATGGTTTTTTTATTGAGCCGGCGGAGGGACTTCCCGTACTCATCAGAATATGATACGGGATAAACTTCTCGTCCACAATTATTCCATAAAAAAAGGAAAGCTTTCGCTTTCCTTTTTATTGAGCCGGCGGAGGGACTCGAACCCACGACCTGCTGATTACAAATCAGCTGCTCTAGCCAACTGAGCTACGCTGGCAGACTCAATACAAGTGCAAATATAATAGTGAAATTGAATTCACCAAAATAATTTTACACTTATTTAAAGATTTTTTTGCTTATAATGCGTTGATTTTCTCAACCAATTGGTTAGCAGTTTGTTCTAAATCTATGTTGATTTGTTTGAAATGTGCTTTCTTGTTTTCCACTTTTTTTGCATTCACTTTTTCAATCAATGTATCAAAAGATGCAATTGCCTCATCTATTACAGCATTTGTAGCATCAGTAGGTTTCCCTGTTGTTGCCATCTCATAAAGGTAAACTGCTTCAATAATATCTCCTAGTACGAAGTTGATGTCTTTCTTTAAATTTTTAACACTTCCCATTTTCTTGTATTTTTTTAAATTCGGTGCAAAATTACATTAAAACTTTAGAATATCGACTACGAAATATAAATTTCTAGTATTGAAGCATTTCCAACAATTTGAAATTCATTCATTTCAGCTGGAATTAAAACCGTATCCCCTTTTGTATAGGCATAGTTTTGTCCTTGATAAAGAAGCTCAAAATTTCCTTCCACACACATATAAACGGTAAAGGAGTTTTTGTTTTTACTAATGCTTTTCTTCCCGTCAATCGGAATAATATTAGTGGTGAAGTATTCGCAATTTACTATTTCATTGGAAACATTTTCAATTGTACTATATTCTTTTTGCGCCTCAACTACATCATAATTAATAGCTTCTAAGGCCAAATCATTATGTAATTCGCGCGTGTTCCCATTAGCATCTACTCTATCAAAATCGTAAACACGATAGGTAATATCCGAGGTTTGCTGAATTTCGGCAATAACAATTCCGGCACCAATAGCATGAATAGTCCCAGTATCTAAAAAGAAAACGTCGCCTTTTTCAACTTTTTTGCTATCTAAAATATCCAAAAGTGTTTTATTCTTTAGGTTTTTTAAATACTCCTCTTGTGATGATTTTTCTTTAAATCCAACAATCAAACTTGCAGCTTCATCCGCTTGCATCACATACCACATTTCGGTTTTACCAAAAGAATTGTGACGCTTTTTTGCCAATGCATCATTAGGATGCAACTGAATAGACAAGTCTTCACGAGCATCAAGGTATTTAAAAAGTAACGGAAATTGTTTTCCAAATTGTGTATATACTTTGGTTCCAAGAATAGCTTCAGGAAAATTATTTATTAAATCATTAAGTGATTTTCCTTTGAAATTTCCATTCGAAACAATACTCACATCATTTTCTACTGTGGATATTTCCCAGCTTTCTCCTGTAATATTAGATGTAATGGGCTTATTTAAATAGGTTTTTAGTTTTGTTCCACCCCAAATTCTTTCCTTCAAGATGGGTTCAAATGTCAACGGATAAAAAGATGTATTCATGTGTTGTATTTACAAAGGTCAAAAATACAAAAAAGATTGCCTACTTTTTAAGGACATCCAAGGCATTCTTAATATGAATTTTGCTAGACATGCTATTAAAAACCAACAAAATTACACCCTCTTTATCAGCAACGTAAGTTACACGGCCCGGTATTAATCCTAATAAATCATTGGGAACTTCAAATAATTTTCTGAGTTTTTTATTTTCATCCGATAAAAGCAAAAAAGGAAGTTTATAGTGTTTGGCGAATTTTTGATGTGATGCCACGCTATCGCTACTAATACCAATAACTGCTGCACCCAATTCTTTAAAATCTTCATATTGATCCCTAAAGGTGCAGGCTTGTAGCGTACATCCCGGGGTATCGTCTTTTGGATAAAAATAAATTACAACAGGGTGCTTTCCAATAATAGTTTGACTGTCAAATTCGTTTCCATTGGTGTCTTTTGCGCTAAAGTTTGGCATTTTATCTCCTACTTTTAATGCCATTATTCTCCTTTATAGGTTACAAAATTTCGCGGTGTTTCATATAAAACCACTTCTAATTCTTTGTTGGTATCGATATGACTTCTCAATTTATTCCAAATCACAACGGCTATATTTTCGGCAGTTGGATTTAAATTGGCAAAATCTGGAACATCAACATTCAGGTTTTTATGATCCAATGCATTTTCAATATGTACTTCTATCAAATCGGATAAAATCTTTACATCCATAACAAAACCTGTTTCCTGGTCAATTTCTCCAGTAACTGATACGGTTAACTCATAGTTGTGCCCATGAAAATTGGGGTTATTGCATTTCCCAAAAACTGCATCGTTTTGCTCCATCGTCCAATCTTTTCGATACAAACGATGAGCAGCATTGAAATGGGCTTTTCTAGATACGGTTACTTTCATGGAAATATTAAATTTTAGATATTAAATAATAAATTTTGGGATATACTTAAATCTTATGTTCTTCTAAATAATGATAAAACTCGTCAAAGATAATTTTGAACCAAACGGTATAGATTTCGGGTTGAATTCGCATGTCCATCTTCACCTCTTCTATTGACATCCATTTCCAACTTTCTACTTCTTCGGTATTTATTTCAGGATTTCCATTGAAATAACCAATCATCACATGGTCGAGTTCATGTTCCGTTAAACCATTATCAAAGGGTGCTTTATAGATAAAATGAAACAATTCTTTTAACTCGGTTTGAAAACCCATTTCTTCAAACAATCTTCTTGTTCCCGCTTGAATATTCGTTTCGACATCGCGTTGATGACTGCAACAGGTATTGGTCCACAACAAAGGCGAATGGTATTTTTGATGCGCACGTTGTTGCAACATAATTTCGTTATTGTCGTTCAAAACAAAAACCGAAAAAGCCCGATGTAAAATTGCTTTTTCATGTGCTTCCAATTTATTCATCAATCCTATTGGCTGGTCTTGTTCATTGACCAAAATAACCTTTTCCTCTATCATTTTCTTATTTTACTTTTCAAAAATACGAAAAAAAGAAATGGGTATAAGAGTGTCTATTAGATTGTGAAAAGTTTAACGACTGTTGATACATCAATTTATATCCAAAATGGAGTGTGAGAGAAAATCTACTTGCCT
>CAIMMM010000135.1 GCA_903842575.1 uncultured Bacteroidota bacterium | reverse complement strand
TTGCGATCAGCTTCTTTAATGTCTTTTGCTAATCGTATCATTTCATCAATTACCTGAGCAGAGGTAATCAAGTTATTTTGATAGTTTTTAACTGCTTGGTCTAACATTTCCGAAAACTTTTTTGCTTGTACCAAATTCGTTTTCTGTCTTGTTTTCAACTCATCATTTAACAATTTTTTCAGCAATTCCAATGCAAGGTTTTTATGTTCCATTCCTTGTACTTCGGCTAAAAATTCATCCGATAAAATAGAAATATCAGGTTTTTTTAAACCAGCGGCATCAAAAATATCTACAACTTCATCCGATACAATTGCATCCGATATAATTTGTCTTATGGCAGTCTCAATTTCTTCATCTGATTTACCACCTTTAGTGCTTTCTGTAACTTTTACAATTCTTGCTTTAATGGCTTGAAACAATCCAACTTCATCCCTAATATCTATTGTAAAAGGATGTGGAACTGAAATAGCAAATGCTTTGGTAAGTGCTGTTACGCTATTTATAAACCTATCTTTTCCATTTTCTAAACCTAATATATAGTTCGCTGCTTGAATAGGGAAGTAAAGTTTTTGCTTAGATTCTAACCCAAAAAAGGATTTGTAATTGAACCCTTTAACCAAACTTTTATCTAATGGTTGTTCTGAAAAAAGTTGTGATGCAATTTCGTATTTCTCCATCATTACATAAGCTGCTTCTTCTTGGTCAAATGCTGGTTTTCCTTTTCCACCACTTTCTGTATAAACAGACAATGCTTTTTTCAAATCTGTTGCAATTCCTATGTAATCTACAATCAAACCGCCCTCTTTATCCTTATAAACCCTGTTTACTCTTGCAATGGCTTGCATCAAGTTATGTCCTTTCATTGGTTTATCAATATAAAGAGTATGAAGGGCTGGAGCATCAAAACCCGTAAGCCACATATCTCTTACAATAGCAATTTTCAAGGAATCTTTTGGGTCTTTTAATCTCTCTCCAATAGCTTTCCTTCTGGGTTTATTTCTAATGTGTGATTGAAAATTTAATGGGTCTGAAGAAGAGCCAGTCATTACCACTTTTATAGTTCCTTGTTCATCATCATCATTGTGCCATTCAGGTCTTATCTTTCTAATCTCATCATATAAAGCTACACATATTCTTCGGCTCATACAAACAATCATTGCCTTGCCATCTAAAACCGCATTACGAGTTTCAAAATGGGTCACAATATCTTTTGCAATAAGTGCTAATCTGTGTTCATTACCAACAATTGCTTCTAATCTTGCCCATTTGGCTTTAAGTTGCTGACTTGCCGTGATTTCTTCACTTTCTGTTAATTCCTCGAAAGCTTCATCCAGTTTTGGCTTTTCTTCCTCTTTCAGATTTATTTTAGCTAATCTGTTTTCATAATAAATTCTAACTGTAGCACCATCTTCTACAGCTTGTTGAATATCATATACATCAATATAATCACCAAAAACAGCTTGTGTATTCTTATCTGTATTTTCAATAGGAGTTCCCGTGAAACCTATAAAAGAAGCATTTGGTAGAGCATCTCTCATATGTTTGGCGAAGCCATCCATAAAATCATATTGACTCCTATGGGCTTCATCTGCTATTACTACAATATTTCTTCTGTCTGATAATTGTTCAAACTGTCCTTTTATGTTTTTGGTTTTGCCCTCACCTAAATCTATTTTTTCTATGATTTCAGGCAAGAACTTTTGAATAGTTGTAAATACTATTCCACCGGAAGTAACACTTAGTAGTTCTTTTAAATTATCTCTATTTGCTGCTTGTACTGGAGTTTGTCTTAACAAATCTTGACTTGATGAAAAAGTATCAAACAATTGGTCATCTAAATCGTTTCTATCCGTAAGCACTACCAATGTTGGATTATTCAATGCCAACACTAATTTACCAGCATAGAAAACCATACTTAAACTCTTGCCGCTTCCTTGGGTATGCCAAATTACACCTGCTCTTTGGTCACCATTTTCTGCTGTAGCTTTTTTAGTAGTTTCTAATGCTTTATTTACTGCAAAATATTGGTGGTATCGTGGAACTATTTTAGTGAGTTGGTCTTTGTTTTGATGAAAAACAATAAAGTGCCGTATTAAATCAGGGAATACTTTTTTGTTTAGCATCCCTTTTGCCATCACTTCTATTTGTGGCATATTTTCGTCAGCCAATTCCATTCCGTTGATGGATTTCCAAGGCACAAAAAATTGTTTCGGAGCTGTGAGCGAACCATAGAGTGCTTCCCAACCATCCGAAGCAATAAGCAAACAATTGTATTGAAATAAGGAAGGAATAGTTTGTTTGTAAGTTTGCAACTGGTTGAATGCAGATTGTATCGTAGCATTTTCATCTACTGCATTTTTTAGTTCAATTATCACTAACGGCAACCCATTTACATACAAAATAATATCAGGTCTTTTGTTGACATTACCTTCAATAATAGTTAGTTGGTTGATTACCAAAAACTCATTTTTCTCTGGTTCCTTATAATTAATAAGCCAAACTTTATCACCAGCAATTCTATCTCCTATTCTGTATTCTACATCTATTCCCTCAGTAAGGTATTTGTGAAACTGATAATTATTTTGAAACAAGTTGGGACTATCTGAACGCATCACTTTACGGAGCGCATCTTCTTGACCTTCATAAGGAACTGTAGGATTTAAAGTAGCAATAGCATTTTGCAAACGCTGCTTCAAAACTACTTCATTATAGGTTCTTTCCTGAAACAGTCCATCTGGAGAAATAGTAACACCATTAAAGTATTCATAGCCTAAATCAATAAACTCCTGAATAACTACTCGCTCTATGTGGTCTTCTGATAGTACTGCTGCCATAATGTTATGCTTTTGTTAGTTGGTCTTTGACTGCCTTTACTTCTAATTCTCCTGATATTAGTTTTGGAAGGAGTAAATCTCGAAGTAGTATAAGTTTTTCGTTTTCATCTTTTACCTGAAACTGATTGTCATAGTAAGGCTTCAAGGCAATTTCAACAAAAGTATTTACTAATTCAAAATCAGGGAGGGCTATTTTTATGGTTGAAACTTCTGAAAAGGTAATTTGAGGAAATGTTCCTGACCTTGACTCTGCCAAGTGTTGTAAGTACTTAATGCTTTCTTGTTGGGTTAAATAAAAATATTGAAACAATGAGTTTATTTCTACTTTTGAACGCATTACCATTAATTTAGTAGAAACAACGTACTGACTTGCATCAAAATATACATAAGCAAATCTTTTGTTTGCGGGTCTTATCTCACTGTAAAGTATATCGTTCTGAGCTATTGATTTTTTTGCTTGACCAGGTAAGTTTTCAGGATTGGAAAAGTTTTTGTGTAAAAATTTACCATCTTGAATATCTCCTGTATTTAAAAACACAACTTCTTTAACTTTTTTAAGCGGATATGTTTTTGAAACTGTTTCTAAAAGTTCATCCATTGAATAAACTTTCCAACCTTTAGGAATTTCTCCTAATTCACTCTCTATCATTTTTCCACCTGATGATTTATAAGGATTTCCTTTTTTGACAGGAAACTCAAAATCTACAAACCATTGCTTGAATAATGCTTGTGCTAGTGCTTCTAGGTTTTGGTTAATTTGGTTGTTGAGTTCTATTTTGTTGTCAAGTGAGGAGAGGATTTCTGCTATAGCAGTTTGGGTTTCAAGGTTGGGAGCTTTAAATTTATAATCATAAATTCTTGTAGGCGAAGTATGCCTCACTGTAGTTCCTGTTGCAGAACTAACAATAAATTCTTGGTAAGTTCTTGTTCTTAATAGCCAATACAAAAAATCTCTTGAAAACTCTTGATTTTTCAATTGCATCAATCCTATCCTTTGATTGTGCAAATATCTTATCTCGTTATGTGCTGGAATTTGTGCTGAATAACCAAGTGTATCACCTTCTTTACTTAAATCGGTCATAGTAATAATGACATCTCCTTTACTTAAAATGTATTCTTTAGGGTATTCACCTTTGAAATATTTTAATTTTCCAGATTTAAAGCCACCACCAATATAAAAATTACCTGGTGTAAGTAATATGTCTTTAGTTGGAGTTTCTGAAAAGAACTCACCCCTAAAAGCATAACCGTGTTTTACACTAATAATATCTCCTAATCTATATTCTTTCCAGTCGGTCATTGTTAAAAAAATCGAGCAATA
>CAIMMM010000134.1 GCA_903842575.1 uncultured Bacteroidota bacterium | reverse complement strand
AATAGAAAAATTATTAAACGTATTGGTGTAATCCGATGAGTTCATAAAAGATTGGACATCTCCATAAAAATACCAACCCTTTTTTGGAAAATATTTATTGTCAAAAGAGTCGTATTTCAAATATCCAAAAGCACTTAAATAATTGCTTTTCTCTAGGATTGGAGCATTATTTTCTAGAGTTGGCGACTCAATTTTGAGGTATTTGTATTCCAGTCCTATACCAATTAAAAACTTTTGGATAAAAACAGTCTGTATGTAGGCTTGATTCGTAAAATCTTTAAAGTCGATATTAATATTGTTAAGTCCCAATTGAGATAACAATTGGCCATTATTAAAATCGGTTGTTAGATTTCGATTAAAGCTATTGTATCTTGACTTAAAACCATAACTAAAGTAAAATCCATTGTCTACATAATAATCCAAATTGTATCTAATATTATCTCCAAGTCCAAGGTCAAAAGAAAGAACATCGTTTTTTAAAAACCCTTTTTTATAGGTAAAGTTTATTAATGCGGCACTTTTATATAGCCCATCATAGTGTAATCCAAGTTTTAAATAAGCTTTAGTTTTGTTTTCTGTTAAATTAATTTTAAGTTCATCTTTATCATTAATTTTTTCCAGCGTATAATTTATATTACTAAAGTTTTGTGTTGCGTTTAAATTATTTATGCCTCCTTTTATATCCTCATAGGTAAAATCTTTTCCTCCTTTAAATTTTAGTTTCCCCATGATATAGGCCCTTGTATAATTATCCAATTTGTTGATCGTAACATTATTTATATGAATAGTATCTGTTGTTACATGAAGCTTGTGTAGTAGTGGGTTTTGTGTCGTACTGGCTAATTTTTTCAATTGTTTATAAACTGCCAATGTGGCTTCTTCTCCTTTTTTTACTATTGCTGGACCGTCATTAAAAGAGATGACCCCAAAAGAGGAAATATCGGGTTTTATGTAAATATCTGTAATCTTGATTTTTTCTTTCATCTTCTTAATCATCTCCAAATTGGTGATTTGAACCAATATTCGAGTAGCGTCAGTTAATGATTTTCTGTCTTTTAAATCGTCTTGAACATCTACACCAATTATAATATCTGCTCCCATTTTTCTAACTTCATCTGCAGGATAATTATTAGCTACCCCGCCATCAATTAACAACTTCCCATCGATATCAACTGGCGAAAAAAGGGAAGGAAAAGCAGAACTTGCCATCATTGCTTGGGCTAAATATCCTTTATCTAAAACTACAGCTTCTCCTTTTTCAATATCGGTAGCGATGCAAATAAAAGGTATTGGAAGTTGATTAAAATCTCTAATATGGCGTACTTTATGAGTAAGTTTTGCCAACAAATTATAATTGTACATCCCCTTTGATAAAGCTATTGGGATTCCTACTTTGAATTTATTAAAAGGAAGTGAGATTGCATACATTTCGTCATTTCTCTTTTCGTAAAAACTCTTGGAGGTACGAGGAATATAATCTTGTAGCAATTCATCAAAATTTGTATTTATAAATATGGAATCTATTTGTGTTGCGCTATATCCCGAAGCATACAATCCTCCAACAACTGCGCCCATACTTGTTCCTCCAATATAATCAATCTTAACGCCTGCTTTTTCCAAAACTTTTAAAACCCCAATGTGAGCAAATCCTTTTGCACCACCACCACTAAGAACAAGCCCTATTTTTGGTCTATTTTTTTTAATCGTGTCTTGTGCGTTGGAGGTAATAGGCAATAGGCAATAGGCAATAAGCAATAGGCAATAGGCAATAGATATTGCTTTATTGATAAACATCTTAAATGCTTTTGGCTTTTGGCTTTTGGCTTTTGCCTTACTTTCCATGTTATTTATTTGATTGGTAAAATTCGGTAATTTTTTTGGCTTTTGATACCCCAACAACATCAGAAATTTCTTTTTCTGTTGCTAATTTCACTCTTTTAACACTTTTAAAGTGTTTTATAAGTGTCAACATAGTCTTTTCGCCGATTCCCGGAATGCTTTCTACTGACGAATTCAATGCAGCTTTACTTCTTTTATCACGATGAAAAGTAATACCAAATCGATGGGCCTCATTTCTTAATTGTTGAATGATTTTCAAGGTTTCCGATTTTTTATCCAAATACAAAGGAACACTATCGCCGGGATAAAACAATTCTTCTAATCGCTTAGCGATACCAATTATAGCAATTTTTCCTCGAAGTTCTAAATCCTCCAAACTCTTCAAAGCAGATGACAACTGACCTTTCCCTCCATCTATAATAATCAATTGAGGCAATGGCTGGTTCTCATCAAGCATTCTTTTGTAACGTCTATAAACCACTTCTTCCATCGAAGCAAAATCATTTGGACCTTCCACCGTTTTTATATTAAAATGACGATAGTCTTTTTTACTTGGCTTCCCCTCTTTAAAAACCACACAAGCCGCCACTGGATTTGTTCCTTGAATATTAGAATTGTCAAAGCACTCTATGTGCCTTGGCTCATTGGAAAGACGCAAATCTTTTTGCATTTGTGCCATTATTCTATTGGTATGACGTTCTGGATCTACAATTTGTATTTGCTTGAGTTGATCCAATCTATAATATTTTGCATTGCGCTCCGAGAGTTCCAGAATTTGCTTTTTATCGCCAAGTTGCGGTACGGAGACTTTTATTTTATCGCCAAAATCCAAATGAAAAGGCAAAATAATCTCCCGAGACAAAAGCTGAAATCGTTCACGAAGTTCCACCACAGCCAGCTGCAACAACTCTTCGTCGGATTCGTCCAATTTTTTCTTGAGTTCCAAAGTATGCGAACGAATTATGGCGCCGTGTGCAATTTGCAAGAAATTGACATACGCCATGGTTTCATCGGAAACGATAGAAAAAACATCGATGTTGGAAATTTTTGGATTGAGAATAGTGGACCGCGATTGATAATTCTCGAGCACATTTATTTTATCTTTTATCTTTTGTGCTTCTTCGAATTGCATGGTGCTTGACAATTCTTGCATTTTATTTTTAAAATCCCTCATGCTTTCTTTAAAATTCCCTTTAAGAATTTCCCGAATGGCATCTACTTGTTTTTGAGAATTCTCCAGCGTTTCAAAACCTTCACAGGGTCCTTTGCAATTCCCTATATGAAATTCCAAACACACTTTAAATTTTCTGCTTTCAATGTTGGATTTTGTCAAATCATAATTACAATTTCGTAAGGGATACAACTCTTTTATCAAATCTAAAAGCGTATTTACCGTTTTGAAATTGGTGTATGGACCAAAATATTCCGAACCATCTTTAACCATTCTGCGAGTTGGGAATATTCTTGAAAAGGGTTCTTTTTTAATGCAAATCCAAGGATACGTTTTGTCATCCCTAAGCAAAACATTATAACGGGGTTGTAATGTTTTTATTAAATTGTTTTCCAATAAAAGTGCATCGGCTTCTGATGAAACTACAATATGTTTTATAGAAACTATTTTTTTGACAAGGACATTAGTTTTGGCAGTATCGTGAATTTTATTGAAATAGGAAGCAACACGTTTTTTTAGATTTTTGGCTTTCCCAACATATAGAATTTTACCCTCTTTGTCATAATACTGATAAACTCCTGGATTATCTGGAAGCGTTTGTATTTGAAGTTCGAGTGACGGATTGTTCATGTAACAAAGTTACTAGGTAAATCCTGAATATCAAATGATGTATTAAAAATATAATTTTTACTTTTACAGGATGAACAAATCCGAATTACGTTTTAAATATAAAGCACTTCGTCAACAACTGTCAACTCAAGAAATTGAAGATAAAAGTCTTGCAATAGCCAACAATTTATTAAAATTGGACATTTGGAATAAAACCTACTATCATTTATTTCTAACCATTGAAGAGCAAAAAGAAGTGGACACCAAATTTATTTTACAAATTTTAGCAGGAAAAGACAAAGAAATTGTGATTTCAAAAAGCGATTTTGTTTCTCTAAAAATGACCCATTTTTTATTAACAGATAACACAAAAATTAAAAAAAACAAATTCAATGTTCCAGAACCAATAGAAGGTTTGGATGTTCCTGTTTCAAAGATTGATGTTGTTTTTGTTCCGCTTTTGGCCTTTGATGTTAAAGGAAATCGAGTAGGATATGGCAAAGGATTTTACGATAAATTCTTATCGGAATGCAAGCAGGAAACTATTAAAATTGGAATTTCGTTTTTTGAAGCTGAAGAAAAAATTGAAGCCTCTTTTGAAAATGATATTCCCATTAACATCTGTGTAACTCCAGAAAAAATATATCGGTTTTAATATTTTTTAGCGAATGATTTCTTATTAAAAACAATTAATATGCCTACGCCCGTAGAAATTGCCAAATCGGCAACATTAAAAATAGCATTGAAAAATTTAAAGTTGCTACCTCCCCAAAACGGAACCCAACTTGGTAAATTTCCCTCACAAATAGGAAAATACAACATGTCTACCACTCTCCCATGAAACCAACTTCCATAAGGTTTGTTTGTTAATAATTCCGATAATTGCAGATGACTATCGCTAAAAAGGCGTCCGTAAAAAACGGAGTCAATTATGTTTCCCGCTGCTCCAGCAAATATCAAAGAAATGGCCACCATTAAATAATTTGAACTATGCTTAGTACTTGTGTCATATAGCCAATAAGCGATACCACAAACTGCTAAAATTCTAAAACTAGTCAAAATTAATTTGCCATATTGCCCTGGGATTTCAGTTCCCCAAGCCATTCCGTCATTTTCAATAAAAAGAATTTTAAACCAACTAAAAACTCGTACTTCTTCTCCTAAAACAAAATTAGTCTTTATATAAATCTTTGAAAACTGATCTACTAATAAAATAATTACAATGATGAGATAGGCATTTCTTAATGACATTTTTTTGTTTTTTGTTGTGCAAAAATAACAATATTATTAAATAAAAAAAGAGAATGTATCTAATGTTATAAATCTCATCTTCTTCATTTTACATAAATTGTATAAATAACACGTCTTCTATTATGATTAGGGCTTTATATTGCTGAAAAGACTACTTTTAATATTCTAATTTTAAACCTCTTATATTTTTTTGTAATTTTGAAGTAATTATTAAATCTATAGAATATGAAATTTTTAAAATCTCTTATTGCATGTTGCTCATTAGTGCTTTTCGCATCATGTAGTTCTGATGACACTTCGAATGAAAAAGCCCTTTTTGCAGTTCCAGTTATAAAATCATTAGTTTCTATTAGAAACAGTGTTACTGTTTCCGCTGCCAGACAAACTAATTCAGATGGTAAAATTTATGCTACAGAGAATTTATTGTTCTATGTTGTCAAAGAATCTGGCGTGCATGTTTTTAACAATTCAAACCCTGCTTTACCAGTAAATATTGCTTTTATAAACCTGGAAGGAGTGCATGATATTGCCGTAAAGGGAAATTATCTTTATGCTGATAATTATGTAGATTTACTCGTTTTTGATATTTCAAATATAACGTCCATTACGCTGGTACAAACCATTGAAAATGCTATTTCCTTCAGTCCTGATTTCCCAACAACAGCCGAATTCTATGATTATACCATAAATGCCAATCTGGGAGAAATTGTTACGGGCTACCGTCTTGAAAATAAAAATCGTCCGCAAGGGCAAAACTTGATTATGATGGAAGATGCGATGACAGGCATACTAAGTTCCAATGGGAATGGCGTTGGAATAGGAGGTTCTTATGCTCGTTTTCAAATTAACAACAACGCTCTATATACCATTGATGATTATCAATTGAACGTTTTCAACATTAGTAATCCTGTGAATAGCTTTTTTGACAAAGCCGTTTATATGACGGATTGGTTTGGTGGCGGACAATTTGAAACTTTGTTTTTACAGAAAGAATTTTTATTTGTGGGATCCACTAGCGGTATGTATACCGTAAATGCCGAAGATGAATTTAATCCCTATTTTGTTTCTGGTTTTTCTCATGCAACGGCTTGTGATCCCGTTGTAGTGTTTGGGAATACTGCTTATATTACCGTTCGCGGTGGTTCTAGTTGTGGTGCCATTGAAGACCAAGTAAACGTCATAGATGTTACTGATATTTCAAATCCAACGTTGCTTTCAACCTATTTACTAAACCAACCTTATGGGTTGGGAATTAGAGATGGTGTCTTGTATGTGTGTTGTGGTTCAGAAGGATTAAAAGTGTTGGATGCCTCAAATTCTTCTAACTTAACTTTGCAAAACACCTATAATGAAAACCTTATTGATGTAATTCCGTTATCATCTCATTTGATTGCCGTTGGAAATAATAAAATAATCCAATACAACTATGGTCCTAATTTCTCTTTACAGTTTATAAGTGAAATTAATTTTTAGTCTATTTAATTCATTAAAAAAGTCCCTCGTTATACTAGCGAGGGACTTTTTTTATTCAACACGATTTTAATTATCGTTGTGCGTTTTTAGACTCCATACTCATAGTAGCATGAGGAACAATCATTAATCGTTCTTTGCTAATTAGTTTTCCTGAAACTTTACAAACGCCATAGGTTTTATTTTCTACACGGAAAAGTGCATTTTTCAAATCGCGGATAAACTTTTCTTGACGAATCGCTAATTGGGAATTGGCTTCTTTTGACATCGTTTCACTTCCTTCTTCAAAAGCTTTGAAGGTTGGCGAAGTATCGTCAGTTCCGTTGTTTAAATCGTTCATATAAGCACTTTTTATCAATTCTAAATCGGATTGTGCTTTACTAATTTTTTTAAGAATAAGTTCTTTGAATTCTGCTAAATCTGCATCGGAGTATCTTGCAACTTCATCTATCATTTTCTGGTTATTTTGTGATTAATATTTTTGTTTTTATATCGTCAAATTCTATTTCAATTCCGTTCAATAGATTTTGTTCAAATAGCAATGTGTGTGTTAATGTTTCTGATTTAATATAGTTTTCGTTTGCCTTAATTGCTTTTTCTAAAGCTGCATTTTTTTGCAAATATACTATAATCTTGTCTGTTACGTCAAATCCGCTATCTTTTCTAATATTTTGAATTCTGTTAACCAACTCTCTTGCGATTCCCTCTTCTTTTAATTCCTCTGTTATCGTTATGTCAAGTGCCACAGTAATCCCATTTGCATTTGCAACTAACCAACCCGGTATATCTTGAGACGAAATCTCTACATCTTCTAAGGATAAAATTATACTTTTTCCTGATATATCAAGCATGATACTTCCATCTTTATCCAATTGCCCTATTTGCTCTTGACTAAACTGCTGTATCTCTTTGGAAATCAAACCCATGTCTTTTCCAAAACGAGGACCAAGTGTCTTGAAGTTGGGCTTAATTTGCTTTACTAAAACCCCAGAAGCGTCGTCTAAAAATTCAATTTCTTTTACGTTTACTTCCGCTTTTATAAGGTCCGAAATGGCTTCAATTTCAACTCTTTGACTCTCGTCAAGTATTGGTATCATTACTTTTTGCAAAGGTTGGCGTACTTTAATCATTTCCTTTTTTCGTAGTGATAAAACGAGTGATGAAATGGTCTGTGCTTTCTGCATTTTACTCTCTAGCGATTTATCAACAAAGTTTTCAACTAAAACAGGAAAATTAGCCAAATGAACACTTTCAAAATTTTCCTTTTGCGTAGATAAAATTAAGTCTTTATAAAGTTTATCCATAAAAAACGGCGCGATTGGAGCTGCCAATTTACTTATGGTTACCAAGCAGGTATAAAGTGTTTGATAGGCTGCAATTTTATCTTGAGCGTATTCTCCTTTCCAAAAACGACGACGACACAAACGCACATACCAATTACTTAAATTCTCTTGAACAAAATCGGATATCGCTCGTGCAGCTTTTGTTGGTTCATAATCAGTATATGCTTCGTCAACTTCTTTTATTAAAGAATTCAATTCAGAAATAATCCATTGATCAATTTCTGGTCGGTCTTTTAAAGGAATTTCTGCTTCTTCATAGTTAAAATTATCTATATTGGCATACAAAGCAAAAAACGAATAGGTGTTGTATAGCGTTCCAAAAAATTTACGGCGAACCTCAGCAATGCCTTCCAAATCGAATTTTAAATTGTCCCATGGATTCGCATTGGCAATCATGTACCATCGCGTGGCATCAGGACCATACTCGGTTAATGTTTCAAATGGATCTGCTGCATTTCCTAATCGTTTGGACATTTTTTGACCGTTTTTGTCTAAAACCAAACCATTGGAAACTACATTTTTATAGGCAATTTTATCAAAAACCAAAGTGCTAATTGCATGTAATGTATAAAACCATCCGCGTGTTTGATCTACACCTTCCGCAATAAAATCGGCTGGAAAATCTTTGTTTTCGTCAATTTTATCTTTATTTTCAAAAGGATAATGCCATTGTGCATAAGGCATTGAACCCGAATCAAACCAAACGTCAATCAAATCCGATTCGCGTTTCATTGGTTTTCCGGAAGTAGAAACCAAGGTAATTTCATCAACTACATTTTTATGTAAATCAACCAAATCATAATTTGCTTCGTCCATATTTCCTATTTCGAAACCTTTGAAAGGATTCTCTTTTTGGAAACCAGCCTCGATGGATTTTTCGATTTCGTTGTATAACTCTTCGATAGAACCTATTAAAATTTCTTCCGTGCCTTCTTCATTTCTCCATATTGGCAATGGAATTCCCCAAAAACGAGAGCGTGATAAATTCCAATCATTGGCGTTTTTTAACCAATTCCCAAACCGCCCTTCGCCTGTTGCTTTTGGTTTCCAATTTATGGTTTCGTTTAAATCGAACATTCTATCACGGACTTCCGTAATTTTTATGAACCAAGAATCCAAAGGATAATATAAAATTGGTGTATCGGTTCTCCAACAATGTGGGTAACTATGTACGTATTTTTCAACTTTGAAAGCTTTGTTTTCTTCTTTTAAACGAATAGCAATTTCAACATCAACCGATCTTTCTGGCTCATCCCCTTCGTTGTAGTATTCGTTTTTTACATATTTTCCTGCATATTCACCCATTTGTGATGTGAACTTGCCTTGGAGGTTTACTAATGGCACGGGGTTCCCGTTTTCGTCCAATACCAACATTGGCGGCACTTCTGGAAATGCTTCTTTGGCTACTTTGGCATCATCGGCACCAAAAGTTGGCGCAGTATGTACAATTCCTGTTCCGTCTTCGGTAGTCACAAAGTCACCAGCTATTACTCTAAAAGCATTTTCCGGATTTTGATAAGGAAGTGCAAATGGCAATAATTGTTCATAGCGAATTCCGACTAAATCAGAACCTTTACACTCTGCAAGAATTTGATAAGGGATGTTTCCTGCTTTGCCGGCAGGCTGGTTGTCTCCTTCTTTGAAATTTTCAAAATCATGTGGTTCGGTAGAGGCAAAAAATCCTTTTCCGAATTGTTTTCCGACCAAGTTTTTAGCCAAAATCACTTTGGTAGGGCGGAATGTATATTGGTTGAATGTTTCTACTAAAACATACTCGATTTTTGGACCAACAGTTAAAGCGGTATTACTTGGTAACGTCCAAGGTGTAGTAGTCCAAGCTAAAATATGAATGTCGCCATAACTTTGAAGAAAACTTGGTAAAGTTTTGTTTATGGCTTTGAATTGTGCAACAACTGTTGTATCAGTAACATCTCGATAACTTCCCGGCTGGTTGACTTCATGGGAGGATAATCCTGTTCCTGCTTTTGGCGAATAGGGTTGAATGGTGTATCCTTTGTACATCAAATCTTTGTTGTAGATTTGTTTCAAAAGCCACCAAACGCTTTCCATATATTTGGGTTTGTAGGTTACGTATGGATCTTCCATATCTACCCAATAACCCATTTTTTCGGTTAAATCATTCCATACATCTGTATAACGCATCACGGTTTTTTTACACGCTTCGTTATATTCTTCGACAGAAATAGTTTTCCCAATATCTTCTTTGGTGATTCCTAATTCCTTCTCAGTCCCTAATTCTATTGGCAATCCGTGTGTGTCCCAACCTGCTTTTCGCTTAACTTGAAATCCTTTTTGGGTTTTATATCTACAAAAAATATCTTTAATTGCTCGAGCCATGACATGGTGAATTCCAGGCAATCCATTGGCAGAAGGCGGTCCTTCGAAAAACACAAAGGGCGTATTGCCTTCGCGAGAGGTGACGCTTTTCTCGAATATGTTTTCTTTTTTCCAAAAATCAAGAACTTCCGTTGCCGTTTTTGGCAAGTCAAGTCCTTTGTATTCAGTAAATTTTGTGCTCATTATATCTTTTCTAAAATCGATTTGCGAAAGTAAGGAATTTTAGAATAAAAAGGCAAAAGGCAAAAGGCAAAAGTGAAAATTACTCAAAAACTTCTTTCAAAACTTCGAGGGATTTGGGTTTTCTGAATCCATCTAGATGAAAACTATAATAATCAATGAGAATTTTCAGGAGAATTTGTCTTTCAATAACGTGAAAATATTTTTCACTGTTATCGAATTTTAGATCAATGAGTTTTTTGAATAAATTGGTTTCATATTCAGTAAGGGAACTAATGGCGTGAAAAGGAGAAAAAATGCCTTCGGACATCTCGAAAAAATTGCTTTCTATGTTAGCAACATCAGGATAAAAGCCAAGATATTTTGTAATTTCAAGCAATAAAACAAGATGAAAATTGCTGATTTCATTGTGGTTATCCAACCAATGCATCGCCGTTTCCAAGAAACTAAAAAGCGATTCGTTTTTCTCTTCTTCCTGAATGGAGGTATTTAAAATTTCGGAAACAAACATGACTATAGTACTTTTCACCACATCGGAATGGATGGAATGAAAAGGCATCGCCACTTTAATTTCCTTAAAACTTTCTAATGTTCCTTTATTTTTGTGAACGGCTTCAATTTCAAGAATCGTTAAGGGTTGAAAATAAGCAATTTTCTGATTGGATTTTCTGGAGGAAAAAGCGTCGCGAACAAAGTAGGATTTCAAACCATCGGATAGCGTAAAACACTTTACAATCAAGCTTTTTTCCTGATATTTCAAGGAAGAAATGACGATGGCTTTGGTTTTTACTTGCATGAATTAGTTACGATTTATGTACTTCGACTGCGCTCAGTATAGACTAAACAGGGTGGCAATTGTTATCGGATGATCATCACTTTTTTGACAGCGGTTTCGGAAGCATCTTCGGCAGCAATGAAAATCATATAAACCCCTGAGGCCACTTTATATTTTCCAAAAGCAGTAGTATCCCATTCTATGGTGCCGCCAATGGATTTTGTTTCATAAACTAAATTCCCTTCTATATCGGTAATTTTTATATTGGCTTTCGAAATTAATCCGGCAATTTTAACTGTTCCATTAAATTCAGGACGGACAGGATTTGGATATACGTATACATCTTGAAGAGAATTACTTGGGTCTGTGGATGTCCCTTTGAAAGAAACCATTCCTTTATCAGTTACAAAAAAAACTTCGCCAGTAACTCCATTAATATCAATATCATTGATGACATTACTGGGCAAAGGGGAATTGTCTTTTGTAAAGTGATATAGTGTTTCTTGTCCGTTGGATGAAAATAAAAACACGCCAGAATCGGCGGTTCCCACCCATTTTTGATTGGCGCCATCCACAGCAATATCGGTAATAAATTGTTCGTAAAGTAATTCCTGCGCCACTCCGTCTTCGAGAATTATGATGGCATTCGCTTTCATTTGTCCCTCATTATTAAAACTCCCCGTACTTGGCAAAACGCGTAATCCTTTTTTGGTACCAATCCAAAGTTGGCTTCTGTTATCAACTGCTATAGCTCTTACATCTTCAATAGGTAGATTCCCCGTTTCTTCGCCGATGGATATTTTCTTGAAAACTCCTCCGTTTTCATTAAAGGCAACTACACCATCGGAAGTCGTGCAAAACCATTTTGTTCCGTTTTTGTCGATGACCATTTTGCCTAATCGGGCATCTAAAAAACTGTTTAAAATAGTAATTAAACTATACGATTGCCATTGCCCATTGGCTTTCAGTTCTTTTAATCCATTGGCAACTAATCCATTTGTCATCCATAAATTCCCAGATCTATCAAAAGCACTTTGTTCTATTCTTAAATTTGAATCAACTGGGTCTGACGGAAAAATAGTTTCTAATCCGCTATTGGCTTTATTATAAACTGTGGAAAGCACATCATTTTCAAACACTAAAAGTCCCGCAAAATAAGAGCTTACAAAAATTTGATTTTCATTAGTTGGGTTAACCGAAACTCTTACCAAATTGGGCGTTTCACTTCCAGGAAAATGCACATCGCTATAGGGAATATTTAGCCATTGATTATTGGAATATTTACTAATTCCTTTGTGTTGAAGTGGAGATGGATCATATTGAGAGGTATACCCTCCGTAGACTGCCCAAATATTGCTTGAAGAAGTATTGATAGAAAAAATATTGTTTTTTGAAGGACCGTTGGGCATTATAAATTCAAAACTTGTGGGGTTTGCCAAGGCCGATGACACAATTCCATTTTCATTTGTTCCAATATAAATAACTGAATTAATTATAGTGGCACAGGAAAATGTCACCGGTATTTCGGCAACTTGATCGTTTTGTATGTGAACTATTTGACTTAAATTTTGGCTGTAAACATAAACATGATTCAACGTTGTTGCTATCAAACCATCAACTGTTGCTCTAATATCCAATCCCGTCTGATTCAAATTTGCAAATTCATTAAAAAAAGCACCATTATACTTATATACTTTATTGTTGGCATTCATCGCGACTAACTGATTATTGAACGTTACAATCCCATTCCAAAAACCGCCATCAAAAAGTTGCCATTGTGAAAAATCATTCAAATTTGGATTGGTAACGGATGCTTTCCTGATACCGTTGTTTTGAGTAACCGCATAAATTTCATCGTTAAAAACAGTCGTTTGAAATACTTTAACTTCTTGACCCGCCGGACCAATAAAATAGGTGTCGCCAAATTCCAATGTAGCTAATTTATATTGTACAATACCAAAATCACAAGACACATAAATGATTCCGTCATATTCCATAAAATGATTAACCCTCTTAATGTTGGAGGGTATGGATTTATTAATAATGTCGACCACGTTTAGCATGGAACCGTCTATTTCGTTAATCACAATTAACAACCCCGTTTCATAGCCAACTATTGTTTTGTTAAAGGTGGGACTGTGGTATAATGCAGTGATGGTTTGACCCGACAGGCCATTAATGGTATTGGTGGTTTTAATGTCGTTGGTACTCAGGTTTTTTAAAAACAAGGCGTTTTCAGCAGCGGCAAATATTCTTGTTGGGGATTCCGATAAATCTTTAATTTCATTATAGGAGAAATAGCCTTTCCACAATTGGTTTTGCTGCGAAAATCCAACTTGAAAAATTAATAGCAATAAATAAAAAAAGCGCTTTTTCATAGAAACAAAATTATCATACAAATATAGTATAAACGCAAATATTCCATTTTTTATATACTAATTAAAAAAAATGCCTTCAAAATTGAAGGCATTATAATTTATAAAGATAAAAAATAGTGCAATTACACTACTCCTTGACCTAGCATAGCATCGGCAACTTTTACGAAACCAGCAATATTAGCCCCTTTTACATAGTCAACATAACCATTCGCTTCGGTACCATATTTTACGCAAGAAGCATGAATTGCTAACATAATTCCTTTTAATCTTTCGTCCACTTCTTCTGATGACCAGCTTAATCTCAAAGAATTTTGAGACATTTCAAGTCCTGAAGTTGCTACTCCACCTGCATTGGATGCTTTTCCTGGTGCAAATAATATTTTTGCGTTTTGGAAAACGATTACCGCTTCGGGTGTAGAAGGCATGTTGGCTCCTTCGGCAACACAAATACATCCGTTGGCTACAAGTGTTTTTGCTTCTTCTTCATTCAATTCATTTTGAGTAGCACATGGTAAAGCCACATCACATTTAACTTCCCAAGGGCGTTTTCCTGCAACATATTTTGCGTTTGGATATTTAGTAACATAATCACTAATTCTTCCGCGAAGTTCATTTTTAATTTCCATTACATGAGCCAATTTAGTAGCATCAATTCCATCTGCATCATAAATATACCCTGCAGAATCGGACATAGTAACTACTTTTCCACCCAATTGCGTTGCTTTTTCAGCCGCATATTGAGCCACATTTCCTGATCCAGAAATTACAACTGTTTTTCCAGTAAAACTATCTCCTTTGGTTTGTAGCATGCTTTGTGCAAAATACACATCGCCATATCCTGTAGCTTCTGGACGAATAAGAGACCCTCCAAAAGAAATTCCTTTACCCGTTAAAACTCCTGTAAATTCATTTCTTAGTCTTTTATATTGACCAAACATATAACCTACTTCTCTTCCGCCAACTCCAATATCTCCAGCAGGAACATCTGTATTTGGACCAATATGTTTAGACAATTCTGTCATGAAAGATTGACAAAAACGCATTACTTCATTATCAGATTTCCCTTTTGGATCAAAATCTGCTCCTCCTTTTCCACCACCCATAGGCAATGTTGTTAAACTATTTTTGAACGTTTGCTCAAAAGCAAGAAATTTCAAAATACTTAAATTTACAGAAGGATGAAAACGAATTCCTCCTTTGTAAGGTCCGATAGCCGAGTTCATTTGAATACGGTACCCTCTATTTACTTGAGTATTCCCAGCATCATCAAACCAAACTACTCTAAACATAAAGATACGTTCAGATTCAACCATTCTTTCCAAAAGCATTTTGTTTTGGTATTTTTTATTCTCTTCAATAAAAGGGATTACAGTTTCTGCAACCTCTTTAACTGCCTGCATAAATTCAGGTTCATTGGCATTTTTTTTTGCAACAGCTTCAATAAAAGCATTAATACTTTGTGACATGATTATTAGATTATTAAGTTTTAAGAAAACGATTTCGTTAATCGGCAACAAATATACATTTTATTAAAATATTGCTATACTTTTTTTTAAATTCTCATAATTTTTATTATTCCATTAATAATTTTTTAAAAAACATGTGTTTAATACTTATATTTAAAGCTTTTAATGCTTTTTTTCGTATATAAATCAACAATTGTTTGTTTTATTTTATATGTGAATTTTGTTTTTATATATTTGTCGGGAATTGAATTAATTTAGTATGCAAATGCCAAAGTATTTATTATTAACCATCTTCTGTGTTTTTGGGTTTACCAATAACACAAATGCTCAATTTGGTTTTTCTCACGAAGTTGGCGCCATCGCCGGGCCTGTCGCTTTTCAATCCGATTACGGACAACGATATAATACTACTACAAATTTAGGAAATACTGGATATGGAATAGGTATAATTCATTATCTTAATTTCTCCTATAAAGCAGAATGTAATTGCTACACTCCTGAAACTTTTTTTAATGACCACTTCAAATTAAGAAGTGAATTGTCTTATAATAAAACAAATTTGAAGCATTACGGAAGATGGGTAGATTCTGGAGACACCAGTTTGTTTGCAACCCAATTAAGAGCAATGAGAGGGAGTACTGCGGTAACTAATATTGGAATGCAATTAGAATATTTCCCTTTGAGCATTAGAGAGTTTACTTCTAGAATTGGCGCTTTAGCTCCTTTCATAAGTTTGGGTGCGCAATTTAGTTTTTATGATCCTGAGGCCTATTCTACACTTGGCCCTTTGAATACTCCTATCTCAACTCCAATAAAATATTACAATGCCACATCGAATCAAGGAGGAAACGTATGGTCGATTGTTTCAAGTATTGGATGTCGTTATAAATTAACCGAACTTTCCGATTTAATGTTGGATTTACGTTGGCAATATTACTTTTCCAATTGGGTTGATGGTTTAAATCCAGACCCGAAAGTCTATCTTGAAAATAGAGCTAATGACTGGCTAGTATGGTTTAATTTTGGATATATCTATTATTTGCAATAGCATATTGACAAGATATAAAAAAGCCCAATACTAAAAACTGTATTGGGCTTTTTTATGAAATATACTTTGCTTATGCTAACGCTTGTTTTAAATCTTCAATTAAATCTTCAACATCTTCTATGCCCACACTTAGCCTCACTAAATCATCGGTGATTCCAATCTCTTTTCTTTTGTCTTCTGGAATAGAAGCGTGGGTCATTAATGCAGGATGATTGGCTAACGACTCAACCCCTCCAAGAGATTCGGCCAAAGTAAATACTTTTAAATTTTCAAGAAACTTAATTGAATCTTCTTTTTTACCCGAAACAAAGGTAAAAGAAACCATACCTCCAAAACCACTCATTTGTTTTTTTGCGATTTCGTGATGTGGATGACTAGGCAATCCAGGATAATAAACCGTTTTAATTTTTGGATGATTCACTAAAAAATCAACCACCTTCCCGCCGTTTTCGCAATGTCTTTGTACGCGTAAATGCAGTGTTTTTATACCTCTTAAAACCAAGAAACTGTCCATTGGTCCAAGTGTAGCGCCCGTTGCAAATTGTTGAAAATGCAATTGTTCACCCAATGCTGCATCTTTTACAATTAAAGCTCCCGCAATAACATCGGAGTGACCGCCAAGGTATTTGGTTGCAGAATGCATAACTACATCGGCGCCTAAATCCAACGGTTTTTGCAAATAAGGGGTTGCAAAAGTATTGTCAACCGCAAAAAGGATTTTATTTTCTTTAGTAATTTTGGCAATTTCTTGAATATCGGCTAATTTCATCAAAGGATTGGTAGGCGTTTCAACCCAAACCAGTTTTGTGTTTTCGTTGATTAACGATTTGAATTTTGCGATGTCATTCATATCCACAAAATGAAATTTTATGCCGCTGTCTTTGTAAATTCTTGTAAACATTCTATACGTTCCTCCATACAAATCATCCATAGCAATGATTTCATCCCCCGCTTTAAAAGAACGCAACAAACAATCGGTTGCTGCTAATCCGGATGAAAAAGCCAATCCACGCGTTCCGTTTTCAATACTTGCCAATGCATTTTCCAAAGCAGTTCTTGTTGGGTTTGCTGCACGAGAATATTCGTAATCTGGATTTAATGGTTTGCCAGGACTATTTTGTACAAAAGTTGATGTTTGATAAACTGGCGGCATCACTGCGCCTGTTGACGGATCGTGATGTTGTCCTCCGTGTATGGCTTTGGTATTGAATTTCATTTTAAATAATTTTCTGCAAATGTATTAAATAAACTTTCTAATATTCATTATAAAACCAAGGTGAATTGCTTCATGATAATTGTTGAATTCCATAGCTTCTTTTGTTGAAGTAAGATTAAAGCCCGTTGAAGTAGTATACTCATTATAGGAAATAAATTTTCCTTTTGCGTAATCCTCTTTTGTTTGTTTTATAAGCGAAAGCAACAATGCTTTTATTTCGTCAACTGCTGCTGTTGTAGTTGTTCCTGTTGGTTTTGAACCGTTTTTATAACTTTCAAACATTTCATCCGTAACATGCATTGGCAAACCCGACAAGCGATATACCAATCCTTGCTGTGAAACAACAATGTGTCCAATATTCCAAATAAGATTATTGCTAAATCCATTCGGAATTTTATTAAGTTGCTCTAAGGAATACGTATTTAAAAAATTTAAATACAAATTTCTATTTGCCTCCCAGATTTTAAAAGTTGTGTCCATAAAAATAATTTTTGTCAAAAATAATCATTTTAAATGTCAAATGAATTTCCTTTGTAATTAGAAATTATCGGATATGGACAAAATATATTATCTCGCCTCTTGCGATACCTGTCGAAAAATTATTAAATCATTACCAAAAAAGAACAATTTGGTTTTTCACGATATCAAACAGAACCCAATTACTCCTGAAGAACTAGAAGACATGCGACAACTATCGGGAAGTTATGAAGCGCTTTTTAGTAAAAAAGCGGTGCTTTACAAATCCCTGGATTTAAAAAACAAAGCGTTATCCGAAACCGATTATAAAAATTATATTTTAGAACATTACACTTTTTTAAGTCGGCCGGTTTTTATTATCGACAACAAAATCTACATCGGCAATAGCCAGCAAAATATGCTTCAGGTGATGAAAGTTTTGAGTTGATTTTTGATTACAATCATAACTGAATGCCGCAACTGTTTACTGTAAACTTTTAATTATCTTTGAAGACTTTAGAATAAAATTATGATACAATCGATGACGGGTTTTGGTAAAGCCACTTTACAATTACCAACTAAAAAAATAACTGTAGAAGTAAAATCACTTAACAGTAAAGGCTTAGATTTAAACACCAGAATGCCATCTGTTTACCGCGAAATGGAATTGGGTTTACGCAACGAAATCGCCTTAAAATTGGAAAGAGGGAAAATTGATTTCTCCATCTTTATAGAAATGACCGGCGAGCAGACTTCCTCAAAAATCAATGCACCTATCGTAAAAGCATACATCAAACAGATGCAAGAAGTAATTCCCAATGCTGACGAAACGGAACTAATGAAAATGGCCGTTAGAATGCCCGATGCTTTGAAAACAGAACGGGATGAAATTGACGAAAACGATTGGGCAGAAATTCAAAAAGTAATCAAGGAAGCATTAGACAATATTTGGAATTTCCGGCAGGATGAAGGCATGTCTTTGGAGAAAGAATTTCAATTGCGAATTGGCAACATTCGGCAGTATATGAATGATGCGCTGGCATTAGATCCTGAACGCGTTCAAGCCATAAAAGATCGTTTGCAAACCGCTATTTCTGAATTGAAAGTGAATGTGGATGAAAATCGGTTCGAACAAGAATTGATTTATTACCTCGAAAAATTGGACATCACTGAAGAAAAAGTAAGGCTTACCAATCATCTGGATTATTTTCTAGAAACCATCAAAGGCACTGAAGCCAATGGTAGAAAACTAGGATTCATTACCCAAGAAATGGGTAGAGAAATCAATACTATGGGCTCCAAATCCAACCATGCACAAATGCAAAAACTGGTCGTGATGATGAAAGACGAATTGGAAAAAATTAAGGAGCAGGTTTTAAATGTGCTATAAAGAGCATAGAAAAAAGAACAAAGAGAAAAGACTTTAAAAGTGAAGAAAGGAAAATTATTAGTATTCTCAGCGCCATCAGGATCGGGAAAAACCACCATCGTTAGGCATTTATTAGCGCAACCCGATTTAAATTTGGAATTTTCCATTTCAGCAGCAACGCGCGAACCTCGAGGCGAAGAAGTGAATGGAAAAGATTATTATTTCATCTCCATTCCCGAATTTAAAAAACACATCAAAGCCGAAGATTTTATAGAATGGGAAGAAGTGTACCGCGATAATTTTTATGGCACCCTGAAAACCGAAGTGGAACGCATTTGGGCTTTGGGTAAAAATGTGATTTTTGATATTGATGTTGCGGGAGGATTGCGAATCAAACACAAATTCCCCGAAGAAACCTTAGCTGTTTTTGTAAAACCGCCGAGTGTGGATGAACTTAAACGAAGATTGAAAGAACGCTCCACTGAAAGCGATGATAAAATCAATATGCGAATCGCAAAAGCTTCGGTAGAATTGGCCACGGCTCCACAATTTGACAAAATTATCAAGAATTATGATTTGGATGTAGCTAAAGAAGAAGCGTATCAATTGGTGAAAGCGTTTGTCAATAAGTGATTATAGTATGAAAATTGGTCTCTATTTCGGAACATTTAATCCCATCCATGTTGGGCACTTGATTATTGCCAATCACATGGCGGAATATTCAGGTTTGGAGCAAGTGTGGATGGTGGTTACGCCGCACAATCCACACAAAGAAAAAAATTCGTTGCTGGATGATTACAAGCGTTTGCATTTGGTTGCCTTGGCTACTGAAGATTTTCCAAAAATAAAAGCTTCCGATTTTGAATTTAAATTACCACAACCCAATTATACTGTTACTACCTTAGCGCATCTGCAGGACAAGTTTCCTTCGCATGAATTTTCATTGATTATGGGTGAAGACAATTTAAAAACGTTTCACAAATGGAAAAACTACGAAGTGATTTTACAAAATCACGATATTTATGTGTATCCTCGAGTTTCATCCGAAGCAGCAAATCCTGCTTTTGAGAATCATCCTCGAATCCATAAAATTGACGCGCCAATTGTAGCGATTTCCTCGACATTTATTAGAGAAAATCGTAAAAACAAAAAGAACGTTCAGCCGCTTTTGCCTGCAAAAGTTTGGGAATATATTGATTATAACAATTTATATAAAAAATAAAGACCATGACAGACTATCCAAAATTTGCAGTAATTGGTGGTGGAAGCTGGGCAACAGCCATTGCCAAAATGCTTTGCGTAAACCTTCCTGAAATTGCCTGGTACATGCGAAATGACGATGCCATTCAGCATATTAAAACGCAACACCACAATCCCAATTATTTGAGCTCTGTTGAATTTAATATTAACAAATTAAGATTGACAAGCGACATTAACGAAGCCGTTGCTTATGCCGATTATATTATTTTCGCCATTCCGTCTGCCTTTTTGAGCGCCGAATTGGCAAAATTAACCGAGAGCATGAAAGATAAAGTTGTTTTTTCAGCGATAAAAGGAATTGTTCCCGAAACGAGTTTAATTGTTGGCGAACATTTTAATAATACTTACGATATTCCGTTTGAAAATATTGGTGTCATTACGGGTCCGTGTCATGCGGAAGAAGTAGCGCTAGAAAGGCTATCTTATCTAACCATTGCTTGTGGCGATGCTGGAAAAGCTAAAGTCGTAGCCCAATGTTTATCGGGGAATTATATCAAAGCCAAAATTTCGGATGATATTATTGGCACCGAATATGCCGCCATGCTAAAGAACATTTACGCTATTGCTGCCGGAATTGCCCACGGAATTGGGTATGGCGATAACTTCCAATCGGTATTGATGAGTAATGGTATTCGCGAGATGAAAAAATTCATCAAGAAAGTACACAAAATGAAGCGTAATATTAATGACTCTGCTTATTTGGGCGATTTATTGGTAACGGGTTATTCCGTGTTTTCCAGAAATAGAATGTTTGGAAACATGATTGGAAAAGGCTATACCGTGAAAAGCGCCATGATGGAAATGAGTATGGTTGCCGAAGGCTATTACGCAACAAAAAGTGCATGGCAACTCAATCAGGGTTATGGTGCCAAAACACCAATCATCGATGCGGTTTACAGTATTTTATACGAAGGAAAAGAAGCAAAAGCTGTGTTTAAAAAATTGACTGATAAATTGGATTAATCTTCATAAAAAACCAGCAAGTAATTTTGCTGGTTTTTTATTTTTAATTAATTTTTGTTAATGTATAAATCCCATCGGGAATCATAAAATCCTAGCTTCCCTTCTCCGGTGCATATACTTGTCTCAGAATTTGGCGTCTATGCAATAATAGCGGAAAACCCTACTCTATTCAACAGTACAATGACTTCTATTTATACAGATCAAAAAAATCGAGAAAAATTTCAAGACAAACTTGAAGATATGTATAACGATTTATTTAATCCTTTTACAAATACTTGGAGTGATGTTGCGGATGATTATATTAAAGTTTTTCTTAAATTTATAACAAATATCTCTAATCCAACTGTCAAACCAACCCCTTGTAAATAAAATAAATCATGAAAAATATTATAACATTATCATTAGTATTGTTTGCAACCGCTTGTCAATCTCAAATAATAAACATTAAAGACAATTATGGTACTACAATAGCCAACGCATACTACAAAGACATTGATAATATATTAGACCCTTTTGAAGGTACATGGCTCTACACAAATGGCTCTACAACATTAAAAATTATTTTAGTAAAAGAAATAAATCATTTTAATTCTAAATATTACGAAGATGTAATTATTGGGGGTTATGAATATAAAGTTGGAAACACAACACTCATAAGTAACTTGAGTGACATAAACACGCCTTTTTTAAATTCCTTTGAAAAAGGTATAGGTGGTAATGGTGTTAAAAATAATAATGGATATCCTCCTTGCCCTGACTGTTCTGCAGATGAAAAACGTTTACTTCTTATGTTTAGTGAATTTTCTACAAATATGTTTGGAACTATCTTAATTAAAAAAACTTTGGCTTTTGGTCAAGAAGCTATAAAAGTTCGCATTAAAAGAGGTGAAAGGGTTCATGTTGTAGGCACACCTATGGAACCAGAAGATTTTATAGTTCCATCAGGTGAATATACCTTAATCAAAGTGAATTAAAAAATCAAAAGCCATCCCGTCCAAAAGCGGGATGGCTTTTTTTTATACTTTCTATCTTAATAACCGCTTCCGGCGCCTCCAATTTGTTCAATCGGATGCCAGGTTGTTTTGGTTTCCTGAAAGTCAAAAATGTAATGCAGATTATCATGCTTTTCATCAGTGTAATCACTATTCTCACGAATGATAACACGCTTCATATTATCGATAGAAAGGTCCTGAATAGATTTAATGACATTCGAATCGGCACCACAATATAATATGGCATTTACATTCATGTGAGAAGCAAATACAGAACTTAGTTCCGCAATTTTTCCAGTTAGAATATTGACAACTCCATTAGGTACATCCGATGTAGCGATCACTTCCGAAAAAGAAACAGCACATAACGGCAAATGCTCTGAAGCTAAAACCACACACGTATTTCCACCTGCAATGATGCTGCATATTTGGGTAACCAATCCCAACAATCCACTGTCTTCCGGAGCATAAACTGCCACAACGCCCATAGGTTCCGGAACAGAGAAATTAAAATAGCTTCCCGAAACCGGATTCACACTACTGTGCATTTGCATGTATTTATCACACCAACCCGCGTAATAAATCAATCGGTCGATGCTCAAATCCACTTCATTTGCTGCTTTACTTTTTGTAATTCCCTGTGTTTCCAATTCACTTACAAATTGTGCTTTTCTTCCTTCTAAAACTTCTGCCATTCGATATAAAATCTGGCTTCTGTTGTAAGCGGTTTTAGTTGCCCAACCACCTTGCGCAGAACGAGCAGCCACCACAGCATTTCTAAAATCTTTTACAGAGGATAAACACATGTTTGCAATTATTTTATTGTTATTTTTTAATGGATAAAATCGCCCGGATTCTGTTCTTGGGAATTTTCCACCAATAAAAATTTTATACGTTTTTAAAACTTCAATTCTAGACATAGCTTTACTTTTTAAACAAATTTCAAATACTGATCTAATCCGTGAACGCCACCTTCTCTTCCAAAACCACTTTCTTTGTATCCTCCAAATGGGGATGCCGGATCGAATTTATTGAAGGTATTTGCCCAAACCACTCCCGCTCGCAATTGCGAAGTCATGTTGAAAATCTTCGAACCTTTGTCAGTCCAAACTCCTGCAGACAAACCATAAGGAGAGTTGTTGGCTTTGTCAATTACCTCATCAATCGTTCTAAACGTTTGAATGGCTAAAACAGGCCCGAATATTTCTTCTTGCGCTATTCGGTTGGATTGCGTTACATTGGTAAACAAGGTTGGTTTACACCAAAATCCTTTATCGGGAACAGTACAAGTTGGTTGATAAATTTCGGCTCCTTCTGCCAAACCAATTTCAATATATTTTTGAATCGTGGTCAATTGTTTCTTAGAATTGATTGCTCCGATATCGGTATTTTTATCAATAGGATCGCCAACCGTTAAGGCCTGCATTCTATCTTTTAATTTCTGAACGACCTTGGTATAGACTGATTCTTGAACATACAAACGGGAACCGGCACAACAAACATGACCCTGATTAAAAAAGATTCCGTTTACAATCCCTTCCACCGCCTGGTCTAAAGCAGCATCTTCAAAAATAATGTTGGCTGCTTTTCCACCCAATTCCATCGACGCTTTTTTAGGCGTTCCGGAAATAGCTTTCATGATAATTTTTCCAACTGCCGTCGAACCTGTAAAGGCTATTTTATCTACATCGGGATGATTGACAATGTGCGAACCTGTTTGTCCAGCACCGGAAACAATGTTCACAACACCATCTGGCAAACCTGCTTCCTGTATCACTTCCGCTAGTAAATAAAGCGTTAACGGAGTTGTTTCGGAGGATTTAATTACGACTGTATTTCCTGTTGCTAAAGCGGGTGCGATTTTCCACGCCGCCATTAACAATGGAAAATTCCATGGAATGATTTGTCCTGCAACACCTAGTGGTTTTATTTTTCTGTTTGGGAAAGCATAATCTAATTTATCGGCCCAACCTGCATAATAGAAAAAATGGGCTGCTGCCAAAGGAACGTCCACATCGCGCGATTCACGAATGGCTTTTCCTCCGTTTAACGTTTCCACAATTGCAAATTCTCTGGCTCTTTCCTGGATAATTCTAGCAATACGGTACAAATATTTTCCGCGTTCTTTACCAGATAGTTTTGACCAAGTAGTATCGTATGCTTTTCGGGCCGCTTTTACAGCCAAGTCGATATCTTCTTCATTGGCCTCGGCAACTTTGGCTAATACCTTTTCGTTTGCTGGGTTAATGGTCTCAAAATACTTCCCTGATTTTGGCGCTACAAATTTGCCGTTAATAAACAAGTCGTAGGTTTCTTTTAACTTGATATTTGCTGTACTTTCGGGAGCCGGAACCAAATTCCAGTCGGAACTAAAATCTATATTGTGTTGTTTCTTCATCTGATTTAAACTTTAGAAAAATAATCACCTGATTGATAAATACCTGATTTTTGTTTTACAATTTGCATTAAAACATCGTTGGCTAAACTGCTTGCTCCAAATCGGAAATATTCATTGGTAAGCCATTTTCCACCCAATGTTTCTTTTACCATTAATAGATATTGAAGGGCTAGTTTTGAATTGGATATGCCCCCTGCCGGTTTCATTCCAATCATAATTCCGGTTTCATAATAATAATCCCGAATGGCTTCGAGCATTACTAAAGTAACGGGTAATGTCGCTGCCGGGCTTATTTTCCCAGTGGATGTTTTTATAAAATCGGCTCCGGCAAACATAGCGATATCGCTCGCGCGTCGCACTTTGTCTAATTCGCCCAATTCGCCAGTTTCCAGAATTACTTTTAATCGTACATTTTTTCCGCAAGCTTCTTTTATCATGGCTATTTCATCAAAAACAAAATTGTAATCGCCACTGTGAAATCTGCCACGACTGATTACCATATCTACTTCGTGAGCACCGTTATCCACTGCCATTTTTACGTCTAACAATTTCACTTCAGCACTGGATTGTCCGCTTGGAAAAGCAGTTGCAACAGAGGCTACTTTAACATTAGTTCCTTTTAATTCATGAACTGCTGTTTTGACAAAATTTGGGTACACACAAACAGCAGCCGTTGTTGGTAATCCAAGAACTGAATCATGTAAGTGGTGGGCTTTATAGCAAAGTTGCTTTACTTTTTCTTCGGTATCGGCACCTTCTAATGTGGTCAAATCTATCATACTAAGCGCCATCATCAGCCCTTGCATTTTAGCTTCTTTTTTGATGCTTCTTGCTGTAATTCTACTAATTCTATCTTCAACGCCAACCTGGTCAATTGTAGGAGAATTTAAAAAATTATATTGTTTCATTTACTCTTACTGTTTTTTTGATTGTTGTTTCCTTGAAGTCAAAATTTGATTATGAAGGGTTTACAATCCTTACTATTATTGATAAATTAATTTTATTTATAATATTATCGTTAAACAAATTAACAACTTTTTATTTTACTATTACACCATCCGCGAACAAAATTGGCACTTCTTCCACATAATCGGGAGTGATGGAATTGGCTCTGAAGATGTATTTTTTATCGTATAAAGTGGGTCCAATAAAAAACGTAACCATGAATTCATTGTTCAAAAGCAAGACACTTTTTTCTAGCAATTCTATTTTCACTACAGAAACAGCAGGCACTTTTACAAAAGCATGACGCAAAAGAGAGGTCTTTTTCATTTCGCCATCCAGCGTTCCAAAAGCTTTGGAAACGACCATTACGCTGTCTAAATCAAAATCGGAATCGTTTACTAAATGGACGTACCAGACTTTTTCCATGAAGTCATCGCTCCATTCCTGAACGGCAGCTAGGAAAACGTTTTCAACTGTTGGGATTGTGATGTCTTTTTTCATGTTTTAGAAAATAGATGATAGAAAATAGAATATAGACAAAATTTATTTTCTGATTAGCCCCGATTGTAACAAGTATCCTTTTTTGAAATAAAACGCATCTCTACAACGCTAGATGTGACAAAAAAGATACTGTGGAAAGCGGGAGGTATAGTTCTTAAATACTCGATTTGAATTGCTCCAAAAAACGCACGTCGTTTTCATAAAACATTCGGATATCCCCAATTTGGTAAAGTAACATTGCGATTCTTTCGATTCCCATACCAAAGGCAAAACCATTGTATTCATCGGGGTTGATGCCACAATTTTTCAAGACGTTTGGATCTACCATTCCGCAGCCCATGATTTCCAGCCAACCTGTTCCTTTGGTGATGCGATAATCGGTTTCGGTTTTTAAACCCCAATAAATATCGACCTCAGCACTTGGTTCGGTGAACGGAAAATAAGAAGGACGCAAGCGGATTTTTGACTTTCCGAACATTTCTTTGGTGAAGTATAAAAGCGTTTGTTTTAAATCGGCAAACGAAACGTCTTTGTCAATGTACAATCCTTCCACTTGGTGGAAAATACAGTGAGAGCGCGACGAAACGGCTTCATTACGAAAAACTCTCCCCGGGGAAATCGTACGAATAGGCGGTTTGTTGTTTTCCATATAACGCACCTGAACTGATGATGTGTGCGTACGCAACAAAACATCGGGATTGGTTTGGATGAAAAAAGTGTCCTGCATATCTCTTGCCGGATGGTATTCGGGCAAGTTCAAAGCGGTAAAATTATGCCAGTCGTCTTCAATTTCCGGACCTTCGGAAACATTGAAACCGATAGTTGAAAAAATATCTATAATTTGATTTTTGACCAATGAAATAGGGTGACGAGAACCAATAAGTAAAGGTTCGCTGGAACGTGTTAAATCGCCATAAACACCTTTGATTTCTTCTTTGCTTTCCAATTCTTCCTGAATGGCTTTGACTTTTTCTTCGGCTACAGTTTTTAGCGTATTGATTACTTGTCCGAAATCTTTTTTCTGGTCGTTGGGAATGTTTTTAAACTCGGTGAAAAGTTCTTTCAAGAGTCCTTTACTTCCTAAATACTTGATGCGAAAATGCTCTAAAGTTTCTTTGTTTTTAGTGTTGAATGCTTTAGCTTCTTCAATATGTATTTTGATCTTGTCTATCATCGTCTTTTGGTAAAGGTGCAAATTTAGGGATTTTAGTTGAAAGTGAACAGTCGCGGTCGCAGTTTTCCGCATACTTAAAACTGAAAACTAAGACAGAGACTGAAAACTATTACTCTATCACTTCTCTTTCGAGGAAATAATTCACAATGGCTTCTTTCATCAAAACCGATTGTTCTCCCGCTTTTAAGGGCGGTAATTCTTCTTTGATGGTGTAATGAGGCCAGCCGTCTTTATCCACAAAATCAAATTCGTAGAACCCATAAGGCTCCAGTAATCGGCAAATAGCAATGTGCATTAAATTGAGTTTTTCGTCTTTTTTGAAGGCTACTTTTAATTGGCCCAATTCCTGTACTCCGATTAAATAGATAATGGCATCCAAATCCAGTATTTCTCCATCTGCAAATTGATTGGAGAGGATTTGAACGACTTGTTCCCAGCGGTTTTTTAATTGTTCGTCTCTTGACACGTACTATTAGATTTTAAATATTTAGATATACTTCTATTCATAATTAGGATCCAAAGATACTAACTTGATAATTCTTTTATCTTTGTTCTTTTATCTTTATTCTAAATTATATGAGTTTTTTTGATATTGTTCTTAGCTTGTTCTTGATTTATGGTTTGTATAAAGGAGTTCGCAATGGACTGTTCGTGGAATTGGCCTCTTTGATTTCCTTTATTATTGGCGTTTATATTGCCATCAAATTTTCTGGCATAGTGGCCAATCGGATAGGGGATGACAATTCAAAATCTATAAAAGTAATTGCTTTTATATTAACTTTAATTATGGTAATTATTGCCATTCATTTACTGGCTAAAGTATTCACAAAAATTGCGGATTTTGTTTTTTTAGGTTGGCTGAATCATTTACTGGGTGGACTAATAGGAATATTGCGGATGATAATTTTTATTGGAATTTGTTTGCATATCCTCAACAAAATGAGTGACACTTTTATAGCAAAAGAGACAAAAGACCATTCCCTTTTTTACAACCCTGTAATCAAAACTTCCGAACTTATCTTTCCTGTTTTGGAAAGAGAATTTCAGGATTTAAAGAAAAAAACTACTTCAACTCCTTAATCGAGCTGGCTTCAATCCAACCCGTTGTTTCATCAGTTAATTCAATTTTTTTCCAATTAGCAATGCTTTCTAGAATGTACACTTTGGCTCCTTCGTGGAGAACAAAGGCATCTGGACTTGTGCTTTTGGGTTCGCTTTTAACGGATACTATTTCGGCAAAAACAATAGCCGGTTTTTCATTTTCATATTGTGTTTTTTCATAAATTCCAGCCGAAACACTAAGTGTGATTCCCACTAATAATGCAAACATTCCGAAGAAGAAAACCCTTTTCAATAAGGTTGTTTGTGAAAAATAATAGCCAATAAAAAACAATAAAAACAGAAAGGCAAGTGTCACCGCAATCCATGCCCACGTATCATAATAATAGGTTGAAGTGAAATCATGAATGAGTTTGTGAAAGCCCACTTTTGGAATTACTTTAATGTCATCAATGGCCATTTTTTTAGCAAATTCCAAATTGGTTTGTATTTCTTTATCGCTTGGGTTTAATAAAAGTGCTTTCTCAAAATTGTAAATAGCCGGCGCCACTTTGTGTGATTTATAATAGCAATTTCCCAAATTAAAATACAAATCTGCCGAGTGTTTTCCGGATTTTAAAATGCTTTCATAACTTGTAATGGCGGCTTGGTAATTCTCCTTTTGGTAAAATTCATTTCCTTTTTCAAAAGCAGATTGCGCTACTGAAATTTGGAAGAGGAAGAGAAATAGATAGAGTATATTTTTCATTTTTTAACCATTAATGCGTTAAGGTCTATTAAGCTAATTGTTTTTCTAAACTAGATATAATCGCAACAGCTTTATCATAATCTTGTTGAATGGCCGTTTGTGATGATGGTGCATACCTTGCAAATTCACAGTTTTCGGTTAAAGCAATAAAGCTATTAACGGTTTCAGAATCTGCCTTTCTGGAAAGTAAAATTTCAGTGATTTTTTCTTTACTCATTTCTGAAGTTTCAATATTCAATTTGGCTTTCAGGAAATTGTGCATTGCTTTTTCCAATGCAATATAAAACGGTTCTTTGTTGCCCAAATGTTGTTTGGCTTCTGATAAATATTTTTTGGCCAATTTGTTAGACATTTTTATTTTATTCCCAACTATATCTCCATCCATTGCTTCTTTTCTCTTTTTGGCAATCATAAAAAACGGAATGGCTAAAAACGGCAAAGTCATTAAGGTATAAAACAAATTGGACCCTAAGAAATCCTCTTTTTCAATAGGGGAAAATGTTGTTTTTTGTTTGTTATAGGCAAATGTTTTTGTGGCTTCAATTTTGGATTTTGCGACTTCATTTGGATTTGGTTTGTTCGAACTCGCAATACTTGGACCATCCAAAACATTGATTAAAATTTCTTTAGAAGTTATGGTTTTATAACTGTTGGAACCCAAATCAAAATAGGTAAAACGCATTGGTTTTATTTGATAATTCCCTTTGTATTGAGGAATAATCGTGTACTTGTCGGATATTCTTCCTGTCATTCCAGAAAGCGGTGTGGTGACATTTTCATTATGAATAGGATCATACATTTCTAAAGCAGATGGCACAACCGGTTTTGGTAAATTAAACAATTTTAAATTTCCGGTTCCCGCTACACTTACATTCAAATCGAGGGATTCTCCATTTTTTAACATAGTTTTGGAAGGCGAAACCGTAAAATCAAATTTCCCAACTGCTCCTGTAAAATCTTCTGGTTTTCCTGCTTCCGGCAAGGCTTTCACGGTAATTACTTTGCTTCCTGCCGATACTCTTTTGCTGTCTTGTGTCATCAAAGCTTGTCCCCAGATGTTTCTTCTGTTGGTAGGCACTTGCACGTCTATATCTAAAGAAAGGGGCTCTATTTCTAGTTTCCCTGATTTTTGAGGATACAATACGGTTTTTCTTAATACCACATAACGATAGCGTTCTCCCTTAAACATCCCGTCTTCGGCAACCAATTGCTTGATGTCAATGTTTTGACTCCAAAAATCGTTGTATTTTGGTTTGCTTAATTCTCGCCAGTTGGTGATTCCGATGTTGTAGCTGAAATATATTTTATAAACCACGGTAATGGGTTCATTCACAAAGGGATTTACTTTTGAAACATCGGCAACTAAATAAATGTTATCATCGGCGCTGATGGCTGGTTCTTCGTTTGGATCTTTGGGTAAATCAACTGCATTGGTGACATTCATTTTTATGGGCAACGTTTTATAAAGTTGACCATTAATTTCAATGGAAGCCTGCCGTATGGTTAAAGCTCCTTTTTGTGTAGGCATTAAAACATAGGAATAGGATTTGTTAAAGGTACTTCTTCCGTTAATCCAGGACTGGCTTACGGATTGACTTGGCCCGCCAACCACCCTAAAGCTGGAAGCTTCAAAATTGGGCGGAACAAAATTATCTCCATCGGCATTCATACTGAATTCGATGCGGACTTTTTCGTTTAATCCTAAAGTGTTTTTGCTCACTTTTGCCTCAAATTGAACTTGAGCAAAAAGGGAATTGCTAAAAATTAAAAATAATATTACTTTAAACGTTTTCATTTTCAAATTGTTATTAATTTGATTACCAGTCTTTTTCTGCTTTTTTAGGATTGGCTTTCACTTTTTGAAGGTTGACCTTATCCTGAACTTTTTTTTCCTCATTATTTACCGCGTCCATCATGTTTTCTAATCGTTGTTTGGAAATTCCTCCGGGCTGTGGCTGGGGTTTTCCTTCGTTTTTATCCTTACCGTCTTTGTTGTCTTTGCCGTCTTTGTTTTTATCGTCCTGATCTTTTCCTTTGTTGTCTTTCTTATCCTTGTTTTCGTCTTTTTTCTTATCGTCTTTCTTGTCCTTGTCTTTCTTGTCTTTATCTTTTTTCTTATCGTCTTTCGGAGGATTGTTTTTTAAATATTCTTTAGCCAAAGCATAATTGTATCTTGTTTCTTCATCCGAAGGATTATTTCTCAAAGCATTTTTATAGGCTTCAACCGCATTGGAATAATCTTTTTCATTCATGAAAGCATTCCCGAGATTATGAAAAGCTTGTTGTTTTTCGGGACGTGTTTTTGCCATTTTTATGGCTTTAGCGAATTGATATTTGGATTCTCCATATTGATTTTGTCTATAAATAGAATTCCCTAAATTATAAGATGCAATAGCTTTCTTCGGATTTTTGGATTGGGAAATTCGAAAATCGGCTTCCGCATCTGCATATTTTTTATCTACAAAAGCTTCGTTCCCTTTGGGCAAATTTTTGTCTTTTACTTGAGATTTTGCCACAAAAGTGAGTAGGAGTAAACTATATAAAAACAACTTTTTCATTTATTCTTTTTCATTAAATAAATTCATCTTTTTAACCCATTTTGTTCTTTTTTCTAACAGAAAAATATCTAAAAACAAGAAGAAAAAAGCAAAACCTAAAAACCATTGAAATTGTGATTGGAAATCGGCCATTTGGGTACTTTCAAATTCCGTTTTTTGAATATTATCTAAAGCATTTTTGACATAATCTAAAACCGCTTTGGTTGAATTTCCGTCTACATAGCCGCCTTTGGTTAGTTTCCCTATTGTCTTTAAGACATCGGCGTTTCTTTTCGTGGTCACTACTTCGTTGTTTTGGTCTCTTTGAAAACCTTCTACAATACCATTTCTTTTTAACGGAATGGGGCCTCCATTTTCGGTGCCAACACCAACCGTAATAATTTTTAACCCCAACTTCTTCGCTTCTTCCGCAGCACTTTCCGTTTCGGCATTATCCGAATGATCTTCCCCGTCGGAAAGGATGATTAATAACTTATTGGTTTTGTCTTTCTTATCAATAAAAGTAGTGGCCAAATTAATCGCCTGATCAATAGACGTTCCTTGTGAGGATACAATTCCGGGATTCATGCCCTGCAAAAACATTTTGGCAATACTGTAATCCGTAGTGATTGGTAAAACCGGGAAAGCACTTCCCGAATAGGCAATGATTCCAATTCTGTCACTTCCTAATTGGTTGATAATTTGGGAGACTAATTGTTTGCTTTTCTCTAACCGATTGGGCGCAACGTCTTCGGCCAGCATACTTTTTGAAACGTCTATGGCAAAAACAATATCTATACCTTCGCGTTTTACCGTTTCTAACTTGGTTCCAATTTTTGGGTTTACCAAACCAATTATCAAGCACGTTAAAGCCAATAAAACAACTCCAATTTTTAAAATAGGTTTAAAAACCGATTTTTCTGGACTTAACTTTTTGATTAATTCCAAATCGCCAAATTCCCTTTGCTTTTTTCTTTTCCAGAATTGAACATACAAAAATAGTAATGCCAAAATTGGAATGACAATCAAGAAATATAAGTAACTTTTTTCTTCTAACTCGTACATAATCAATTATGAATTATGAATTTTAAAATATGAATTAAATTTTTTAGCATGATGATTTTTTCTCTTCCGTAATTTTTAAGCCGAAATTAAATAAAACTTTTATAAATCGTGTTTCGTAATACCATTTCAAGCAACACTAAAATTCCAGCAATCCAAACAAACAATCGATATTGCTCATCATAATCATAGAATTTTAATTCCTGTATTTCGGTGGTTTCCAATTTATTGATTTCTTTATAAATAGTTTCTAATTTACTATTGCTACTTGCTCTGTAATATTTTCCTCCTGTGTTTCTTGCAATTGTTTTTAATAAATTTACATCAATTTCAACAGGCATCATTCGAAATAAAAAGCCGCCATTTGGAGCGTAAGCATAAGGAAACATCGCGTTTCCATTGGTTCCGATTCCGATAGTGTATACTTTAATTCCATACTCTTTAGCAATTTGAGAAGCCGTTTCGGGCTCAATAAATCCAGCGTTATTCACTCCGTCTGTCATAAGAATGACCACTTTGCTTTTGGCTTTACTGTCTTTCAATCTGTTAACAGCAGTCGTTAAGCCTACGCCAATTCCAGTTCCGTCCTGCAACACATTATCATATTTGATGCTTTTTATAGCATCTGCCACAATGGCTTTATCGCTTGTAACGGGTGTTTTTGTATAAGCTTCGGCGGCGTAAACTACAATTCCTATTCGGTCGTTGGGTCTGCCATCCACGAAATTAGTCGCTACTTCTTTCAAAGCTTCCATTCGGTTTGGTTTCAGATCTTTAGCCAACATACTTCCCGAAACGTCAATTGCCATTACAATATCGATTCCTTTTGTGGATTTAGTTTGGCTGCTGATATCCACTTTTCTTGGTCGTGCCATGGCAATTATCAAAGCACTTAACGCCAATAACCTTAGAACAAAAAGCATTGGTTTTAGTTTTGCTAACAATGATTTCTGCGCTTTAAATCCTTTAACCGAACTGATTTTTAAAGTTGTAGATAGTTGTTTTCGTTTCCAGATGAACCATCCTGCGGCCATTGGCAGTAATAAAAACAACCATAAAAACTCCGGGTTCAAAAATGTGACTTCTTTCACCATTATTGTTGTTCGTTTTTAAGTTCAATGGAATTAATAACTCTTTCAGCTATTTGACTTCCAAATTTATCGTCTTCTTTGTGCATTATCGTAACTTGTTGTAAGCCCCCGTTCTGTGCAAAAATCAATAATTCATAATACATCTTGGTAGACTTGCCTCTAATTTTATCGATAACCGTCATGGTACCATAAGCTTTTTTACCTGAGATTCCATTTTGCGTATTGAAGTCTTCTGTTTTAACAATGATGTTTATGGCGCCTTGTTGCTCAAAAAGCTTCAAGGAGGTTTCGGCTACTTTGTCCAAATCCAATTGGGTTTCTTGTTTGAATTTGGTAGTGCTTAAAAAGATGTAGAAATCATCCAAAATACTTCCATACATAAACGATTGCATTTCTTTTATTAGTGCTGCTGCCTCTTTGGGAAGCGCTTTTGTAGCGTCGATTCTTTTCAAAACCTTAGGTGTTTCTATTTTCACACCTGGATTTCCATATTCGCTATAAACCCATTCGCCTTCAACCAATTCTTTTGTTGGATGACCAATAACCGTATCTTTTAAATAGTCATAGCCTTTGAAATAAAGCACGCCTCCAAGAAACAATAACAGCATTCCTAAAATAATTCCAATTGTAGTTATAATACGAACGTGTTTTTGCTTTTTCAGTTTTCGCAAGCGATCTAGTTCTTTTTGTTGTTCGTTCCAAAGACTCAGTTCGTCATTTTCTTCCACGACTGTTGGAATGGATTTGTGTATGGTGATAATGGAATTGGCAATTCGTTTTTTATCTTCTTCCATTTCAAAATCCAGTGGTTTTGATTTAGCAAATTTTACTAAATCGGCCTGCATTAATACCTTCTCTAAATTGGCCACAGTTTCATTGGACAGTTTTAATTTTTTATGTTTCGCTGCATTTCTCAATCCTTCAATTAATTCCGAAGTGGTGCTTTCCATTGCTGGAATATTTATTTCTTCTTCAATATAATTTCGAGCAATTTCGGTAAGTTCGGAATAATAGTTTTTTACTTCTCCTTTTTGCCAAAGTTCTTTGGTTTCCAATTGCTGTAGTAAACTGGTTGCTTTTTCAATGGGCGATTTGTAAACAATAACCTCAACTTTTTCACGGTTTTGTCTTTTTTTAATAAATCGATAAACAAAAAATCCGATTACGGCAATGGCAAAAAGAAGCAACAAATAAATCCACCAACTTCCCAATGGGTTTTCCACTTGAGCGATGTCTTTGATGTCGTACATTTTTTGTTTCAAAGTGTCAACAGCAACAGCATTCACTTCCACTCTGATACTGTCAGTTAAATTGGGCTTTCCGTTTATAAAAACCTGCAGTCTCGGAATAGTATATTTCCCTGAATCAAATTGGGTTAGCCCATATTTTTTTATCAATTCGTAACGACTACCTTTTTTGACGGTATCCATTTTATACGATTGTATCACTTCTAAAGTTCCAAAATTCTTAGCGCTTGGAAATTTCACTTTAGATAAAGTATCCACTTCTGTTTTTAAAGTCAATTGGAATTCAGCGCCAATTTTATTCTTCGTTTTATCAATAGAGGTCGTCACTTTTTGAGCAAAAAGCGAGGTTGATAGTAGCAAAAAGAATATGTATAATTTTAATTTCATTGGATTATGAACCTAATTGGTTTTGGGCTTAACGTGATTTAAAATAACTTAATAATTTTGCGACATAACTTTCGTCAACACGCGTATTTACAGTTCCTGATCCACATTTTGAAAAGATGTCTTTAAAATAAATAACCTTGTCGTGATAATGTTTTTCATAACTCATTCTTGCCTGTTTGGAACTTGTATTGACCACCAATATTTCTCCTGTTTCCGCATCTTCCATTTCCACCATTCCTATGTTTGGCATTTTTTCTTCCCGAATATCATACACGCGAATGCCTGTTAAATCATGTTTTCTGGAAGCTATTTTAAGTGTTTTTTCATAATCATCTTCTACCATGAAATCCGAAATCACAAATACAATTGCCTTCTTTTTTTGTGTGCCTGATAAAAATTTCAAGGCCTGTGACAGATCGGACTTGTTGCTTTTAGGTTGGAATTCTATCAACTCTCGAATGATGCGTAACACGTGGGATTTCCCTTTTTTAGGAGGAATGTACAATTCGATTTGGTCTGAAAATAAAATTAAGCCAATCTTATCATTGTTTTGTGTTGCTGAAAATGCCATCGTTGCGGCAATTTCGGTGACGATTTCACTTTTCAATTGGTTTTTGGTTCCAAAACTTTCTGAACCCGAAATGTCTACCATCAATACCATGGTAAGTTCTCGTTCTTCCTCAAAAACTTTTACGTGGGCTTCATTATAACGTGCGGTAACATTCCAATCAATGGCTCTGATATCATCCCCATATTGGTATTGCCGCACTTCCGAGAAAGTCATTCCTCTTCCTTTAAAGGACGTATGGTATTCTCCCGAAAAGATATGATCACTCAATCTTCGGGTTTTAATTTCTATTTTACGTACTTTTTTGAGCAGGTCTTTTGTTTCCATTTTTTAAAGGCAATAGGCAATAGGCAATAGGCAATAGTGTTACTAATGGCTTTTGCCTAATTACTTTTTAGGGAACTTCTATCTCGTTTATAATTTTGTTGATGATATCAACAGAAGTGATATTTTCTGCTTCTGCTTCATAGGTAATTCCAATTCTATGACGCAATACATCATGCACTACGGCGCGAACATCTTCGGGAATTACATAACCACGACGTTTAATAAAAGCATAACATTTGGCGGCGTTTGCCAAGTTGATACTTCCGCGTGGTGAAGCTCCAAAACTTATAAGAGGTTTTAAACTTTCTAGTTTGTATTTTTCTGGGAAACGCGTTGCGAAAACAATATCCAAAATATATTTTTCAATTTTTTCGTCCATATACACTTCGCGAACCGCTTCTTGGGCTCTTAAAATTTGTTCTACAGAAACTACAGGATTCACTTTTTCGTATGCGCCTTTTAAATTTTGGCGAATCACCATTCGTTCTTCATCCATTTTTGGATAATCGATAACGGTTTTTAGCATGAAACGATCGACTTGTGCTTCTGGCAAAGGATAGGTTCCTTCTTGCTCAATTGGGTTTTGTGTTGCTAAAACCAAAAATGGTCTGTCCAATTTGAAAGTAGTATCACCAATGGTTACTTGTTTTTCTTGCATCGCTTCCAATAAAGCCGATTGTACTTTGGCTGGCGCACGATTGATCTCATCTGCCAATACAAAGTTGGCGAAAATAGGTCCTTTTTTTATGGAAAACTCGTTGGCCTTAATGTTATAAATCATAGTGCCCACAACATCTGCGGGTAACAAATCTGGGGTAAATTGGATTCGGCTGAAACTTCCATGAACGGCTTGCGAAAGCGTGTTGATAGCTAAGGTTTTTGCTAAACCTGGCACGCCTTCTAAAAGGATATGCCCTTGCCCTAAAAGTCCAATTAATAATCTTTCGATCATATGCTTTTGACCAACAATGACTTTATTCATCTCCAGGGTTAATAAGTCAATAAAAGCACTTTCTCTTTCAATTTTTTCATTGATTGCTCTAATGTCTAAAGCGGCAATATTTTCTTCCATTTCCATATTTTTATTACTGTAAATTGGTTTTAAAATTTTAACATTTCAAAAGTGAAAATAAAAACAGAAAAGAGATGTTAACATTCCGTTAAAACTTTAATAAAACCCTTATTTTTAAGGATGATTTATGATTTTGTTTTGCTATTTTTAAGGATTAAAAAAAATTGCTATGAAAACAACACTTTCTCCCATAATTGCTGGGACTATGAATTGGGGCGTTTGGGATAAAAACCTCTCCTCTTCAGAAATGAGTCATTTGATGCATATCTGTATCGAAAATAAAATCTCCTCTTTTGATCTTGCTGATATTTATGGAGGATATACCACCGAAGCGCAGTTTGGAAAAGCCTTTGCCGAAAGTAAAATAGACAGAAAAAAAATGCAATTTATTTCCAAATGCGGCATCCAACATACCGAGGGAAGAAACAATGCAGTCAAACACTATGATTATGCTAAGAAATATATCATTTGGTCCGTTGAAAATTCCTTGAAAAATTTGCAAACGGATTATTTGGATATTTTGCTATTGCATAGACCAAGCCCATTAATGGTGGCAGACGAAATTGCGGAAGCGGTTACCAAACTAAAATCGGAAGGAAAAATTATTGATTTTGGTGTTTCTAATTTTACGGCTTCGCAAACCGAACTTCTTCAACAAAAAACAGCTGTTAATTTCAATCAAATTCAGTTTTCGGCAACCCATCATCAAGCCATGTTAGATGGAAGTTTGGATTATATGCAACTGCACAACATTCGTCCTATGTCTTGGAATCCGCTTGGAACGGTTTTCAGAGAAGACATTGAACAAACGAGAAGGCTTAAAATATTGCTTGGAAAATTAGTTGAAAAATACCATGTGGGTTCAGACACCCTTTTATTGGCGTGGATTTTAAAGCATCCTGCCAAAGTTATTCCTATTGCAGGTACCGTAAATATTGCCCGAATACAATCACTCATGAAAGCTACCGAATTGCAAATGGAACAGGAAGATTGGTTTGCTATTTGGGCCGAAAGTATGGGGAATAAAGTTCCTTAAAGTTGATAGTGAATGGTTGATAGTTGATGGTAAATCAAACTGACAACCAACAACCAACAACCAACAACTCAAAAATGATTAACAAACGTTTACTTATTAAAAACCTCTTAGCTCACAATGATGAGTGTAGTTTTTATGACAAAAAACGGCAGTTAAATTTGCATACGCGCGAGGGGAAAGCCAAATTTTTAAAACACATTTGCGCCTTGTCCAATTCCAATCCTTCCAATAATTCCTTTATTGTTGTGGGTGTAGAAGACCAGGACAATGAAGTTGTTGGCGATGATTTTTTTGACGACAGTCACATCCAAAATTTGGTAAATGCGTTCATAGAAAATCCTCCAAAAATACAATATGAAAATGTTCCATTCCCAAATTTACCCAAGGATAAAGTGGTGGGATTGGTTACCATAAAACCCAAATCGAAGACCTCTTTTTTTAAAAAAAACATCCACACCATTTTTGCCAATACCGTTTTTGTGCGTCGTGGCAGTAATTCCATTCCTACCGAAGATAAAATCCCCTATTCCAAACAAAATATAGAAACGGTTATCAGCATTGAAAACAACTCTAGAAATAGTATTGCCCACACGCTTGATGGGGTAATGGATTTTGTGACTATTAGTCATGGCGACATGATTTCTAAATACAACGTTTTTAAAGAATTATTTGTGATTTGTTGGGCGGGAATTCCAAAAAAAATACACGACACCAATTATCTTTCTAGAGTTGATATTGAGTTAATCAACGAACAAGTTAAGTTGTTTTATTCGGCACAAGATGTGGTTACCATTACCTATGATGAAAGCATTTTTATCATAACCGAGTTTGTTTCTCTCGGATTGAATGACAAAACAAGTTATTATCCGTTGGAACAAAAAAAAATTTCCTTTTTTGATAATGGGTACTATAAAATAGAAAATGAAATGCTCTTTGAACCACCAACATACAATAAGAAAATGTTGCATCACATCTATAATACCAATTTGGCATTGATTGCAAAACTTGAAAAAGGATTGACGCTTTCGGAAAGAGAAATTAAAGATTTAATAAACTTGCCCTCCACGCTGATGATTTGTTCCATTAACGGTTTTGAAGAGGCCAAACAAAAACTTATAGATGCCAAACCCTTTTTAAAAACGCGGAAGGAAACAGCTGTTTATACCAATTTTAAAGAAGTAATGCGAATTTTTAGGAAAATGAAATATGAATAGAACATTAGTAATTGGAGATATTCACGGAGGTTTGCGTGCTTTGCATCAAATCATGGAGCGTGCCAAAGTCACCACAAACGACACCTTAATTTTCCTTGGGGATTATGTTGACGGTTGGAGTGAATCACCGCAAGTCATTGATTATTTAATGGAATTAGACAAAAAACAAAACTGCATTTTCATTCGGGGTAATCATGATGAGTTGGTTTTGGATTGGCTTACTCATAACAATAAAAATATTGATGAAGGCATGTGGTTTAAGCATGGTGGCGAAGCTACGGTATTGGCGTATTCAAATATTTCTGAAGAGAAAAAACAACGCCATATTGCCTTCTTACATTCGCTTAAAGACTATTATCTCGATGAGGGAAATAGGTTGTTTATTCACGCTGGTTTTACTAATGTGAATGGGGTGACTTATGAATACTTCCCGAAAATGTTTTATTGGGACAGATCACTTTGGGAAACTGCATTAGCAATGGATCAAACGCTAGAAAAGAAAAGCTTTTTTTACCCAAAACGATTGACTTTGTATCATGAGATTTATATTGGACACACCCCCGTAACTCGAATTAAAGAATCGATACCCATAAAAAAAGCATGTATTTGGAATATCGATACAGGAGCGGCATTTAATGGTCCGTTGTCAATTATGGATATTTACACTCAAGAATATTGGCAAAGCGAACCTTTGAACCAACTGTATTTTAACGAAAAAGGGAGGAATTAGGACAATTCTAATTACCTTTGCGCAATTAAATTTTTTAAAAAATGAAAAGAATTAGTATCGTTTTATTACTGCTTTCTGCATGTTTTGTGAATGCTCAAGCCTATAAAGGAAAAGGAGATGTCAAGGCTCAAGTAGGCATGAATTTTCAAACTGGGGGTACCGGAATTCACGCTTCTACCGATTTTGGTTTGGGTCAAAATATGTCTTACGGATTTTCAAGTTCCTATTTATTAAATACTTCCGAAGGAAATGCTAGTGCTGTGAAATTTGGAGACAGATTTGACTTAAAAGCGCGCTTTAATGCTAATATTGGAGACGTTATTGGATTAGATAAAAAAATGGATTTTTATCCCGGATTGGATTTGAGTTTGAAAAATTTTGGCGCACATCTTGGTTTTAGATATTTCTTTACTGAAGGTTTTGGACTCTATACCGAAGGCGGATTTCCTTTAGCTAAATACAATTCTAATGCAATTGATTATAACGATCAGTTCTATTTTAATATTGGTGCTTCATTTAACTTGTAGCGCTCCCACAAAATAAAAAGGGTCTTGCAATAATTTACAAGACCCTTTTTTTATGCTGTTTTGAAAATTACAAATCAAATTTTATTCCTTGTGCCAATGGTAAGTTGGTGGTATAATTAATCGTATTGGTTTGTCGTCTCATATACACTTTCCAGGCATCTGAACCTGATTCGCGTCCGCCACCAGTTTCTTTTTCGCCACCAAAGGCACCACCAATTTCGGCGCCGGAAGTTCCAATATTTACATTGGCAATTCCACAATCAGAACCCACTTGGGAAAGGAAAGCTTCTGCTTCACGAAGGTTGTTGGTCATAATAGCAGAAGATAATCCTTGCGCTACGCCATTTTGAATTTCGATTGCATTATGCACATCGCCCGAATATTTTATTAAATATAAAACTGGTGCAAAGGTTTCGTGTTGTACAATTTCAAAGGAGTTGCTGGCTTCTGCAATGGCTGGTTTTACGTAACAACCACTTTCATATCCTTCTCCTGATAATACTCCTCCTTCAACAAGGATTTTCCCGCCTTCGGCAACCACTTTTGCTAAAGCTTTAGAATACATTTCTACAGCTTGCGTGTCTATAAGTGGCCCAACGTGATTGTTTTGATCCAAAGGATTTCCAATACGTAATTGTTTGTAGGCTGATGTTATGGCATCTTTTACTTTATCATACATGCTTTCGTGGATAATCAATCTTCGGGTAGAAGTACAACGTTGTCCGGCAGTTCCAACAGCACCAAAAACAGCACCAATAACCGTCATTTTAATATCGGCATCTGGCGTTACAATGATGGCATTGTTTCCTCCTAACTCTAAAAGAGATCTTCCTAAACGACCTGCGATAGTTTGCGCCACAATTTTTCCCATTCGGGTGGAACCGGTTGCAGAAACTAATGGCACGCGTTTATCTTGGGTCATCATTTCACCCACTTTATAATCCCCATTGATTAAACAAGAAATTCCTTCCGGAAGGTTGTTTTCTTTGATTACTTCGGCAATGATGTTTTGACAAGCTATTCCACATAAAGGTGTTTTTTCGGAAGGTTTCCAAACACAAACATCCCCACATATCCATGCTAATGCTGTGTTCCAAGCCCAAACAGCAACCGGAAAGTTGAATGCCGATATAATTCCAACAACGCCAAGCGGGTGATATTGCTCATACATTCGGTGTCCGGGACGTTCCGAGTGCATGGTTAATCCATGAAGTTGTCTTGAAAGTCCGACTGCAAAATCGCAGATGTCTATCATTTCCTGAACTTCACCATATCCTTCTTGCAATGATTTTCCCATTTCATAGGAAACTAATTTGCCTAATGCTTCTTTGTTTTTTCTGAGTTTATCTCCAAACTGGCGTACAATTTCGCCTCGTTGTGGTGCTGGCATTAATCGGAACGTTTTGAATGCTTCGGTAGCGCTTTGCATTACTTTTTCATAGTCAGCAACTGTGGTAGTTTTTACTTTCCCAATGAGTTGCCCGTCAACTGGCGAATAACTTTCGAGTATGGCTCCGCTTGAAAAATGATTTTGTCCTGTTGAAGTTCCTTCGTTGATGGCTTTTACACCAAGTATTTCTAATGCTTCGGTCATCCCGAATTGTTGTGCAATTGTTGCCATTATTATTGTTGTATTATGATTTAATTGAAAATTTTTGCGAAGATATTATTAAAAGGTGAATTATTATACATTTATAGTATTAGGATTTAGAAACAAACCTTACATCCGTTTCCATAATAGTACCGCAACTCGAACACGTTCTTAACACTTCTGAATTATAAAAATGGTTGAAGTGCTTTTGAAAATCTTTTTCAATGTCGTGTAATTCGAAATAGACTTCGTATAGTTTGTGATTACAATTTTCACAAAACCAAAGCAATCCGTCTTTTGCGCCTTCGGGCAAGCGTTTTCTTTCGATAACTAATCCTATTGACCCTTCTGTCCTTGATGGAGAATGGGGCACTTTGGAAGGATGCAAATACATGTCGCCAGCAGAAAGTTTCATTGCTTTTTTTTCGCCATCTTCTTGAATGTAAATAGTAATTTCCCCTTCGAGTTGATAGAACAACTCTTCCGTTTCATTATAATGAAAATCTTTTCGAGCATTGGGACCTGCAACAATCATAACGATATAATCTTCAGAATCCACATAAAGATTTTTATTGCCAACAGGTGGTTTTAATAAGTGACGATTGTCTTCAACCCATTGAGTAAGATTGAATGGTTTTGGAGTTGCCATAAAAAGTTTTTTTACGAAATTACTAAAAATAAAAAAAGGTTAGCAATGACTAACCTTTTTAATGTACTTATTTCATTTCTTTAATTAAATAAACGTAAACGGGAAAGTGATCACTAAACCCTACTTCTGTCATGGAATGTCGTAGTGGATACCCTTTATATTGTCCAATTGTTGTTATCATAAATGGTTTATTATAGATTCCTGCTTTCCAATATTGATATCCAGAATATTCTTTTTTAATTAATGTTTCCGAAACCATAATTTGGTCAAAAATATCTCCAGCATCTCTATAAAATAGTGAAGCGTTACCTTCTTTTGCCATTTGCTCAAAAGGATTGTAAACTCCAAATTGTTGTACTTCTTCTTTTTTTCTTTTGGCGCCAATACCTTCTTTTACACTTTTATTATAACTTCCATCATTCAAATCTCCCATAGTAATAATTTTAGCATTGGGATTGATTTTATATATAGAATCCATGATTTTTCTATCTAATCTTCCTGCTGCTTCACGGAAAGGGGAACTTTTCTTTTCTCCACCTGATCGTGATGGCCAGTGATTTACCATGACATTAATTTCTTCCCCATCAAGAAAACCAGTCACAAGTAATACATCTCGAGTATAAACTCTATCCAAGTTTTTATCTATTTCTGATTTATCATCCGAGGCATCGTCTTTCTCGTTTTTTTCTTTAGTATTATTATTAATTTGATTTTTATAAATCAAAAGCGGAATGTTTTTATAACTTGTTGGTTTAAAGTGCTTTTTTTGGTATAATAGCGCCACGTCGATTCCTCTTTTATCAGGAGATTCAAAATGGACAATCCCATAATCTTTACCTATTAAAGCTGGTTCTTTAATAAGATCTTCCAAAACCCCTCGGTTTTCAATTTCGGCACCACCTATAAATGTTGGGGAATTGTTTGGGTTGTCTGTAGTTCCGATTTCAGCTAAAACCCTAGCTAAATTATGGAGTTTTTGATGATATTTTTTAGAAGTCCAGTTTTGAATCCCGTTAGGCAACCACTCTTCATCAATATTTGATTGATTAATCGTATCGAAAAGGTTTTCAAAATTATAAAAGGCAACCGTATGTACAATATACTTTTTTACCTGTGCATTTCCTACAAATGTTACGAATACAATAAAGAAAAGGGCTATAAATTTTTTAATTCTCATAAAACATGTATTAATTAATTGTCAATTTTTTTAAAACTTCGAGCCAAAAGTAGATAATATTATT
>CAIMMM010000133.1 GCA_903842575.1 uncultured Bacteroidota bacterium | reverse complement strand
GCCCTTTGGATGGCCTGTTTCGTCCTCACTTATACTTTCCCGATCCTGAATAAATTGCTCAATGCAAGTGGAACCTTTTGGTTATATGCCTTTATCTGCCTAACGGGATTTTTGTTTATCCTGAAAAAACTTCCTGAAACGAAAGGAAAAAGTCTGGAAGAGATTGAAATTAAGCTAACACATTAATTGATAGATAGATGAAAAAATATCTGATTTAGCTTAGAGATTTTTAATATGTATCGCTTAGACAATAAAGAGGGAAATAGAGCTAAATTGATTAAGTTTGTATTATGCCTGATTTGAGTAAAATATACTTGTATCGAATGACTCATATTGAGAATATACCACATATCCTTCAATATGGAATTACTCACGTTGATTCACCAGAGGCAAACACAGCTTATATTCCAATTGGTGACGGTAGTTTGATCTCCAGGCGAAATGATTTTGCATTACCTAACAGAAGAAGCTTGGGGGAGTATATTCCATTTTATTTCGGGGTACGTATGCCTATGCTGTATGCTATTCAAAATGGGTACAATGTTGTAAAAATAACTCCCGCTGAAGAAATCGTTTATTGCATCACTTCTGTTCAACAAATTATTAACCAACAACTCGATTTTTTATTTACAGATGGTCATGCTTTAGATTCTTTTAGTTCATTCTATTCTTTAGCCGATACCAATAGTATTGAACAACACATTGACCAAAATGCAATTAAAAGTACGTTTTGGAAAGATGAAAATGATTTGGATTTAAAACGAAGAAAAGAGGCTGAGTTTTTAGTTGGTAATGACATTCCAATCGCGGCAATTTTGGGTTTTGCCGTTTACAATGAAAGTTCCAAAAACCGACTGATTAATTTTGGAATAGCTGAAAATAAAGTAATTATCAAAACAGGATTTTATTTTTAAGATATGATACACTCTAAAAGTGCCAATTTATTGGAGAGCGAAGCTGAAGCTTTAGTAAACACTGTAAATACGGTAGGTGTTATGGGAAAAGGCATTGCGTTGCAATTTAAAAATCAATTTCCAAACAACTTCAAATTGTATTCAATTGCCTGTAAAGCAAACCAAATACGGGTAGGATCATTATTTGTAACAGAAGAAAATTCATTACTGGGAGATCTAAAAATCATTATCAACTTTCCCACCAAAACCGATTGGCGAAAACCCTCCGAATACAGTTACATTGAAAGTGGTTTAATTGATTTGGTTAGAATCATCAAAGAAAGAAACATAAAATCTATTGCCATTCCACCACTTGGTGCTGGTAATGGGGGATTAGACTGGAATAGAGTTAAGGCATTAATGGAAAAGCATTTGTCAACTTCAGATTGTGATATTTTTATTTACCAACCCAATGCAATTGTACAAGAAGCACTAAAAAGAGAAAGAGTAAAGCTCACCCCTGCAAGAGCCATGTTGTTGTTTGTATTATTTGATTTAGTCCGAAATGGCGAGTTTGTTTCTGAATTCTCAGCCGAAAAAATAGCTTACTTTTTGCAACGATTTGGAGCTAAGGAAACCTTTAAATTAGAATTTCACCCCGATTTTTATGGCCTCTATTCCGGTAAAGTAAAGCATGTATTGTATTATTTGAATGGCAGTTATATAACCGGATATGGCTCCAAAGACAAAAAACCATTTGAAGAAATAGGCTTGATGTTGGATGCTGAAAAAGAAGTAAATGACTATTTGGATAGCAATGAGAATAAACAAAACAAAGAAATAGTGCTTAAAACGAAAGCATTTTTAACCGGATTTTATTCGGATTTTGGATTAGAGTTACTTTCGACAGTTGATTTTATTATTACTGAAAAGAAAACAAAATCAGTTGATGAGATCACCAAACATCTTGAAAATTGGAGCAAAAGAAAGAAAACCCTGTTTACCAATCCTAAATTTATTTCAATTGCGGTTCAAAACATTGAAAAACATTTTAAATGAAAAAGAACAATCCATCCGAAAGCGGCTTTAACGAAATACTGCTTTACACTACCCCAAATGGGAATGTAAAGGTGGAAATCTATTTGCAGAATGAAACCATTTGGCTTACCCAACAAAAAATAGCCGATTTGTTTGGGGTCGATAGAACAGTTGTTAATAAGCACATTGGCAATATCTTTAAATCAGG
>CAIMMM010000132.1 GCA_903842575.1 uncultured Bacteroidota bacterium | reverse complement strand
TTTTGTTATTTTTTATTATTGTTAATTTACTATTATTGATACTCTCTATTTTATAAAAAATGATTGAGCATTCATTCTTTGTCTTCTTTTGATTAATTGAAATTTATAGCTCTGTACAAATAATACCATTTTCCTTTAGTATTTGTTTGGGCTATTATCCAACTTCTTCTTTCTACTAGTTTTGTTTTCTTAATTTATTTTCAATAAATGGATATACTCAAATATCCATTATTTAATTGTTGTATGGTCAACTTAACTCACTTTCATCTTCATAATTTCTAAAATATCTAGTTATATATGGATGTTTTTAAAATAGCTAATATAGTACTATAAAGACTACAATAGTCATACAATGATTACATTATATAATAATTTTATGTATTTCGTCGATTTTATTTGCTTTTAAACGATTATTTTTATTTTATTTGTATTAGACATGCTAACTTTACCCTAGTGAAAATTAAAGAGTGATGTCCCCAATTAGATAATTGTTAAAAAGTATAAATATATTTTTTTTTAAAATCGAATTATGAAAAAGCATTACTTAATAAAAAAAGATTCAAGCTGCAAAGATCTACAAAGTATTTTTTCAAATGGCTTATGTTGTATTGGCAATACAAAAAATCAAAATAAGTTGCCTTTCTTTTCATGGATGATGGCTTTACTAGTTTTTGTTACTTTTTTATATAGTGCTACCGCAAATAGTCAAGTATCAATTACTAAACCTAATTTAACAATAAATGTTTGTGCTGGTTATCCTTCAGGATATAGTACACTAGGTAATATAGTAATTACTGAGAGTGCAAATAATAATTTCACTAACGGAACAGGTGTTACTTTAATATTGACGGCTCCAACAAATTTTCAATTTCAAGTGGGAACAGGAACTGTTGCTGTAACGGGAGCTGCAAATCTTTCAGCAACTTCAATAGCTGTAACTGCAACCACAATTACTGTTACCTATTCTTGTGGCGGCGCCGCAAAAACAGATACCATGACTATCAGTGGCATACAAGTTAGAGCAATTACTACTGCTAGTACAGGAAACATTACAAGAACAAGTGGCACAGGAACAATAAATGGATTGGTAACTAACACTACTTTAACCAACACGCTGACCTCCGTAACAGGTGCCGCTCCTGTTATAGGCACTCAACCAATAGCAACAAGTGCTTGTGCTAACACATCAACTTTGTTTAGTGTTACTGCAACTGGTGCCTCAACTTATCAATGGCAAAGAAATGGCGTTAATTTAACAAATATTGCGCCTTATAGCAATGTTACTACTGCAACTTTAAATATTACGAATCCTGCCGTGACAGCTGCTGGAAATTTTACTTGTGTACTAAATGCAACTACATGTCCTGTTACTTCAACAGCTGTTGCTTTAACGGTTAATGCTATTCCTGTCATCAATGTACAGCCTGTTACACCAGCAGCTATTTGCGCTGGTATTGCTAGTACAAGTCTTACGGTTACCGCAACAGGAGCAACAACCTACCAATGGAGAAAAAATGGCGTTAATTTAACCAATGTTGCTCCTTATAGTAATGTGACTACTGCGGCTTTAAATATCACAAATCCAACATTTTCAGAAAATGGGGCATCTTTTGATGTTGTAATTGGAAATGCTGCTGGATGTAGTGTTACTTCTACAGCAATAATTTTGACTGTAAATGTAGTTTCAGTAATCTCAGCGCAACCTATTACAACAATTGCTTGTGCCAATACAACAGCAATTTTTAGCGTAACCGCTTCAAATGTAACTACCTATCAATGGCAAAGGAATGGAGTTAATTTAACCAATGTTGTTCCTTATAGTAATGTGACTACTGCAACGCTAACAATTACAAATCCATCAGTTGTTATAGCTGGTAATTTTACTTGTATCCTAAATAGCGCGACTTGCCTAGTCACTTCTTCTTCAGTTGCTTTAACAGTAAATGCAATACCTGTAATTACTGTACAGCCTGTTGCTCCGTCCGCAATATGTGAAGGATTAGCTAGTACAAGTCTTTCGGTTACGGCCGCTGGCGCTACAACCTATCAATGGAGAAAAAACGGAGTAAATTTAACCAACATTGCTCCATATAGCAATGTAACCACAGCCACTTTAAACATAACTACCCCTGCTTTTTCAGAAAATGGAGCTTCTTTAGATGTTGTTGTAGGTAATGCTTCTGGATGTAGTGTGACTTCTACGGCTAATCTTTTAAAAGTAAATGCTATACCAATTATATCTGTACAACCAATTGCAATAGCTGCTTGTACCAATACAACAACCTCTTTTAGTGTTACAGCCTCAAATGTAACTACCTATCAATGGCAAAGAAATGGAATAAATATAGCAAATGGAGCTCCTTATAGTGGCGCTACTTCAGCTACGCTAACAATAACAAATCCTGCAGTTGCTATTGCTGGTAATTTTACTTGTGTGCTCAATAGTGCTACTTGTCTCGTTTCTTCTACAACTGCGGCATTAACAGTAGATGCAATACCTGTAATTACAGTACAGCCTGTAACTCCAGCCGCTATATGTGAAAATGCAAATACAAGTTTTTCGGTTACTGCAACAGGAGCTACGACCTATCAATGGAGAAAAAACAGTATAAATTTAACCAATGTAGCTCCTTATAGTAATGTAACTACTGCTACTTTAAATGTTACAAACCCTGCTTTTTCGGAAAACGGAGGAATCTTTGATGTAATTATAAGTAATGTTGCTGGTTGTAGCGTTGCTTCTAATACAAAGGTTTTAACTGTTAAAGCTGTTCCTGTCATTTCTGTTCAGCCCATTGCAACATCGGCTTGTACCAACGCAACAACTAGTTTTAGTATTACAGCTTCCAATGTAACTACCTATCAATGGCTAAGAAATGGTTTAATTATAAGTAATGTTGCACCCTATAGTGGAGTTTTGACTGCTACATTAACAATAACAAATCCAGCTGCTGGTAATGCTGGAACTTTTACATGTGTACTTAATAATGCTACTTGCCCTACAACTTCTTCAGGTGCGGTTTTGACAGTAAATGCTATACCTGTAATTACTGTGCAGCCTGTGGTGCCAGCAGCAGTATGTGCTGGAGGTGGAGTTAGAACAATTGGCGTTACAGCTACTGGTGCTACTACCTATCAATGGAGAAAAAACGGTGTGAATTTAACCAATGTTGCTCCCTATAGTAATGTTACAACTTCCACATTATCTATCACAAATCCTGCTTTTTCAGAAAATGGAGCATCTTTTGATGTTGTTGTGGGTAATGCTTTTCCTTGTAATGTTATTTCTAATGCTGTAACATTAACAGTAAACCCTGTATCTGTAATTTCTATACAACCCATACCAACTTCTGTTTGTACTAATGCAAGTGCAACTTTAAGTATAAATGCTACAAATGTTACTACCTACCAATGGCAAAGAAACGGTGTGAATTTAACCAATGTTGCACCCTATAGTAATGTTACTACTTCAGTACTAACAATTTCAAATCCGGCAGTTGCTATTGCAGGCAATTTTACTTGTGTGTTAAATAGTGCTACTTGTCTTGTTACTTCTTCCTCTGTTGCATTAACTGTGAATGCAATACCTACAATTAGTACACAACCTGCAACACCAGCATCTGTATGTGAAGGTATAGCAAGCACTAGCCTTACTGTATCAGCATCGGGAGGTCCTACCTACCAATGGAGAAAAAATGGTGTGAATTTAACCAATGTTGCTCCTTATAGCAATGTGACTTCGGGAACATTAAATATAACAACACCTTCTTCTTCAGAAAATGGAGCCGTTTTAGATGTAGTTTTAACCAATGCTGTAGGATGTAGTGTTATATCTATCCCTAGAACATTAACTGTAAATGTAGTACCGGTTGTTTTAGTTCAACCTATGGCGACCTCTGCATGTACTAATACCATAGCTACCTTTAGTATTACAGCTTCTAATGTAACTACTTATCAATGGCAAAGAAATGGTGTAAACTTAACCAATGTAGCACCTTATAGCAATGTGACTACCGCAACATTAACAATTACAAATCCAGCGGTTGCTATTGCAGGTAGTTTTACATGTGTACTTAATAGCGCTACGTGTTTAGTTACTTCTTCTTCTGTTGCTTTGATTGTTAACGCAACACCAACAATTAGTGTACAACCCGTAACGCCAGTAGCAGTATGTGCTGGAGCTGGTGTTGCTACTCTTTCTGTAACATCAACAGGAACAACTTTTCAATGGAGAAAAAATGGGGTAAATTTAACCAATGCTGCTCCATATAGTAATGTTACAACAGCTACTTTAACTATAACAAATCCTAGTAGCATAGAAAATGGAACATCCTTTGATGTGGTGGTGGGTAATGCTTCGGGTTGTAGCATTACTTCATTAGCTAGAACTCTATCGGTAAACTCCGCACCATCAAATGTTAACACACCTTCTCCAGCGAATGGTTCAACTGGGAATTGTTATGCAGGTACTGGAGCTATTAATACTATTTATTGGTCGGCTAATGCTGCAGCAACTTCCTATGATGTGTATTTTGGAGCTGGAGCTTTACCTGGTTCTGTTACTGCAAATGTAGCTACTAACTCCTTCGCTACAGGGGCTTTAGTCGCTAGCACTACATATTATTGGAAAGTAGTCGCAAAAAATGCATGCGGCTCAGCTGCTGGTCCTTCAATATGGTCTTTTACAACAAAAGCTACAGGCACTTGTTATTGTGTTCCTACTGCTTCAAGCTCGGTTGATGGTACTGGAATTACCAATGTAACTTATAGCACTGTAAACAATACAACAAATAATACTATTGTATTTAATGATTATACATCCACAATGATTGGAGGTGCTTTACGAGGCGCTACTATGCCTATTAGTGTTAAGACTGCTACTGCTAATGTTAATTATAATATTGACATATGGGTAGATTGGAATAATAATGGTGATTTTGTAGATGCTGGAGAAACGGTTTTTACTGGACAAGTGAATTCAAATACCATTAATGGTACCATAGCCATTCCTTTGACAGCCATTTTAGGGAATCACAGAATGAGAGTTGGAATAGTCAAATCGAATGAGACAATATCATCCTGTTTTACTGGAGTAAAAGGTGCCTTTGAAGATTATACTTTAAATGTAACGGCCGCCGCTGTTTGTACTGTTGCTCCGGTAGTAAGTACAAATCCTGTAAATAGCACTATTTTAAATGGAGGTAGTACTAGTTTTAGTGCCAGCTTTATAAACCTTCCAACAAGTTATGTTTGGGAAATAAGTACCGATGGTGGAACCAACTTTAGCACACTAACCAATGGTGGTGTTTATACCGGAGCTACTACTGCGACATTGTCTATAACTGCTGCAACAGGAAACATGGATGGTTTTGTTTATAGGGTTTCCGCTAGTAATGCTTGTGGGAATTCAAATGTTTCTGCACAAGCTACATTGATAGTTACCACAAATTATTGTGCACCCTCCTCAAGTTCTGGCACTCTTTATATCTCTGGAATATCAACAGATGGAAATTTAGGGGATAATTCTAATGAACCTACAGCCTATTCATTAACAGGTTATGGTAACTATTCTGCCATTAAAATTGCAACACAAATTCCTGGAGGAGGAATAAATTTAAATATTACTTTAAATACTACGCAATATGTAAATGCTTATATAGATTGGAATGGTGACGGTGACTTTTTAGATGCAGGAGAATTTTTTTACACTTCGAAATATGGAATAAGTTCGACTACTATTGGATTAGTTGTTCCGGTATCACAAACACTTGGAAATTATAGAATGCGTATAAGAACAAGAAGTACAAGTATAATAGATTCGTGTACGGGTTATACTGATGGAGAATCAGAAGATTACACTATTACTGTTGTCCCGGCTTGTGCTGCGCTTATCCAAAGCGTTTCTAATGGTTCCGTTTGTGGTATAAACCTTCCTGTTACTATGACAGCTGTTGGATTAGGTGGAGCCACACAATACAGATGGTATACAACGGCCACTGGTGGTGCTCCAGAAGCCACAACGGCCACTGGCAGTTATTCCCCTACATTAAATATTACTACTATATATTATGTTACAGCTTACAATGGAAGTTGTGAATCTTTAATTAGAACACGAGTAGTAGCAACTGTAACTCCAGTTACCGATATTAGTTTTAATCCTGCTGCTCCTATAACTTGCGGTGAAAATACAGTGATTACTATTACTAGTGATTTAAATGACGTAGCCGTTCTTGACTTATTTTATGAGACTTTTGAAAGTGGGGGATTTGGTGGTTTTACTGCTACGATTGTTCCAACACCTACTAATCCTGGAGCTGATACACCATGGGGCGTTAAAACAAATACATATCAGTCTGCCACAACCGATGTTTGGAAACCAGCAATTAGTTCTGGAAGTTTAGGTTCAAAATTTGTATTAACTAGTTCTGATTATGTTGGTGCTGCAAATATTGTTACCCGATTAACTACTACTAATAGTGTTAATGCGACCGGATTTCTTAATTTAACCTTAACATTTGACCACTATTACTCCTTTTATGGAGGTGTTCCGGATGATATTAAAGTTCAAATTTCAACCGATGGAGGAACAGTTTTTACTGACCTTATGACCTATACTTCAGATCAAGGTTCGGGAACAAGTTTCAAACCTGAAACAATTGATTTATCTAGTTATGCTGGGCAAGCTTCTATTAAACTTCGTTTTCAATATTCAGCAAGCTGGAAAGATGGTTGGGCAATTGATAATGTGCGTTTGTTTGGAACAAAACAATTAAGTCCAACATTTACATGGTCAAGTGCAACACCAGTTGCCGGATTTATAGATCTTGCTTGTACAACTCCTTATGTAGCGCAACCTGTAACTTCAATTTATTTAAGACCAACTTTGGCGCAACTTGAAGCTGGTTCTTTCCCAATTACGGTGAATGCAACATTAGCAAGTGGATGTCCAACTTCAAAAATTATTACTGTAACCAATAATAGTAGAATTTGGAAAGGTACAGATATGCTCAATCCAACCCAATGGAATACTTCAAGCAATTGGTCTCCTGCTTTTGTGCCATCATCTGATAATTGCGTTATTATTCCAAATGCAACTATTATTACAGGAACGGGTTATAAAGCTTATGCAAAAAACTTAACAGTTAAATCAACTGGTAATTTGGAAATCCAATCAGGGAACTTTTTAACCGTTACCGATTTTGTGAAAGTTGATCCATCTGGAGTGCTTACCGTAAGAAATAATGCGAGTTTAATTCAAATAAATGATACCGGTATTAACCAAGGAAGCATTGATATGGATCGATTAGCAACTGTTCGTAAATTAGATTATGTATATTGGTCATCACCCGTTGCTAGTTTTAGTTCGGCTTCTATTTCTCCAGATACAAATCCTTTTTATATATGGAAATGGAATCCTACCATAGCAAATTCAAATGGAGGGCAGGGTAATTGGGTTTCTGGAAATGAAATTATGACGGCTGGAAAAGGATATATTGTACGAGGTCCTGATAACTATACTGCAACTCCAGCGGCTTATATTAGCACTTTGACAGGAACTCCTTTTAATGGTATTATTCAAAATTCTATCACAAGGGGAGATATTACTTCGGTTGCGGGCACCTATCCTGCAGCGCCTTATGCAGGAATAAATGGTGTAACAATAAGTGAAACTACTGACAATTGGAATCTTGTTGGAAATCCATATCCATCGGCTATTGATGCTTTGGATTTTATTACGCTTAATGCTATTACAAATGGTACTATAGTTGGCAACGTGCGTCTCTGGACTCATGAAACGGATGCAAGCCAAGTAAATACAGAGCCTTTTTATGCATCATTTAGTTATAATTACGCGACTACAGATTACATAAATTATAATGGAACAGGTCCTGCAACACCAGGTTTTGATGGGTATATTGGAGCTGGGCAAGGATTTTATGTGTTGATGAATGAAGCTCCAACACCACAAACTTCTACTGTGATTTTTAATAATAGTATGCGAAGTGATTTGAATAGAAATGACCAATTCTATAGAACTAATCTCTCAAATGCAACGTCAACTAATATAAATGCAATAGAGAAAAATCGTATTTGGCTTAGTCTTGTTAATTCTTCAAATGTAGCCAATACTACTTTGGTTGGTTATGTAACTGGTGCGACTTTGGGTGAAGACATCCTATTTGATGCGCCACATAAAATAGGAACAGCATCAAGTATTTACACTATGATTTCTAATAAACCAATGATTATTCAAGGAAGACCTTCTCCATTTAATTCAAATGATATGGTTCCAATTGGAATGGTTATTCCTAGTAATGGTATTTATAATATAGCAATAAATAAGCTGGATGGATTGTTTGAAAGTACACCGCAAGGTATTTACTTGGAAGATACAGTATTAGGAATAATTCATGATTTACGTGCTGGACCTTATTCTTTTTCAGCTGTGTCCGGAACTTATAATTCTCGGTTTATATTGCGCTATACTAATGGTAATAATGTTAATTTGGGTATGAATACTCCTAATACCAACCAAACATTTGCTTTTATTAACAATAATCAATTACATGTACAATCCATTGACAACATCAAGGAAATAACAATTTATGATATTACGGGTAAATTGGTAAAAACATACCAACCAAAGGAATTTAAAAACCAATTTGAAGCAGAGTTCTTTTTTGCAAATGGTGCCTACATTGCTAAAATCACGATGGATAATGGCACTGTAGTAGCTAAGAAATTAATTCATTAAATTCCATACAAAATCATTAAGAATAAAACCTGCTCCCAAACGGATAGCCCCTTTGTTTTTAGCAACAAAATGGCATATTACATAGATGCGCCAGAAAAGTTATTAAAGTTTGATAATTCATTCTATATATCAGCAATCACTAATTACCCTGACAGCGAAGCATTTTATTCAAAAACAGATGAAAACTGTGGCCAAAAAAAACCAAAAGTTATTACTTCAATGATAATTCTCCCGACAAATTTCACATTAAATATGTAAAAGGACAAGACGGATCGAAACATTAAAAATTTCATAAATTATCTAAAAAAAACATAGAGTAAAATAGGTTAGTGGTAGACTTGTTTTTACTCCTGTTTTTAATACTTGTAAAAGAACATTGGTTAGCATAGGCGCTTCTATTGAGGTGCCTATTTTTTTATGGATTAGTTTAGCAATTAATCATTCTGTATGATATTTTATATACATTTGAAAAATAATCACTATTGTGTTGTTCTTTTCTCCCAATTTTTGGATTTATAGGCGCTATTTTGTTGAGGATATATACAAGTTGGCGGTAATAATCCCTCGAAATCGCGAAAAATAAGAATTTATGAAAATGTTAAAACTCTTTTTTTTACTATTTCCTTTAATCGCAATGAGTCAAAAAAAATTTGACTACATAAGAGAAAAGTTAGAACAAAATCACAAATATGAATATGTTTATGATTTTGAAAATAATTATGCAGTCTTCAGAACTTTCGACAATAAAATGGGAGTTATTGATACCACCGAAAAAATAGTTATCAGACCTGTGTTTTCATCTATTTATAACAAAAAAGAACTCCAAAACCTGTTCGAAGTTGGAAACGAAATAAATAAAAAATTCAAGCGGGGATTTATCGATTTAAAAGGTAATGTTAAAATCCCAATTATATACGACGATGTTTTTTACATTGAAAAAGGTTTAGCAGCTAA
>CAIMMM010000131.1 GCA_903842575.1 uncultured Bacteroidota bacterium | reverse complement strand
TCGTCACTCCTTGTTACAATGAAGAACAAAATGTCAAGGCCCTTTATGAAGAGGTAAGGGCAATTTTTTTTAATCTTTCTGAATACACATATGAGCATATTTTCATAGACAACGCGTCATCAGATCGAACAGTGGAAATTTTAAGGGGCATTGCAAAAAACGACCAAAAGGTAAAGGTCATTGTAAATGTCAGAAATTTCGGACATATTCGTTCACCTTATTACGGAATACTTCAGAGCAAAGGTGATGCTGTAATCCTGATGGTTGCTGACTTGCAGGATCCTCCTTCAATGATCCTTGATTTTATCAAAAAATGGGAAGACGGGTATAAAATTGTAATTGGTACAAAAACAAAAAGTAAAGAGAATAAAATAATGTTCCTAATCCGTAAAGTGTTTTACAATGCCATTTCGAAAATATCAGAAACGGAACAAATTAAGAACTATACAGGTTTTGGCCTATACGACAGGCAATTCATCGAAATACTCCGAAATCTTGATGAACCGTATCCCTATTTCAGAGGACTAATTACTGAGTTGGGTTTTTTCAGGATTGAAATACCCTATACCCAACCAAAACGGGAGAAAGGAAAAACAAAAAACAATTTCTATACTTTATATGATATTGCCATGCTTGGGTTTGTAAGCTATTCCAAGTTGCCCTTACGCCTGGCAAGCTTTATTGGATTCGGAGTCTCCCTGTTGAGTTTTCTTATAGCGCTAATCTATCTAGTTTATAAACTTATTTTCTGGAATAATTTTTCCGTAGGAATAGCGCCTCTGGTAATCGGTATCTTTTTCTTTGGAGGGGTTCAGCTTTTCTTTCTTGGAGTTATAGGGGAATATATCGGAGCTATCTTTACCCAGGTAAAAAAACGCCCGTTGGTTATTGAAAAGGAAAGAATCAACTTTGAGTATTGATTGCATCCAGACATGCTCAATTTAAAACAGCATTTTTTGAATTTAATTTATCATCTTGTAAAAAGGGTAATTCCAAATAACCTGTTTCGCTTTTTCCTCGTGAGTGGATTGAATACTGTTTTTGGATATGGCTTATTCGCAATACTTATTTTTCTGGGAGTTGCCTACCAATTGGCTCTGCTAATAAGCACAATTGCAGGTATCCTGTTTAATTTTAAAACCATAGGTGTTTTAGTGTTTAAAGATCATAATAACTTATTAGTGTTTAAATTTATTTGTGTTTACGGGGTAATCTATTTGTGCAACCTCGGGGGCTTGGAGCTATTGAATTTTTTTCAAATTAATGTTTATTTAGGTGCGGCAATTTTACTGTTGCCACTAGGAGTATTAGCCTTTATTCTAAATAAAGCTTTTGTTTATAAATGCTAATAAATTCATTGAGGCATGAAGAATAGAGTTATTAAGACTACATCGAGAAAATTAATTGTTTTTCTAATATTGATTATTGTATCCCTTGTCTTTACATATTTTAATAGATTTCATGGAGTAATGCAAGGATTAATGCCTGATTTCGTCAATATGATGAATTACTATCGAGGTTTGACAGATAGTAATGTTTATCCTGTATATCCACTTTGGGGCTATCCGTTATTATTGTTGCTTTTTAAAAACTATAACAATATAATTTATGCCCAGGCGATTTTTGGTGGTGTTATCTTATTTCTCTTCTACTTGCAAATAGATAAAGTGCTTCTGGATCGTAGAGTAAAACTTATTTTTCTTTTAGCGCTTTTTACGGCGTTCCCGTATTTTGGTATAATTTCTGTCAAATGGCCTGCTGCTATTCAACTGCCATTAATACTGGGTAGTTATACATCGCTCTTGATTTCTTTTGAAAGGAAGAAATATTGTTTTGCTATTGTAGCAGGACTTTTAATTGGCCTTGCGGCAAATTTTAGATCAGAATACTTATACCTACCTGTTTTTATTTTAATTTGTTACCTTTTTTTATATTCTTTAAAACTACT
>CAIMMM010000130.1 GCA_903842575.1 uncultured Bacteroidota bacterium | reverse complement strand
GGCTCAGTGTGACAATGTATATTTGGATTGGCATTGGTTAGAAAGGCACTTTGGTAGTACATTGACTGCACTTCGATACTTCCTTCGTCAGGGCAGGCGGAGCTCAGTGTGACAAGGTTTAAACAATAGCTTCTACGTTAACGAACTGTCAGTCTGAGCTTGGCGAAGACTTTTTTATAAGGATTTGCATCTAATAACTTTACCTCGTTTTTACATTGTGCGGTCTAAAAACGCTTTTTTTAATGGAACAACCTCAAAAAAATAACCTCGAGTGCGGAAACACGCGAGGAATTCGAATAACAATGCTATTTCTTTCTAATAAACCGCAAATCTTGTAACATGTCTTTTAACTTTTTCCCCGGTCTAAAAGTGATAGACGCGCTTGTTACATTTTTGGGTGACACGGCCTCTGGGGTAGAACTTGCCGTACCTTTTACACTAATTTGAAAAGCTCCTAAGTGTCCTAATCTAACAATTTTACCCGCATCCAATTCCCGGGAAACAGTAGTAACCAAACTGATAATAACCGCATAACAATCGGCTTGAGTCAAGGAGGAACTATAAGCAATTTGTTCCGAAAGTTCCTCTAAATCCACTTCTCCAGTTTTGGTGACTTTGGGATAATAAAGCATGGGTGCAGTAGGATTTGTGGGATTGGTTTTTCCAATAGGGGTAATAGTAATGGCCATAATAATAAGAGTTCAAGATGTTGTTTTTTGCTAGTCAATACAAAGATACCAATTCGTACTGACCAAACAATCAATTTACCGCGGTAAATTGTATAAGTTACCGCGGTAACTCACTTAACTTACCGCGGTAATTTAATTCATTTACCGCGGTAAAATTAAAGTCTCGACTTGACCAAGTGAAATGCTCGTCTAGGCAGGGAGAAAATAGAATAAGGATGATGGGGTTGGATTTCAATTAACCCTTGGTTGCAATTGATTTTGATAAGAACTATATGCCTAAATAATTGCTGGGAGTTATTAGCAATAATTCTTTTTTAATTGCATTGGAAACTTCTAAAGTTGCAATGAATTCATGAATTGCTTTTTTGTCGGTTGGGGTATTAGTTCTTGTTAATCCTTTCAATGCTTCATAGGGATTTGGATAGCCTTCTCTTCGTAAAATAGTTTGGATGGCTTCGGCTACAACAGCCCAGTTTTTATCTAAATCTTCCTGAAACTTTGGTTCGTTTAAGAGCAATTTGTTCAATCCTTTTAAAGTAGCATCAAAAGCAATAAGTGTATGTCCAAAAGGAACACCTATATTTCTCAAAACGGTACTGTCGGTCAAATCGCGTTGTAATCTTGATAAAGGCAATTTTGCCGAAAGATGTTCAAAAATGGCGTTCGCAATTCCCAAATTTCCTTCTGAGTTTTCAAAATCAATAGGATTTACTTTGTGTGGCATTGCCGAAGAACCAATTTCTCCTGCTTTAATTTTCTGTTTGAAATATTCCATCGAAACATAAGTCCAAATATCTCTATCCAAATCAATGATAATGGTGTTGATTCTTTTCAAGGCATCAAAAAAAGCAGCAAAATGATCGTAATGTTCAATTTGTGTTGTGGGGAAGGAATGGTGCAATCCCAAAGTATCCTCTACAAAATCATTTCCAAATTTTCTCCAATCAATTTGAGGATAGGCAACGTGATGTGCATTGTAATTTCCTGTCGCGCCACCAAATTTTGCGGCAAAGGGAATGTTGAATAACAACCGCATTTGCTCTTCTAAACGTTCCACAAAAACCCCAATTTCTTTTCCCAATCGGGTAGGAGAAGCGGGCTGTCCGTGTGTTCTTGCCAACATTGGAATATCATACCACTCGATACTTAAATCTTTTAATTTGGATGTTAAGGCAATCAAAGATTGCATATACACTTTTTCAAAAGCATCTTTGGTGGAAAGAGGAATCGCAGTGTTATTGATGTCTTGTGAGGTTAAACCAAAGTGGATAAATTCTTTGTATTCTGATAAGCCCAATTTTTCAAAAGCATCTTTTATGAAATATTCAACTGCTTTTACATCGTGGTTGGTTGTTTTTTCGGATTCTTTAATCCAAAGGGCGTCTTGGCTTGAGAAGTTTTTATAAATACTCCTCAAACTAGTAAAAACAGTTGGGTTTATATTTTTTAGCTGAGGCAAAGGAATTTCACAAAGGGCAATAAAATATTCAATTTCTACCAGTACACGATACTTAATTAAGGCTTCTTCCGAAAAAAAAGGGGAAAGGGAAATAGTTTTACTTCGGTATCTTCCGTCTATTGGTGAAACAGCATTTAATTCGTTTAGCGTAGTCATTGTTGTGTTGTTTAATCTGAACTAGTTTCAGATTCTAGTTATTGTGTTGCAAAAATAGTTATAAGTTATAAGTTATGAGTTATGAGTTATGAGTTTTTTAAATCAATTTATGTAATTTTTCTCTTAACAATGGAACACCTTCTGTCGCATTCATTGCAATAATTTCTAGTGGATTTTGCAAATCGTATATCGTAGCTGGTTTTGGATCGATATAAAAAACAGGAATATTTTTTGGTGTATAATGCAGTAATCCCGATGCTGGATATACTTGTAATGAAGTGCCGATTACAGCAAAATAATCAGCTTGTGCTGTAATAGCAATGGCTTCATCTAAAGCGGGAACGGCTTCGCCAAACCAAACGATATGGGGGCGTAATTGATTTCCGTTGCTATCAAAATCACCCAGAATTAAATCATTGGTCCAATGGAGAATGTAGTTTTCATTTTTGGTGCTTCGTACTTTTAATAGTTCTCCATGCAGATGAATCACGTTGGTGCTTCCGGCAATTTCGTGCAGGTTGTCCACGTTTTGCGTGATGATGTGTACTTCAAAATCATTTTCTAATGCTGCCAGTGTTTCATGGCCAAGGTTAGGCTTTACAGTGAGCAGCTGTTTGCGTCGTTGATTGTAAAAGTCCAAAACCAATTCGGGATTTTTGTTAAATCCTTCAGGTGTAGCCACATCGTGCACATTGTGTCCTTCCCAAAGTCCATCGCTATCACGAAAGGTTTTGATACCGCTTTCGGCAGAAATTCCTGCACCAGTAAGGACAACTAGTTTCTTTTTCATTTATTGCAAATTAGCAAATGGATTCAATTAACATAAAAGTTAAAATTAGTGAATTCGTGGCAAAAATAGTTAGTATTTTTACCAAAATATTTACCCAAAATGGTCGATTTAAAATACCTGTCTTTTTTAGAAAATATACTCACAGAGAACCGAAAGGAACGATTTCAAAAAGTGTTGGAAAACCGTACCAAGCATTTTACGATTGCTGTAGAAGACATTTTTCAAATGCACAACGCCAGTGCGGTGATGCGCAGTTGTGAGATTTTTGGTATTCAGGAATTGAATGTTATTGAGCAGCGCTATGGAAAAAGTATCGACAAGGAAATTGCCATGGGTGCTCAAAAATGGGTGGATATTAATAGATTTGAAACCGTAACGGATTGTGTAAAAACCTTAAAGGGGAAAGGCTATCAAATCATTGCAACAACGCCCCATGAGAACGATTGTTTGTTGGATGATTTTGATATTTCAAAACCCAGCGCTTTGTTTTTTGGAACGGAAAGAGACGGCCTTTCGGAGGAAATTATGAACGCGGCTGATGGGTTTTTAAAAATCCCAATGGTTGGTTTTACCGAGAGTTTGAATATATCGGTTTCGGCAGCGATTATCATTCAAAATTTGACGGAGCGATTGAGAAAATCCAATATCAATTGGCCATTAACGGAGAATGAAATTTTGGAAAAGCGAATGGCATGGGCAAAGAGTTCTATAAAAGATATTAAGCGCATTGAAGAAAGGTATTATTCGGGACATTAAAACTTTTCAAAAACGCCAAGTCCAAACAAGGAGAAATCAACCCTTGCTTTATCCTGGCGAATCCTCCATTGTATAAAACATGTTGATTTGGATAATTAGTGCTGTAATTAAATATTATAATATACTCCTCTTAGAGGATAATGATTGTAGCGATTAATCTCAATATTTCCACGTTAAATTATTCATTGATTTATATAAGCTTATAATTTACTATTTTTATCAAATGATAAAGACGATAATAGTTGATGACGAATATAATGCTAGTGAGTTTTTAGAAAAACTGTTACATCATTATTTTCCTGATAAATTTTTAGTTTTAGATACTTGTGAAAGCATAGATGAGGCTGTTTTGTCAATAGCAAAATTCAATCCCGAATTAGTTTTTCTAGACATTCAAATGCCTAACAAAAATGGTTTTCAACTTTTCAAGGAAATCTACGACATTAATTTTGAAGTTATATTTACAACGGCTCATTCTGAATTTGCCATTGATGCAATTAAATGCAGTGCTTTAGATTATTTATTAAAACCTATCAATTATATTGACTTACTTGAAACGGTGAAAAAGTTTGATTCTAAATTGCATAAAGCATCACAGCAAGACAAGTTGATGCTATTAATTGAAAATATTGATACTGGAAGTTCTGAATTTAAAAAAATTGCTTTCCCTACTGAAACGGGTTTTGAATTAATTAAAACTAATGCTATCCTTTATTGTGAAGCTGACGGTTGTTACTGTTACCTCAAATGCCTTGATGGAAAAAAGATTATACTTTCAAAAGCTTTAAAATATGTTGAAGAACTTTTACCTAAAACGATTTTTCAACGTATTCATAAGTCTTATTTAGTTAATTTGAATTATGTAAATCGATTTAATAAATCTAATGGGCTTCTTGTAGAACTAACAAATGGTGAGATTCTTCCTGTATCAACCCGTAAAAAAGAAACCTTTATCAATGCTATCATTCAAAAAAAGTAACCTTTTATTCCTATTTCTACTTTTTGTTGAGTTAGCAATTGGACAACAATATCCATCAAGGAATTATTCAACCTTAGACGGACTTCCTAACAATAGTGTTTGCTCCATTTTAAAAGATAGTCGAGGCATTTTATGGGTGGGTACTGCCAACGGTGTTGCAACGATACAAAACAATCAAATTCATAATTTATATACCACAGATGGCTTAGCCCATAATAGTTGCTGGGCAATAGTTGAAGATAAAAACAATAATTTATGGTTTGGTAGTTTTGGTGGTGGTTTGACCTTTTACAATGGCAAAAAGTTTAGTGTTATTAATGAGCAAAATGGTTTGATTAACAATAAAATTCGAAAATTATTCCTTTATGATGATTACATTTTTGTTGGAACCGAGTTCGGAATATCGGTTATTGACATTAATACAAAAAAAATTATTTTAAGTACAAAGATTAAAGGCAGTCGGGGTTTATTTCAAGTTATGGGCTTTTTTGAAGACAATTCAAACGTGTATTTTGGAACTTTTAATGATGGTTTTTGGAAAGTGGACTTAAATGCAAAGAAGATAATTCTTGTAAACCATAACCAACCCGATATTTTTTCGCTTCACAAATCTAAGGATAGCCTGTTTTTTTGCTACGGAAATACAAACAATAAATCCATCAACAAAATCAACGTTAAAGATTATTTCAAAAATAACATTTCTAATACCTATTTTGGAAATACAATCTTTTGGGATTTTTCAACAGACAAAAGATTTACAACTTATGTTGCTGGAAATGGTATTAATTTTTCAACAGGGGGCATTTATAAAATAGAAAAGGATAAGATAATAAATGTAAGTGCTCAATTTGGGGTGGATAGCCATGAAGTTTGGTGCTTAAATTATGACAAACATAATGATGTATTGTATGTTGGAACTACCGATAAAGGATTTTATGAAATTGATTTAAAAAAGCAATTGAAATATTATAACGCTTCTTCTTTCAATAAGGCTAAATTAGAAATGGTTTCAATAGCTAATAGTAATGGCAAAAAGATTATTTTACACAAAGAGGGATTACTTCTACTAAATCAATTGAAAATTGAAAAGGAAATTTCCAAAAAAAAAATATTCGACTTTACTCATGCCCAATTCAATAAAAATATTTCAAAGTTTAATTTCTCACCTATTTTTAGTCAACTAAAAGCAGATGCTTTTGAGTTTAGAGAATTAAAAATAATTGATAATATTTTTTGGGTTAATACAAATATTGGTTTATTTAAAGTTTCGACAAATGGTATTATAGGGGAGTATTATCCCTTTGATATTAGTTCCTTTGATTTTATCAATCCTAATAAATTAATTTTTCAACAAGCCTATTCACGAATTGTAATTGTGGATAAACTCAATGAAAAACAAGAAATAATTAGTTTTGATTTAGCAAACAAAAATAATCCAAGAGATGTAATTGCTATCTTGACCCTTAACAATAAAAAATATTTAGTTTCAAAATCTCACGGATTATTTTCCTATCAAAACAATGCTTTTACTTCCTATTATTTTAAAGGTATTTGGAATGAAAAGGAACTTATTAAAGCTACCGTAAACAATAAAAATCAATTGGTAATCGCAAATTCTTTTGGTGATATATTCCTTGTTGAAGATGCTGAAAAATTTAAAATTAATAAGAAAATTGACCGTAATCAATTAATAGGTAATTCTATTTCATTTTTAGAATGCTATAAAGAGTACTTACTTATTGGAACTGAAAAAGGATTGAATATTTACAAAGATGGGATAACTCGATTGGTTGATGAAGACCAAGGTCTAATTAATAAAATTTTTACATCTGCTCATATAAATGGTTCTATATTAAGTATTGGAACTCCAAATGGCTTCTATGATTTTGATATTGAAAAGTATCTGTCTTCAAAAACCAATCTTCCAAAAGTAAAAATAACTGGAATTGAAGCTAATTATAAATCAATTGGCAAAAATTATTTTACATGGTTTAGCTATAAATTGAATACTATTCAATTGCCTTATTATGCAAATACATTGTCAATTAACTTTGAGCCACAACATTGTCAATATCCTAAAAAATTAGAATACCGATATAAACTGTTAGGAATTAGAAATGCTAATTGGAATAAATGGTCAAAAGCAAAAAATATTAACCTTACTTTTTTGCCAGACGGGAACTACAATCTTATATTGGAAACGAAAGATTTATATTCTGGAAAAACAGCAAGTCAAAATATTTTAAAAATTATTGTTACACCACCGTTTTGGAAAACATGGTTGTTTGTGTCTTTCTGTGTCGCTTTCATTATCATAGTTGCTTATACTATTTATAAAAAACGGATTCAGTTTGTCAAAGACAGGGAACATGCCAAAGGCGAAATTCAAAAGCGATTAGCCGAAACGAAAATGGAAGCGTTACAAAGCCAAATGAATCCTCATTTTATCTTTAATGCCATGAATTCCATCCAAAATTTCATTATAGATAAAAATACGAACGAGGCATTGATGTATTTGGGCGAATTCTCTAAGTTGATTCGCAAGACACTTGAAAATTCGTCTAAACAATTAATAAGTTTACAAGACGAAATAAATTATTTGAAATCGTATATTACACTTGAAAACATGCGATTAAAAAACAAAGTAACAATCCTATTTCAAGTTGATGATACTATTGATTTAGTCGATACCGAAATTCCACCAATGTTAATTCAGCCATTTATTGAAAATGCCTTTATACATGCTTTCGATTCTCATAGCTTGAATCCAACTTTAGTAATCCAACTTAGTCAAAACAACAATCATATTTTTATTGAGATTAAAGATAACGGAAAAGGAATAATTAATGATGCTAAAAATAAAATCAGTACCTCAAAAGGCATTAAATTAGTTAGTGAACGTATTGATTTATTTCAAACAGATTCAACCGAACCAGTTAAAATTGTTTCTGTTCCAAACCACGGTACAACTATTACGATAAGACTACAAACCGACTTTTAATTACGATAAAACGCGAAACACACACGTTAAATTATTCTAAAACTTTTTTGTTTTCATTTGATATATTTTTGAAAAAAAAACTTTTAAAATGAATATCAAACTACTTTTACTAGCCGTGGGTTTTGCTTTAACAACCCAAATAATTTTAGCACAAGTACCATCCTATGTTCCTACAAATGGTTTGGTAGGGTACTATGCTTTCAATGGGAATGCAAACGATTTAAGTGGAAATGGAAATAACGGCATAGTAAGCCAACCCACTACTATTACAGAAGACAGATTCGGCAATTCTTCTAGTGCTTTTGATTTTGGAAATACTGGTTCAGTGATTAATGTTCCTAACATTGGTAGTATCAATTTTCCAAATGATTATTCAATTTCAACTTGGGTCTATTTTAGAAACTTTAATAATTCCTATCCATATATTTTATGTGGTGGGGATTTGTTTTTTTCTTTACAAGGGACAGGACCAGCTTATGGTATCAATCAGGATAAAATATCGTTTTATGCTACCACATCAACATCACAGATAGGAAGTTTATTTACTAGTAATGTAGTATCAATAAATGCTTGGCATCATATCATCATTGTTAAAAATTCAAATTTAATAAGTTTATTTTTAGATGGTGTACTTTCATCAAACACAAATTATCCAAATCTTCAACTTCAAAATTCAAGTGGAATTAGTTTCGGAAATACATCTTCAGCACCAATTTCAGATAATTATAAAATTAATGGAAAAATCGATGACATAGGTCTTTGGAATCGAGCACTTACAGCACTAGAAATAACTAATTTGTACAATAGTCAAACTGTATGTCAATCAATCGGTCAAGATAGTTCATTGTTATACAGCAATGGTTATGTTGTTGGTCCAGAGAATATTATTCCTGACCCAGGTATACATACTGAAACAAAATGGATTTCTGTAACAGGTGCCTCTGTTTTAAATATAACCACATTTCAACATAGACTTTATGACAGTAGTAGAATTTACAATCAAAACAATGAATTAATTTGGCAATGGAATGGAGTAGATACGGGAGAACCTACTTGGTATTTAAATAATCATTCGGTAAATGTATTAGGTAATGATAGTGTTAGAATAGAATTCTATCAAGGTTATAATGGTTTTTGCAATGGTTATTTAAAAGTAACTTCAATGGATTGTTCTAGCTTATCAATTTCTGATAATGAAATAGTTGACCACAATCTTTTTAAGGTATATCCAAATCCAGCCCATGATCACATTACTATTGATTGTGGTGATTTAGCTAATGTGTCGGGTTGGATTATTAAAATTGTAAATACGCTAGGTCAAGAAGTATTTAGTGGCGCAATGAACACGCAACAATATGTAGTTCCTCTTAACACATGGGGTAGTCAAGGTATTTACTTCGTGAAAATTTATGATGCTTCAAACAATTTGGTGAACACTAAGAAAATTATTTTACAGTAATTACCCCATAATAAAGCATTAAAACCATTGTTTTTTATGGCTTTTTATAATGTGTGTTAAGTCTCTTTATTATAAATAATAATTCATTAACGAATGCGGTAAATTTTAAAACTGGCACGTTAAATTATTCTATGACTTTGTTTTCTTTGGTTTGTATATTTTTGATAATTATTAACATAAAAACTTAAATAAAATGAAAAAAATTGTGTCCTTATTAATTCTTGTTTTTACCCTAACAAATTGTAGTTCAAGTGATAATGCAGTTGCTAATGATTTTGGTAATATGAATTTTACTTTAGATGGTTACTTTACTTTTTCATCACCAGATTATGATTCAAATATAGATCGTTACCTTAATAATGATAATACGAAGAAATATACTATTTCTTCTCTGCTTCAAAGGAACGGTAATAATTCAACATTTAGCCAAGATGCAATATCTGCAGATTTTACTTTTACTATTCCAAATGATATTACGGTAAATCAGATTATACCCATAACAGCATTTTCTTATGTGAATGAATTTATTATTCTTCCGCACAACAATAATAATTTTAATGGTCAAACTGCGACAAACTTTTGTGACCAATTAGATCTTAAAATTGTTGCTACAACTACTGGAACTTTGAAAATCACTCAAATTGATAATGATTTTGTTTACGGCGAATTTTCATTCCAAAATTTAAAAAATAATAACGCAGGTATTTCATGTAGTAGCTATCCTTCATCCCAATATTTTAATATTTCAAATGGGACTTTTAAAGCGGGGAAAATAAATTTCTAAGTTAAAAATTTATTATTTATTATAAACTTATTTAATTAAAAGAATACCTCGAAGCGCTGTTTCGGGGTATTTCATTTTTTAAAACCCTTCAAAAACGCCAAGTCCAAACAAAGCAAAATCGTATTTTACAGGATCAATGGCGTCAAAATTTCTTAATGAAAGGTCTAACTCATGGAGTGCCTTGCCATCATTTTGTTTGCGTGTAAGCAACCCCAATTTCCGAGCAACATTGCCAGAATGCACATCCAAAGGACAGGATAGCTTACTTGATGGAATGTTTTTCCAAATTCCAAAATCAACACCTGCTTTATCCTGGCGCACCATCCATCGCAAAAACATATTGATTTTTTTGGCTGCGGAACCGTTATTGGGATCAGATATATGCTTGGTTGTTCGTTGTAAATGTTGGGTTTCAAAGAAGATTTTTTTGAATTCGGAGATGCTGTTTTGCATCGAGAACTCGCCTTGGTTTTTTGTAAAAACAGTTTCCAAACCGTTGTGATTTTTATAAATATGCTGTAAAGCTTTTATAAATGTAATACAATCAACGCTGTTAAAGGTTCTGTGAACAAAAGAGGATAGTTTTTCCAATTGATTTTCATCATGCTCCATCACAAAATCAAAAGGGGAATTCCCCATGAAATCCATCAGCTTTTTGGCATTGTTGATTATCATTTTCCGATTTCCCCAAGCAATAGTGGCTGTCAAAAAACCCGCAATTTCAATATCTTCCTTCAAAGAAAATTCATGAGGAATTTGGATGGGATCACTTTCAATAAATTTTGGATTATTGTACAGGATTACTTTTTCGTCAAGAAAAGATTTTAGTTCGGATGGGCTCATTTCTTAAGAATTGGCATGGAGTAAAAACCCTCTTTTACATTAGTAGTGCGTTGCTGTGGAATATAACCCAATTTCTTTTTGAGGTACTCGAGTTGTTTTGTGTTTACACAGGGTAAATCACCATTGCCGGTTACCCAAATATAGGTTTTTTTATTGGGTGTGTAATAGGATAAGTTTCCCACTTTTGAATGAATATGTGCTGAAGAAACGTTTGAATTTTTGCATGGAAAAATAATGTTTTCCAACTCTAAAGGTTGGTTAGCAAACGCTATAGAAGTGCTACTTTGTATTGGGCAAAATAAGGTAAATGCAATAGGAATTAAACTTGCATATAAAAAGAAGAGTATGGTTTTTTCGTTCTTTATAAAATGAGAAAAAAGAAGTAATCCAAAAAGTAAAACAAAATGTAAAATGAAACGATATTGCGGAGAACTTAAGAATAATAAAAGCAGTTGTACTATCATAGCAAAATACAAAACCCAATAAGACAATTTGTATTTATAGAGCCATAAAAAAATTGGAATAATTAGGGAAAGTGAGATTGTTAAACTGTTAAAAAGGCTATCCAAATTTGAATAAAAAAGCCATTTGGTAAAGATGTGAAAATTGTTCAATTGATGAAATTCGACACTGCTTACAGTAACATCATATAATTTTGCTGGATTAAACCAAAAATGATGTATTTCAGTTGGAAGCGAATAATCTAAAGGGATATAATTTTTAAGATATAAACTTGGAAAAAGGGGATAGCCCGTTAGTATTATGTTTTTTGAAACAAAAAGCAATAACACTATTAAAGAGAGAAGGCCACTAATCTTAATTTTTAATTTTTTAAAATTCAAAAACAATAAAATGATTGGCAAAAGTGCAATTGGGAAAGCCGTTATCTTGCAATAAATTATAAATAACACAAGCACTACAATCAAATTATAGACTTCGGCGGTTATGTTGTAAAAATATTTTAAAAAATAATAAAAGAGAAAAAGGGCTAGGATATAAACAGCAAGATCAGGTGAAGGAGCGCTAATAAATTGAAAAAATAAAATATTGGCTAAAGGCAAAACGCCAATGAATAGTGCTTTTTGGTGTTTTTCGGTTTTAAAAGCGTTTAGTTTTAAAACAGCAAATAAATTGATAAACAGCAAACAAAAACCATTAAGATCATTAAAATTTGGATACAGAAAAGAATAATTAAAAGCGCTTTGGGCAATATGCCAGCCACTCGTTTGCCCTAAGAAAATATGAAGATTCGCAAGCCCTTTTACAAAACCGTATTCGTTGAGCCATTTAATGGTTTGTATATAATAAGTTTCATTGTCAATAAAATAGGGTACTGCCGTCGATTGTGCTAAAATTAGTGTCGCAACAATTACAAGAAAGAATTTTAGGGTTTTGGATAAAGCTGCTATTTGTCCTAAAAAAGTTTTATATAAATTGAGAATTTCCGATTTGTATTTGAAACTTACAAAGCCATTTGATAACAGTAAAAGCAATTGAAATTCATAATTAATTCTACCAAAAAATGCCCAAATACTCGCTAAAAGAGTAGCGGAAAATAGTCCTAAGAAAACAAGGATAATAAAATTATTAGCTTTTAATTTCGCTATTTTATCAAATGCAAACCCTAAATTTAGCGTTGTAAATAAGATATAGCACCATGATATTAAAATCAGTAACATGATTTACTTGTTGGATATCAATCCATCCACCATTAGTAATTTTCGGTCCGCCATGTTAGCTAATTCTTCATTATGCGTAACAATGACAAAGGTTTGCCCAAATTCACCTCTTAATTTAAAGAACAATTGATGTAGGTTTTCGGCTGAAGCCGTATCCAAATTTCCAGATGGTTCATCCGCAAAAATCACATCGGGTTTGTTTATTAAAGCACGAGCCACGGCTACACGCTGCTGTTCACCGCCAGAGAGTTCATTGGGTTTGTGATGAATTCTATCGGTTAAACCCAAATAATCTAATAATCGTTTGGCCTCCATTTCGGTTTCCTTTTTATCTTTTCCGGCAATATAAGCGGGGATGCAAACATTTTCCAATGCCGTAAATTCAGGTAGTAATTGATGAAATTGGAATATAAAACCTAAATGTAAATTTCTAAATCGGGACAATTCTTTGTCTTTCATTTTTAAAAGATTTTCACCATTTATCTCTAATGAAGTAGTGTTGTCTTTTGATGGATGATCTAATGTGCCTAAGATTTGTAATAGGGTTGTTTTTCCTGCTCCCGACGCACCAACAATAGATACAATTTCACCTTTATTGATATGTAAATCAACCCCTTTTAAAACATGGAGTTTGTCGTAATTCTTTTGAATGTTTTTTGCAATAATCATTAATGCTATTTTTTACAAAGTAACAAAGTATTTTGCTAATTCGAATTGATATCATTTTTTTTTATAGTTACATCAAAATTTAATTTTAGTTGCCGTCTTCTTTGTTTAGCTATTTAATATATTTGTTAAACAAAAATAACAATTCGTATGAGCACTATAATTGAAAAAGAATTATTGGATCGGATAGGGGATCATCATCAAATGACTTCGGCAGAAACGCCATTGAGACCAGATGCTTTTATTAAATCAGAAGAGCAAAAAATGAATTCGATTGAGAATCATTTTCGTCTCATTATGGAAGATTTAGGTTTGGATTTAACAGATGATAGCTTAAATGGCACCCCATACCGTGTTGCTAAAATGTTTGTTCAGGAGCTATTTTCAGGATTAAATCCAGAAAACAAACCAAAGATGTCTGTTTTTGATAATGCATACCATTACGACAAAATGCTGGTGGAGGCAAACATTACTTTTAATTCTACTTGCGAGCATCATTTTTTACCCATTATTGGCAAAGCACATATTGGTTATATTTCTAGTGGAAAAGTTATTGGACTTTCTAAACTAAACAGAATTGTGGATTACTATTCTCGTCGTCCTCAAGTACAAGAACGGTTGATTATGCAAATCTTCAACGAACTGAAAACCGTTTTAGAAACGGATAGTGTTATTGTGGTGATGGAAGCGAAGCATTTATGTGTTTCAAGCAGAGGTATTCAAGACGAAAGCAGTTTTACTTCTACGATACAATATGGTGGTGCATTCGATGAAAAAGAAAATAGAAATGATTTTTTCAATTTGATTAAGCAAGAAAAATAAAAATTGTTGGTAAGATTGATTTTGATTGAAGAAGGAGCTTTTAGGAGTTCCTTTTTCTGTTTTTATCCAACCAATTCGCAATAAATCCAAGTTGTACACTTCGCAATAATTTCTTTTCAAATTTCCAAAAGAATGTAAATTGGCCAAAAACAAATCCAATTGTTACCAAAAGAATTTGATAGACAGGGAAAATAATTAATATATAAAGCAATAAGTAAAGTGCAATATGGTGCGTTTCTTTAGAAATTCCTAACCAATGTAAAATAGGTTTAGATAACATTGCAGCAGTAGAACCGGTAATAGCAAATACCAAAATTATGACAAAAACCTGCCAATTTGATGTGATGTTCCAACGTTCTTTAAAATTTCCCATAGTTTGATTTCCTGACAAAGATACTGTGTTATAATCTTGGAACAAAACTTCTTGAATTTGTTTGTGAAGTTAATTAGGAATTAAAACCAATCCCAAACCCATTGGATTTTCATTACTTTTATTTGATATAAAGTTAGTTAAGATTTCAATATTAAAACTTGATTTTTAGTCTATAAAAAAAGCCAATCGTTTCCGATTGACTTTACATTCATTTATGATAAAAACATAGAATTATACTTTTTCTGTTTTAAACAAACTGATAATTTGTTCGGCTAATTCAGTTCCTATTCGGTCTTGAGCTTCCAGTGTTGCCGCGCCAATATGCGGTGTTAATGAGATTTTTGGATGCATTAAGATTTTGATTTCTGGTGTTGGTTCATTTTCAAAAACATCCAATCCAGCAAATAAAACTTTTTTAGCATCTAATGCTTCAATTAATGCTACTTCATCAATTACACCACCACGGGCACAATTTACAATTCCAACATTGTCTTTCATCATTGCAAATTCTTCTTTTCCAATTAAATAACCTTTTTGCGATGGAACGTGAATGGTTATAAAATCAGAATGCTTGAATATATTGTCTATTGGTTCGGTTTCAAATTCCATATTAATAAACTGTCCGTTGTAAAACACTACTTTTACTTCGGCTTTGTCAACAAATTTATCAGCAGCTATGACTTTCATTCCGAGTCCTACCGCTATTTTTGCTACTGCTTGACCAATTCGGCCAAAACCAATTATTCCTAATGTTTTCCCACGTAATTCAATACCATTAGCATAGGCTTTTTTCAATCCATTAAAATTTGTATCGCCTTCTAAAGGCATATTTCTATTGGCGTCTTGTAAAAATCTGGCTCCCGTAAAAAGATGTGCAAAAACTAATTCTGCAACCGATTCGGATGATGAAGCAGGGGTATTGATAACATGAATTCCTTTGCTACGTGCGTAATCCACATCAATGTTATCCATTCCAACACCTCCACGTCCAATGATTTTTATACTTGGACAATTGTCAATAATATCTTGACGCACTTTGGTGGCACTCCGAACCAAAATAACACTAACTTGATGTGTGTTGATATAATTCACCACTTGTTCTTGTGCTACTTTTGTAGTAATCACTTCAAATCCACCTTTTTCTAAAGCTATAATACCGCTTTTAGAAATTCCGTCATTGGCTAATACTTTCATAATTATTTTATTGTTTTAAACTGTAACTTCTTATTGTTTGCTTACTAATTCTTCCAGTTCTTTCATTACATCTACTAACACTTGAACACTTTCTAAAGGCAAAGCATTGTACATAGATGCACGATAACCACCAACTGAACGATGTCCAGGAATGCCAGAAATTCCAGCTTCTTTCCACATTTTATCAAAAATTTCTTGATGTTCAGGATTTGTCAAAAGGAAAGTAGCATTCATATTACTTCTGTCTTCAACTACTGCTGTTCCAGTAAATAAAGGATTTCTGTCTACTTCTGAATACAATAAATTAGCTTTGGCTTCATTTATTTTTTCAATTGCTGCAATTCCACCAATATTTTTCAACCATTGCAATGTTAAAAGGCAGGTATAAACAGCAAAAACAGCAGGAGTATTATACATACTCTCCGCTTTGATATGTTTTCCATAATCCAAAATACTTGGAATGGTCCTTCCCGTTTTGTTTAGAATTTCTTCTTTAATAACTACAAGTGTTGTTCCTGCTGCTCCCATATTTTTTTGAGCCCCTGCATAAATCAAATCAAATTTTGAGAAATCTAATGACCTAGAAAAAATATCAGAACTCATGTCGCAAACCATTGGAATATCAAGTTCAGGGAACGATTTAATTTGCGTTCCAAAAATAGTGTTGTTGGAAGTGCAATGAAAGTAATTAGCATCCGTCGGAACTTTATATCCTTTAGGAATAAAAGAATAATTATCCTCTTTTGAGGAAGCTACAACAATTGTTTCTCCAAAAAGTTGCGCTTCTTTGATAGCGTTGTTTGCCCAAGTTCCCGTATCTAAATAAGCCGCTTTTCCATCGGTTTTCATTAAGTTATAAGGAACCATTAGGAATTCTAAACTTGCGCCACCTTGAAGAAACAAGGCTTGATACCCTTTTCCTTCTAAGCCCAAAAGTTCCAAAACCAAAGCGCGCGTTTCTTCCATCACCGCTACAAAATCTTTACTACGATGCGAAATTTCAAGAAGAGACAATCCTGAATTGTTAAAATTCAATACGGCTTGCGCCGATTTTTCAAAAACTTCTTGTGGTAAAATGCAGGGTCCGGCGCTATAATTGTGTTTTTTCATGGTTTTATAGTTAATAAATATTTAAAGGTGCAAAATTCGGAAATAGGGATTAAAAATCCGATTTAAATATAGTGAAAATTAAGGTTGGTTATTAACGAAAACGTTTTAGTTTATAACATTTGTGTATCTAATGTTTTTTTAAATTTCTAATAAAAAAGCAATAGTATCCACATTATCCGCATAATCCCAAAGTTTTGGTTGTTGGGTTTGCCCAAACGAAATTGAATTTTCTATTAAATTATTGGAGACAATACATTGCACTTGGTCTGTCTCAACTTCCAATCGCTTTTGAATATCACTTATGTTTTCATAACGTTCAAAAAACACACTTGAAATAGGTGAGGCATGACTTATATCTTCTTTAAGTGTTAGAAATTCATTATCTAATAATTTGAAGTTGCTCATTAGAAATACAGCTTTGTTGTAGTCATAATTGTTGGCGTACTTCTCATAGAAAATAACGTCTTTGTATTCAAAAATGGCTTTAAAAAACGCATCAAAATCATAGTCTTTAGGCACAAAAAGCTTGGAAACATTTCTACAGCCCAATCCAAAATACCTAAAAATATCTTCACCTAAATTTACTAAATCTTCCCTAGTTTCTTTACCATTTAAAACCGCCACCGAATTTCTACTTTTCCGGATAATGTTTGGTTTGTCTTTGAAATAAAATTCAAAATAACGAGCCGTATTGTTGCTTCCGGTAGCAATGACAGCATCAAAATTTTCTAGTTTTCCTTCAGAAAAGTTAATGTATATTCCCAATTCCGAATCAACTGCAATTAGATACTTGGCTAAAAAAGGCAATAATTTTTGATCATTGGAAGATGTTTTTACCAATACTTTATGCCCTGATATAAGTACGGAAAGAAAATCATGAAATCCAACTAAGGGAATATTTCCTGCTAGGATTATAGCAACTGTTTTTTCCTTCTTGTCATCCTGGCTACTTTCGAAGGAATAGGCGGAAAGCCATTGGTTTAAATTGTCTTCAGTCAAAGCTTTTGCCCAAGATTGTATGGCAAAATATACATTTTCGGGAGTGTACCAACCGTTGTGCGATTGTGATAATTGGATTAATGCTTTAAAGTCTTCAAAAAACAAATCATTGTGTAAAACATTGATATTTTTTTGACAATTTATTTCCGAAAACTGAAATAAAAATTTTCCCAATTCAATAAAACATCTTTTTTTTTGGTTTTGTAACATAGGTAACTTGTTTTCTAAATGTAGAGATTGTAGTTTTGCAAAATTAAAGATAAAAGATGGATAGATAATAGATGATAGGAAGAAAATCTTAAATCTTAATTTTAAAACCTTAAATAATAAAAAATGGCAATAATTATTACTGACGAATGTATTAATTGTGGAGCTTGTGAGCCAGAATGTCCTAACACAGCAATATATGAAGGTGCTGATGATTGGCGGTATAAAGATGGAACAAAAGTAAGCGGAAAAATTATTTTACCTTCTGGTGAAGAAGTGGACGCTGATGCAGCACAGACTCCAATATCAGATGATGTTTATTATATAGTTCCAGGAAAATGTACGGAATGTAAAGGATTTCATGATGAACCACAATGTGCTGCCGTTTGCCCTGTGGATTGTTGTATTCCTGATGAAAATCATGTAGAAAGTGAAGAGACACTACTAAACAGACAATCATTTTTACACAACGAATAATTTTCAAAAAATGAAAAGTTTCATTTAAAAAAAATCCTGAGATAGTCTCAGGATTTTTTATTTAGTAAAAATATATTTTTAGAATTTAAAACTTAATCGAGTGTAGTAATACGCTCCGTTGAAACCCATTTGAACAGCATCCCAATAACCACCTGCTTCTGTATTTCCGGATTCATCTTGTTTTGTTGGATAGATGTTAAATAAGTTGTTACTACCCACACTTAGTTTCACTTGTTTCATTATTTGGAAACCAAGTGTTAAATCGGTTACAATTTTTGGATCGTAAACGTTATTCGCACCTGCATAATCAACTAAAACAACTTTACTGAATCGGGTGAAAGCTGCTCCGGCATCAAACCATTTTCTTTCATAGTTTAAGTTTAAACCAAACTTATTATTTGGTGCTGATGCTTTTAAAAATGCAATCTCACGAGCTCCAAAGAAGGTTTCTTGATCTAAAGTTCCGTTATTCACATGGGTAACTTGCATACTATTAATATTTCCAATCAATGTGGCTCCTAGTTTAGAGCCGCCAAAAGAATCTTTCCAAGACATAACAACATCAATACCTTTAGTTACTGTATTTACACCATTCACAAAAAATTGAGCCGAATCAACATTTAAGTTTAAAGCGGTTGCATCAAAATAGCCTGTAAGTACAATTCTGTCACTTACATTAATTAAGTAACCATCGATAGTTGCAGTAAACTTTCCAAATTTCCCAGTCAAACCTACCGAACCATTTCTTGATTTTTCTTCTCTTAATTTATCGATTCCAAAACCATCAGTAACTGCACTTCCATTGGCTGCCAATAAAACTTCAGAAGCTCCGCTGGCATTAAAGTTGGTGAAACTGGTATTGAAGTATATTTGTGCCAATGATGGCGCTCTGAATCCCGTGCCGAAAGAACCTCTCAAACTTACTTGGTCACAAAGTTTTAATTTGTATGCCAATTTAAGATTTAACGTATTTCCGAAGTCACTGTAATGCTCATAACGTAGTGCCGTTCCTAATAAAAACTCATCCGAAACATCTAACTCGGTGTCAGCATAGGCAGCAAAACTGGTTCTTTGTTCGGCAACTTCATTTTGAGGACTAAAGCCAGGAAAACCTTGTGAACCTCCAGGTCTTGGATTTCCTGAAATTGGATCAATTGGAGCAAACTGAGTTAATGGATTTGTTATAGGATCTCCATTGGTATCATAAGTAGCATACGAACCTTCTTCACCCGCAAAAATTTCATATTTTTCTATTCTATATTCTCCACCAAAGGCAAAGTTAAGGCCATTTAAAACCGATTTAAAGTTTCTTGAGAAATCAAGGTTTGTAGTATTTTGACTTAAGCTAAATCCACCAGCATCAAACTCGGTTGGAGAAGCGCCTTCCAAACTTGCATTTAAGGTTCCTTTTATTCTATAATCAAAAGCATTTTTACCATAAGCATTACTTAAATCAATTTTCCAGTCACCCGCTTTTGCTTTAAAACCAAATGCAATAGAATTGTCAATAATTTTAGAAGTAATTCTCGGTGTGTATCCTCCAGGATAAATGGATTCTACAACTCTTTCACCATCATTTCTAGTAAAAGCATAGGCATCCGTATTTCTATCGTTTCTTCCACCAAAGGCATAAAAATCAATACTTTTAGAAAGTGGAATCTGTAAGTTTGCCATCAAATTGTAGCTTTTGATTTCGGCATCACCAAAACCTTTTCTGAAATCAAAACTTGGACGTAACGTTTTTTCTTTGGATAGATATTCTCCAGTGAAGTTTACAAATCCGCCATCTTTGCCGATTTTAATACCATAATTAGCCCCAGCTTTTAGTGAAAACCCATCATATTTATGGTCTTTCCCATACGTATTTCCGTTTCCGTTTTGGTCTAATTCATAGCCTGGTGTATTAGGCGTTCCTGGAAGAAAATCGCCTTGAGCATCATTTCTGTAAATACCAGTAGTTATTGAACCATTAAACTCATCAACATTGTCATTTAAAACGATATTGATTACACCAGCAATAGCATCGGAACCATATTGTGCTGCTGCACCATCACGAAGAATTTCAATTCGTTTAATAGCACTTGCAGGAATCGCATTCAAATCGGTTCCCGTATTTCCACGTCCACGAGTTCCAAATAAATTAACTAATGAAGATTGATGTCTTCGCTTGCCATTGATTAAAACTAAAGTTTGATCGGGTCCCATTCCTCTTAATGAAGCCGGGTCAACGTGATCTGCTCCATCAGAACCTGATTGTTTATTGGCATTAAAAGAAGGTGCTAAATATTGAAGCAATTCATTGATTTCAATTTTACCACTTTGAGTAGTGACACTTTTTACATCGATAATATCAATGGGTACTGCAGAATTCACATTGGTTCTTTTGGCATTTCGGGAACCTACAATCTGTACTTCTTGTAGTTGTTGCACTTTAGTAGAGTCTGATTTAGTTCCTTTAGAACTTTCCTGTGCAAAAACAGAACTGAATTGAAGTAAAAATAACAACAAAGTAATTTTTTTCATAATAGATTAATTTTAGTTAAATGATTGTTTAAAAACAATGCAATATAATACTATTTTTAACATATTCTTAACCTTTTTTATTAAATACTATTAACTTTTTATAAAACAATTTAAACCCTATATTTGCACACTTTTTAGAATAACTATTAACAAAATAACTTTCTTTATAATGAAAGCAGGAATTGTAGGATTACCCAATGTTGGAAAATCAACTTTATTTAATTGTTTGTCCAACGCCAAAGCACAAAGTGCCAATTTTCCGTTTTGTACGATTGAACCCAATATTGGCGTTGTAAATGTTCCAGATCCAAGAATTAGTAAATTGGAAGAATTGGTAAAACCAGAACGTGTTCAAATGGCAACGGTTGATATCGTTGATATTGCAGGTTTGGTAAAAGGTGCAAGCAAAGGGGAAGGATTAGGGAATCAATTTTTAGGAAATATTAGAGAATGCAATGCTATTATTCATGTGTTGCGTTGTTTTGACAACGATAATATTATTCACGTGGATGGGAATGTAAATCCTATTCGCGATAAAGAAACGATAGATATTGAACTGCAATTAAAAGACTTAGAAACGGTTGAGAAACGGTTGGAAAAAGTAAATCGTGCGGCAAAAACCGGCAATAAAGAAGCGCAGCTGGAACAAGGATTATTGAATAGAATCCGTGAAACGTTGTTGCAAGCAAAATCAGCAAGAACCGTTCAGCCAAATGGATATGAAGAAGAAGAACTATTTGAAAGTTTTCAGTTAATTACATCTAAACCCGTTTTATATGTTTGTAATGTTGATGAAGATTCAGCTGTATCGGGCAACAAATATGTAGCACAAGTTCGTGAATTGGTAAAAGATGAAAACGCAGAAGTCATTGTGCTTGCCGTTGGAACTGAAGCGGATATCACCGAATTAGAAACCTACGAGGAACGTCAAATGTTCTTAGAAGATTTAGGATTGAAGGAACCAGGTTCGGCAGTTTTAATTCGTGCCGCTTATAAATTATTAAAACAACAAACCTATTTCACGGCCGGAGTAAAAGAAGTACGTGCTTGGACGATAAATGTTGGAGCAACAGCGCCTCAAGCGGCAGGTGTTATTCATACCGATTTTGAAAAAGGATTCATCCGTGCGGAAGTAATCTCATTTGAAGATTATGTGCATTATGGAACGGAAGCCAAAGCCAAAGAAGCGGGTAAGTTTAAAGTGGAAGGAAAAGAATATGTAGTGAAAGATGGTGATGTGATGCACTTTAGGTTTAACGTGTAAATAAAAAAGAGAGAAAATAATATAGAAAATAGACGGAACTGTTCAAGAAATTGAGCAGTTTTTTTATGAGTTATAGTGCCGATGACTATGTCTTTTGAAGCGTTTTGAATTGAAAATTATGAATTTGATTTTTTATTGTTTTTTAGCTGTTTTTCTATCAGATGCGAAAAAAATAAATAGTATTAAGTGATTTGTTTTTTTTAGCTTAATAATACTTTTTTAAATTATTAGGCACATTTTTTAAATTATCAGTCTCGTTTTTTAATTTATTAGTCGCATTTTTTAAATTATTAGTAATTTTATGTTGTTAAACAAATGTTAACATATATTTGTTAAATGGTATTCTTGTTTCGAATTTTTTACCTCAATTAACCATTAATAAATTAATTAAAATGAGACTTCAGCAAATTTTAATAGATAGTCAAAAAAAGCAAGAAGTAATTTTTTCTTCCCCTAATTTTTCTGAAAAAAAGGCAAATCTAGTTTTAGCTTTTGGAGAGAGAGAATTTTTAGAATCCACATTGCCTTATAAAAAATTAAAAGAACTCTATCCGGAAGCGCAGATTGTTATTTGTTCTACTTCTGGACAAATTTCGAATTCTAATATAGTTGAAAACACTATTGTTTCAACTGCTATAGAATTTGAAAAAGCAACAATAAAAATTGCCGAAATTGACCTTTCTAAAAATAGTAATATTCAAGAATTAGGTCTTATTGTAAAAAAGGAACTTTTAAATGAAGACTTAAAATCAATAGTGGTGTTATCGGAAGGCAGTTTTGTTAACGGTACGGAATTAGTAAATGAATTAGGAAAACAAACAAATCATTCGCTTCCTATTTTTGGAGGTATTGCCGGAGATGATGTCAAATTTCAAAAAACGCTTGTAGGGTTAAATGAAGATGCCACAGAGGGGAAAGTTGTCATTATTGGTTTTTATGGCAATGAAATAAATTTTGGTTTCGGTTGTGAAGGGGGCTGGAGTGATTTTGGTCCCGAAAGAGAAGTGACACTTTCCGAAAAAAACGTGCTATATAAAATAGGAGATAGATTTGCCTTGGATATTTATAAAGAATATTTAGGAAAATATGCTGATGATTTGCCGGGTTCCGCTTTGTATTTTCCTCTTTCGATGAAAGAAAGCAAAGATGCTCCTTCGGTAGTAAGAACGATTTTAGCAATAGACGAAAAGGCGAAATCAATGACCTTTGCCGGAAATATTCCTCAAGGTTCTTTTATTAGATTAATGAAAGGCAATTTAGACAGGCTTATCGATGCTTCTTATAACGCAGCAACCGAGTCATTTTCTAATCTTTCTAAGGAGCCAGAATTAGCACTTATTGTAAGTTGTGTTGGCAGAAAGATTGTTTTAGGAAATAGAGTGGAGGAAGAATTTGAGGCGGTAAAAGAAATTTCCGGAAACACACTCCTTTGCGGGTTTTATTCTTATGGTGAAATTTCGCCTGTTACAAATCATAATTTTTGTGAATTGCATAACCAAACGATAGCTATTTTGACTATTAGTGAAAACTAAATCTATGTTATGGCGGATAATAATTTAAATAGAAATTTAAAAAGACAAATCAATAAATTTTTATCTGATGAAATTATTGATAATAATCCGTCAATCCGAACATTTATTCAAGCTGTAAGTCAGTCCTATGAAAATTATGAAAAAGATGTTGAATTATTCGAGCAATCCATTCGGTTAAATGATTTAGAATTTTATAAAATTAATGCTAAAATTAAAGATCAATTAGAAAAAAAGAAGAGGATACAGGCTGAATTAATACAATCTATTAAATTATTAAGTAATAATAACAGTTCTTTAGAATTGGGGGTGGATAACTTGACTGAATTGTTGCAAATATTGCACAACGAAATTGAGTTCAAAAAAGTGGTAGAAGAACAGTTGATTTTGTCAAAATCCAATGCAGAAATTGCAAACGAGGCCAAATCAGATTTTTTATCCATAATGAGTCACGAAATTCGTACACCATTAAATGGAATTATCGGTTTAATATACATTATGGAAAAAGAACGGACCATTGAAAGTTTTAATGAAAACTTGGACGTTTTAAAAATTTCTGCTCAAAATTTATTTCTGCTTTTAAATAATATTTTAGATTTTAATAAAATTGAATCAGGTAAGATTGACTTAGAAAAAATACCGTTTAATTTTAAGGATTTAGTTTCCGAAATAGTAAGTTCACTTAAATTAAAAGCATTAGAAAATCACAATAAAATTGAAATAATTATTGATGATAATTTTATCACAAATATTGTAAGTGACCCGTTAAGAATAAGTCAAATTATTACAAATCTTGTGCTTAATGCAATAAAATTTACTAAAAACGGATTGATTCAGGTTAAAATAGACCAAATAGACCAAATCAATAATCACTCAGTATTTAAAGTTCAGATTATAGATAACGGTATTGGAATTGATTTAGAGAAATTTAATTTAATTTTTCAAAAGTTTGCCCAGGCAGATACTAAAACTTCAAGACAATTTGGTGGGTCAGGTTTGGGTTTAGTCATTGCAAAAAATCTGCTCAATTTATTACATTCGGACATTGAACTAGAAAGTAAAATAGGATTGGGGTCTAATTTTAGCTTCATTTTAAATTTGCCTATTTTTAATAAAGATTCCGAATCGTTAAATGATAATTCCATTGAATACAAAGAACAAAATCTAGAGGGATTAAGATTGCTCTTGGTGGAAGACAATCTTATTAATGTCAAAATCGCCGAAAAAGTGCTTAAACAATGGGATGTGGAAGTTGATGTGGCTTTGAACGGTCTTATAGCAGTTGAAAAACATAGAGTAAATACCTATGATATTATTCTAATGGATTTGTCTATGCCGGTAATGGATGGCTATGAAGCAACCATAAATATACGAAGCACGGATTCATCAACTCCAATTATTGCTTTAACTGCTTCTACTTCCTATTTAAGTCTTGAAAAAGCAATGCAAATAGGTATCAATGAATACATAACAAAACCATTCAATCCAAGAGAATTAAATCTTAAATTAAGTAAACATTATTTTCATTAAAATAAAAAGTAGTTAAAGGAAATCGTCAAGAATTTTAAATAGCAATTCATGAAATCTTTACTCTGTTTTCTATATTCTAAAAGCTCCAATCTAAAAGCTCCAATCTAAAATTTCTTGTCAATATCATTCTTAATAACTTTGACGATTTACTCTTTTAAAATGGGTTGACATTCCCTATATTAGCACACTCGAGGTCAATGCGCAAAGCAAAGACCCAACAGAACCCGGTTAAATTCGATAAAACACAAAATGTCAGAGCAAAATCAGTATACCGAAGACAATATCCGTTCGTTAGATTGGAAAGAACACATCCGTATGCGTCCCGGAATGTACATCGGGAAACTTGGTGACGGTTCTTCTCCTGATGATGGTATTTATATTCTGCTCAAAGAAGTCATGGACAATTGTATCGATGAATTTGTCATGGGTGCAGGCAAAAACATCGAAGTTACTATCAAGGATAAAACAGTTACGGTACGCGATTACGGTCGTGGCATTCCTTTAGGGAAAGTGATTGACGTGGTTTCCAAAATGAATACAGGTGGAAAATACGATTCTTTAGCGTTCAAAAAGTCTGTAGGATTGAATGGAGTAGGAACAAAAGCGGTAAATGCTTTATCGGATTATTTCAGAGTAGAATCTGTTCGGGATGACAAACAAAAAGCGGCGGAATTCTCAGGCGGAAATTTAGTGCTTGACGAAGATATTGTTGAAACTACGAAACGCAAAGGAACTAAAGTGACATTTATTCCTGATGAAGCGATTTTTAAAAACTACAAATTCCGTTACGAGTACGTAATCAAAATGCTGAAAAACTATTGTTACCTAAACAATGGTTTGACGATTTTGTTCAACGGTGAAAAGTATTATTCCGAAAATGGACTAAAAGATTTATTGGAGGAAACTATAAATGCGGATGATCTAGAATATCCAATCATTCACTTGAAAGGTGATGATATTGAAATTGCGTTAACCCACAGTAAAACGCAGTATTCCGAAGAATACCACTCGTTTGTAAACGGACAAAATACGACTCAAGGAGGAACGCATTTGGCGGCCTATCGCGAAGCAATTGTAAAAACCATTCGCGAATATTATAACAAACCTTTCGAAGCTTCCGATGTTCGAAAATCTGTGGTGACGGCGATTAGCATTAAAGTCATGGAGCCTGTTTTTGAATCGCAAACCAAAACCAAATTAGGTTCCGCCGATATGGGTTCAGAGTCCGGAATGCCTTCAGTTAGAACATTTGTTAACGATTTTGTAAAAAATAAATTAGACAATTATCTACATAAAAATCCGCAAACCGCAGATGCGTTGTTGCGTAAAATTCTTCAAGCCGAAAGGGAACGAAAAGAATTATCAGGAATTCGTAAGTTAGCTACCGATAGAGCTAAGAAAGCCAATTTACACAATAAAAAATTAAGAGATTGTCGCGCACATTTACCTGATACTAAAAATCCAAGAAATTTAGAAAGTACCCTTTTTATAACTGAGGGAGATTCTGCGTCAGGATCTATTACCAAATCCCGTGATGTCAATACACAAGCAGTGTTTAGTTTGCGTGGTAAGCCTTTGAATTCATACGGAATGAGTAAAAAAATTGTTTATGAAAATGAAGAATTCAATTTATTACAATCCGCTTTAGATATTGAAGACGGATTAGAAAAGTTGCGCTATAATAATATTGTAATAGCTACCGATGCCGATGTGGATGGAATGCATATTAGATTGTTATTGATTACATTTTTCTTGCAATTTTTCCCAGAGTTAATCAAAGAAGGACATTTGTATATTTTGCAAACGCCTCTTTTTAGGGTTCGAAATAAAAAAGAAACCATCTATTGCTATTCCGAAGAAGAGCGAAAAGATGCCATTGAAAAATTGAAACCAAAACCTGAAATCACACGATTCAAAGGATTGGGAGAAATATCGCCCGACGAATTCAAAAATTTTATTGGAGAAACCATTCGGTTAGATCCTGTAATGATGGATAAAAATACCTCAGTAGAACAATTGTTATCGTTCTATATGGGAAAAAATACGCCTGACCGACAAGTGTTTATCATCAATAACTTGAAGGTAGAATTGGATACGATGGAGGCGAATTAAATACAAAATTTAAGATTCTAAGCAATTAAATGAACGAAGACGAAGATAACATTAACGAAGACGAAATTAACGACGAGTCAATTGGGGATGAAGCCTTTGAAGACATTGTTACTTCAGGTGGGAATCATTTCTACGAAAACAACGAAAATGCCGAAGATACCATTACCAAAGTTACAGGAATGTATAAAGATTGGTTTTTGGATTACGCGTCGTATGTAATTCTGGAGCGTGCCGTTCCTGCAATCGAAGACGGTTTTAAACCGGTGCAACGTAGAATCATGCACTCGTTGAAAGAGTTGGATGATGGTCGGTACAACAAGGTTGCCAATGTTGTGGGTCACACCATGCAGTATCATCCTCACGGAGATGCAAGTATTGGAGATGCCATGGTGCAAATTGGTCAAAAAGAATTACTGATTGATTGCCAAGGAAACTGGGGAAACATCTTAACTGGCGACAGTGCCGCTGCTTCCCGTTACATTGAAGCACGTTTGTCCAAGTTTGCTTTGGAGGTTTTGTATTCGCCAAAAATCACCGATTGGGGCGTTTCCTATGACGGTCGTCGTGCAGAACCCAATAATCTTCCAGTAAAATTCCCATTGCTTTTAGCACAAGGTGCCGAAGGAATTGCTGTGGGACTTTCTACCAAAGTGTTGCCTCACAATTTCAACGAACTGATAGATGCTTCGATAAAAATTTTGAAAGGAAAACCATTTACTATTTTCCCCGATTTTCAAACGGCGGGAATTGCAGATGTTTCCAATTATAACGATGGGTTGCGTGGAGGAAGAGTGCGTGTGCGTGCCAAAATTGCACAATTGGACAAGAATACCTTGGTCATTAACCAAATTCCGTTTTCTACCAATACTACCACTTTGATTGACAGTATTTTGAAAGCCAATGAAAAGGGCAAAATCAAAATCAAGAAAATTGAAGACAATACCGCTGCCGAAGTGGAGATATTAATTCATCTTTTTCCAGGTGTTTCTCCCGATAAAACCATTGATGCTTTGTTTGCCTTCACGGCTTGCGAAACCTCGGTGGCGCCTTTGGGTTGTGTGATTGAAGATAACAAGCCACTTTTTGTTGGTGTTTCTCACATGTTAAAAATATCTACCGAAAGAACGGTGCAATTACTGAAAAGTGAACTTGAAATTCAGTTGAGTGAACTGGAAGAACAATGGCATTTTCTTTCGTTGGAACGTATTTTTATCGAGAACAAAATCTATCGGGACATTGAGGATAAAACCACTCGAGAAGATGTTATAAAAGCAGTTGACGACGGATTAAAACCATTTACAAAAAAATTAAAACGTGCTGTAATCGAAGATGATATTCTTCGATTGTTGGATATTCGAATTATGCGTATTTCGAAATTTGACAGCAACAAAGCACAAGATAAGATTGAAGCTCTCGAAGGCGATATAGAGCAAGTGAAATTCGATTTAGAAAACCTAATCGATTTTGCGATTGCCTATTTTACCAAGTTAAAAGAGAAATATGGAAAAGGGCGCGATCGTCAAACTGAGTTGCGAAGTTTCGATAATATTGAAGCCACAAAAGTAGCTTTAAGAAATACCAAACTCTATGTTAATAGGGAAGAAGGTTTTTTAGGAACGGGTTTAAAAAAAGACGAATACGTTACCGATTGTTCCGATATTGATGATGTGATTGTTTTCCTTCGCGATGGAAACATGATGATTTGTAAGGTAGATGATAAAAAATTCGTTGGAAAAGACATTATCCATGTGGCAATTTTTGACAAAAGTGATAAGCGAACGATTTACAATATGATTTATCGTGATGGAAAATCGGGACCTGCCTATATCAAACGTTTTAATGTTTCGGGCGTTACGCGCGATAAATTATACGATTTAACCAATGAAAACAAAGGTTCGCAAGTTTTGTATTTCACCCATAATCCAAATGGCGAAGCAGAAGTAATCACCGTTTTATTGCGTCAGGTGGGAAGTATAAAAAAACTAAAATGGGATTTGGATTTTGCAGCTATGGCAATAAAAGGTCGTGCTTCCAAAGGAAATTTGGTGACCAAATATCCTATCAAGAAAATTGAAATCAAGGAAAAAGGAATTTCAACTTTAAAACCACGCAAAATATGGTTTGATGATACGGTACAGAAATTAAATGTGGATGCAAGAGGTGAATTATTGGGCGAGTTCAGGCCAAATGATAAAATCCTTGTTATTTCACAAACCGGAAAATTAAAAGTTATTATTCCAGAATTATCAACCCATTTTGATGAGGATATGGTCGTTTTGGAAAAATGGCATCCTAAGAAACCTATTTCTGCTATTTATTATGACGGTGAAAAAGAACGCTATTATGTGAAACGCTTTTTGGTGGAAACCGAAGGCAAAGAGGAGATTTTCATTACGGAACATCCTAATTCGCAATTGGAAATTGTGGCCACGGATTATCGTCCTGTAGCCGAATTGGTTTTCAATAAAGTAAAAGGTGTTCAGAAAGAAAATCAAACGGTGGATATAGAAAGTTTTATTGCGGTGAAAGGTTTTAAAGCACTAGGAAATCAATTGACTACGGATAAACTAAAACAAGTTAATTTATTGGAAGCATTGCCTTATGAAGCTCCGGAAGAAGTAGTTCCTGAGGAATTGGAGGTAGAAGGCGAAACGGATATTGAAACAGCGATTGAAATGGATAATAATGATGACGATATTCAGTTGAATGAAGATGGACAGATAACATTGTTTTAATTAATAATATAGACTTTAAAATAAAGGCGCAAAGTAAATTTACTTTGCGCCTTTATTTATAGAATCACTATGCAATTGTATTAATCCAATAAATCGGTGTCTTTTAATTTTTTATCAACTATTTTATTGTTGTGTAATTTCACCGCATTTTTGGTTTTCTTCATTCTCAAATTGAGGAATTCCACAAATAGGGAGAAGAAAATAGAGAAGTACAAATACCCTTTTGGAATGCTTGCCACTTCTACATCATTACCAAAACGGAAATGCGCCAAATGAGATCCTTCGGCTAAAAGCATTACACCAATTAATATTAAAAAGGACAATCCAAGAATTTGTATGGTAGGATGTTCATTTACAAATTTAGAAACAGGACCGGCAAAAATCATCATGATTATAATGGAAATAATAATCGCTAAAATCATTATTTCTAGGGCGCCCGCATAGCCAAAACCACCTTCAGAAGGTTCTTTCATACTAACTAATCCAACAGCGGTTAAGATACTGTCAAAGGAGAAAACCAAATTTAAAACGGCAATTTGAATGATGGCAGCTGTAAGTGTGTTTCCTGCTTTGCCTTTTTCGCTTTCTTCTTCGCCTTCCAATTTGTGGTGAATTTCATTAACCGATTTGTATAATAAAAACAAGCCTCCCGCAAAAATTATGATACTTTGTCCCGTAATGTGTGCATTGAAAAAGCTCAATTCTATAGCAAATAATGTTTGTTGTAAACTCAATACCCACGTTATTCCAAAAAGCAAAATTATTCTAAAGGCCATTGCCAATAATAATCCAATGCGACGAGCTTTTGGTTGATCTTCTACTTTTAATTTTCCAGATACAATGGATAGAAAAACGATATTGTCTATTCCAAGAATTATTTCTAAAAAAGTTAAAGTTAATAAGGCAATGAGTCCATTTGCGGTAAAAATTACTTCCATGTTTACTAGTTATGAATTATGTGTAATAATTATTAATCTGAAATTTTTGTTACGGTGCCCCTTTGTTTATGGTTATCCCCCACAAAAGCATATTCAAAGATATAGGTTTTATTTTTTGTACTGATAATTTTCATACTGATGGCTTTTTTTTCCTGCATGTTTTTTGGATGCAATTTTTGCAAAACAAATTCGCAGTCGTTTACCCAACGAACAGAAGCCGTATCCGTTTTTCCATTGAACGTTTCTATTTGAAGATTTGCTGTCCGCTCAAAAGTTGAAGTGGTTTTCTTCCCTTTAATTTCTTGCGAGAATTCAAATTTCCCTATTTTAAAATCTTTGCAATTGTGCTCCACTTGGTAGCAGGAAAATAGGGTTAGTGAGAGTAGAAGTGTTAGTTTTTTCATTTTATATTTGAGTTACAAAGTTCTAAATAGACTTCATTTTTCATCATTGAAAATCCCTTTTGTCATGATATGAATTCCTTTGAAAATCAAAAACATGCCGCCCAAACACATGCCGCAACCTACTGCTAGAACCAAATAATGCCAATTGTTTCCCTTATTTATAAAGGCATTGTAAATGACACCCGGGCCTATAAAAATCAAGGGTAAAGCATAAATCAAATAGGTGAGTCCTTTGTTTAATAATTCTTTATTCGTTGCCATTTTAAAATTTTATTTGAAATCCAAAACCATTTTGATTTGAAATCGCATTGAAATCGAAAGTATTGTTTGTTGAACCTAGAATGTTTTTATCTTTATTATACATATCAATAGCTTCGACAATTTTTTTTCTTCTTCCTGAAAGTATGGGGATTGAAATTACAATAGAACCAATGCCTGCATAGGTTAATGCTGAAGGATATTTTTTATCCGATAATAATCCCATAGCCAAATCGGATACGGTTAAACCAATTCCAATTCCAATAAGAAATCCACCTAAGGCTTCCTTTGATTTGGCTTCTTTAAAAAGGGCAAGCGCTTTTAGATTTGAAGCTAATAATTTTTTAGTTTGAAAACTTGAAATTTGTTTTCCGTGAACATAATACTTGCCTTTATCAATAGAAATTTGTTGAGAGAATGTCAGGAACGTACTGAATAGACAAACCAATAAAATAATTTTTTTCATATTTTTTTACTTTTTATAATTAGATACAGCTTTTCTAACGCTTCCATGTTCCATTAATAAATTTGATGCTGCTTCATAAGTAACAGGAATTTCTTCCATAATCATTTTTACACCACGGTCAACGAGTTTGTCATTGCTCAATTGCATATCGACCATTTTATTTCCTTTTACTTTCCCGAGTTGAATCATGGTTGCCGTTGAAATCATATTTAAAACCAATTTCTGTGCGGTTCCTGCTTTCATTCTCGAACTTCCGGTAACGAATTCTGGACCTACAACTACTACAATAGGAAACTTAGCGGTCAATGCCAACGGACTTCCTTCATTACATGTAATACAACCTGTGATAATATTATTTTCGTTGCATTTTTCTAATCCGCCAATCACATAAGGTGTTGTACCCGAAGCTGCTATGCCAATTACGACATCCTTTTCGGTAATGTTATTTTCTTGTAAATCGATCCAAGCTTGTGTAGTATTGTCTTCGGCATTTTCAACAGCACGGCGAATAGCTTTATCTCCACCAGCAATAATTCCGTTGACCAAATCGAAAGGGACACCAAAAGTAGGTGGGCATTCCGAAGCGTCTACAATTCCCAATCGCCCCGAAGTACCAGCACCAATATAAAAAAGACGACCGCCGAGATTCATTTTAGCCACGATTTGTTGCACTAAAATCACAATTTGTGGTAAAGCTTTTGTTACCGCAAGCGGAACCGTTTTGTCTTCGTTGTTGATATTGGATAACAATTCTTCCACCGACATTTTTTCTAAATGTTCGTAGTGTGAGGATTGTTCGGTAGTTTTGGTGAAGTTCATTTTATAGTGGCAAAGTTTCAGAGTTGCTAAGTTACAAAGTTCTATAAAAAACAAGCCAATAAAATTCCTAAAATAATCATCGAAACTTTGGCAATATTAAATTTGTGTCCTTCACTACTTTCAAAAATAATAGTAGAGGAAATATGAAATAATATTCCAATAACCACCGCAGTGATTTCGGTATAATAAGCATTCAATAGTGGAAAATTATCTGAAACCAAAGTTCCCAATGGCGTCATAACTGCAAAGGTTATCATGAAAAATAACAGCGCTGTTTTATTCAATTGAGCATTGAGGAAAAAAGTTGTTAGGATAATGGCAATAGGTAAGTGGTGAATCGCAATTCCGTAGGATAAATTGTGATGATGTCCAACAGGAAAACCTTCTAAGAAAGCATGGATACATAAACTAATGAAAAGCAACCACGGTATTTGTAACATTTTATCATGTCCGTGAACGTGTCCGTGTTCCGCACCTTTTGAGAAAAACTCTAAGATAATTTGGAACAAAATTCCTAGCATAATATAAATCCCAACCTTTGGATTGCCACTTCCATAAACATCGGGAAGTAAATGCATCACGGTTAATGATAATAAAAACGAACCGCTAAAAGCCAATAGCAATTTTAAGTTGGTTTTTCCTTTGGGTTTTAGTAATAACGCAATGATATAACCCAACAGGACAGATAGTAACGGAAGTATATAGTTCATTTTTTATGTTAATTTGGTAATCTGGTGATTTGTCTAAAAAAATAACCAAATAACCGAATCCTCGTTATTTAAAAATCATGATTAGTCGTTCGCTTGTATTCTTGTGGAATTTCTTCAGTTTGTAATCCCCAAAAATATCCAATAAATAAATTCCGGCTTCGTCCATCATTTTTTGAAAATTTTCCAAAGTAAATGCACTCACTTTTTCTACAAAGTGAAAGATTTCTCCTTTGTCTTCAAAATCAATTTCTTTGATAATGAAATGGTCCAAATGATAGCGTTTGAGTTTAAACTCAATGCCATCAACAATTTTGGTTTCTTCGGCTACCAGATTTTCAATAACCTGATGTACATTCATAAAATCAATCACAGCAAAACCATATTCCGAAAGACTTTCTTTGATGGCAATTAGCGTTTTTAAATTGTCTTCTTCTTTTTCAAAATAGCCAAAACTGGTAAACAGATTGAATATGGCATCAAATTTTTCATCGTAGGAAACACGCATATCGTGCACACAAAAATGCAAGGTATCATTCGTGTTTTTAGCAGCTTCTGCAATGCTATTTTCAGATAAATCGGCGCCCACTACATCAAAACCCAATTGGTTTAAATAAATAGCATGCCTCCCTTTGCCACAAGCTAAATCCAAAACTTTTGATTTCTCGGGAAGATTTAAATAATGCGTAATCGTGTCCATGAAAACCTGTGCTTCGCGGTAATTTCTTTCTTTGTATAAAATGTGATAATACGGAGAATCAAACCAGGAAGCATACCACTTTTTTGGTTTTTGTTCGGATATTCCGTCTTTCGGATTTGTAGCATCTAACATTTATGCAGGGTAATGATTTCTAAACGTGCAAATTTAGTGTATTTTTGCAGAAGAAACTCAAATATAGGGTTTAGTTAATTATAGAAATTGCATTTGATTTTGCAATTGACATGGAAATTGAAATGGAAAATTATAAAATGATTGCCAAAACCTTTTTTGGTTTTGAAGAAATACTAGCCAAAGAACTATTGCTTCTTGGAGCGCAAGAAGTAGAACAAGGCACACGAATGGTAAGTTTTAAAGGAGATAAAGGGTTTATGTATAAAGCCAATTTATCTTTGCGTACCGCCTTGAAAATCCTAAAACCCATTTATTATTTTAGAGCTACAACGGATGTAAACTTATACAAGAATATGCAAGGTTTGGATTGGTCAAAATACCTCAATGCCAATCAAACTTTTGTAATTGATACGACGGTGCATTCGGATTATTTCAAACATTCACAGTTTGTTTCTCAGAAATGTAAAGATGCGATCGTGGATCAATTTAGAGATAAAACAGGACAACGTCCAAGTGTAGATAAAGATTTTCCCGATTTACGAATCAATATTCATATTGATAGAGATCAAATTTCAGTAGCCTTGGACACTTCAGGAAATTCATTGCACCAACGTGGTTATAGAACCGCTACAAATATAGCTCCTATCAATGAAGTTTTGGCCGCCGGAATGCTATTGCTTTCGGGTTGGGAAGGGAAAAGTGATTTCTTAGATCCAATGTGTGGTTCAGGAACGCTACTTGCCGAAGCGGCGATGATTGCTTGCAATATTCCGGCAAACATTAATCGTAAGGAATTTGCCTTCGAAAAATGGAACGATTGGGACAATGTTTTGTTTGACAATATCACCGAAAGTTTATTGAAGAAAGTGCGCGAGTTTCATTATACTATAAAAGGCTATGACAAAGCACCAAGTGCCGTTTTGAAAGCGAAAGCCAATATCAAAAATGCCAACCTTGATGACTATATTGTTATTGAAGAAAAAAACTTTTTTGACACGCACAAGGAAACTACAGGGCCTTTGCAAATGGTTTTTAACCCACCATATGGGGAAAGATTGGATATTGAAATGGAACGGTTTTACAGAGAAATTGGCGATACCATGAAACAGAATTATCCAGGAACCCATGCTTGGTTTATTACCGCCAACTTGGAAGCCTTGAAATTTGTGGGACTAAAACCCTCCCGAAAAATAAAACTCTACAACGGAAGTTTGGAAGCGCGTTTAGTGAAATACGAAATGTATGAAGGAAGCAAACGAACCAAGTTTCAAAACCTCAATGCCGACTCGGAAGAGTAATTACAAAATTCTAAACCGATGTTTTTCTTTGGTATAAGTACCAACATTGATTAGTGACAAAGATGCTAGTAATCCTAAAATAAAAAAGACACTCCCAAAAAAGAAAACGGGAGGCGTAATATCTGTTTTAAGAGGACTTTGTAAAAACACAAATAGTATCAGCATTATTAATAAAGTAGGTGCTGCGACTAATCCATAGCCAAGATAAAACAGTCTTTTGTTAATAATTAATGGGAGACTTAGGATGATAAGGATAATTAAATCCCTTGAAGCATAATTACTAGTGTATAACAAAGTGTGGATGAAGCTAAACAAACCGACAATAATAAAATAGGAAGAACCTAAAAACTTTGTTTTTTGGAGTTCACTAAATTTTGACTTAATCATGCCTTTTAATTTAAAACTATAAACGTAAATTTCAAGGAAATATTATATAATTTAAATTAGTTTATTTTTTTATTCTCCATCTCAATGGCGTTGATAATTTCTTTCACTTTTCCGGCTTCAATGCGTTTGGCTTTAATGACTTTATTTTTGTCTAAAACATAAATAACAGGGGTAGAGTAGACATCATATTTTTCGACAGCATTATTGTAATGAGCACCATCATATACGTTTATCCATGGCAATTTATGTTCGTCTATATATTTTAAATATTTTTCGCCTTCATGTTGCATATAAACGCTGTACACTTTAATATCTTTCTTTTCTTTTAT
>CAIMMM010000129.1 GCA_903842575.1 uncultured Bacteroidota bacterium | reverse complement strand
TTAAATTTTAAATTTTAAATATTAGATATTAAATATTTGAAATTTGATATCTAATATTTCTGTTACATCCAATTACTATCGGAGGTTTCTATTTCGTATAACCAAAGGTTAACGTATTGTTTTATTTTAGTATAATTTCCCAGTTGGAAACCAATATTCCCTCCTGCTGTGTGTAATGTTAAATAGCCAATATCGGCACTTTTATGCCAAAATAACTGTGAGGTTGTGATGGCCTGAATTTTTTCTATCGTAATAATCTCGTCGCTAATATCCCAAGCGCCGCTTTGTTTTATGATGAAATCATCGCTGATAAACAACCTATAATTCCTGTAACCTAAGTATAGAATTAAACCAACAAATACCGCGTAATAAGGCGTAATATAAGCAAATTCCATTAACTCAGCAACATTGTTTCCTATACTAAAAAAAACGATTAAAGGTAATACAATTATTAGAAAAACAGAGAATCCAAGCTTCCTAAAATTAGGTTTCATCATATAGCCTTTTTGAGGAACTTGATGAAATAATAATTTTAATATTTCATCCTTTTCCCGATTATTACACCCCGGAATTTCAATCGCTGCGTTATGTTTTGTTTTTTCACCACTTGTAGCTTGCTTTATTTTCATTTCCAAAATATTCATTTTCTTTTGGAAATAATTTCTTGAGATGGTAGTGATTTGGACTTTCTCGGGTTTGAGAATGGTACTTTTGGTATTTATTAATCCAAAAGAAAGTAAAAGTGATCCTTTTTGTTTTGTTATTTTATAATCAAAATAACGAATCATAATACGAAAGATATTCACCACGAGTACGATGCCGAACAAAATCAACAGCACCAAAAAAAGCGAGGTGATAATTGTACTTTTATTGACATAGCTATCTATAACACCGTCATTAAAAACATCTCGTCCTGTAAATTTATTAATGTAATCGGAAGCCGTAATAAAAAATAAGAGCAACAACGAAAAACTTCTTACGTAATTGGAGGTAATCCCCACTTTCAACAAACTAATAAAACTGATGCTGATAAACGGAATAGCTGATGTAATTTCTTCTAAAACCGTTTCTGTTTCTTCAGTGGTTATGATTTTTTCTTTTTTTATATTATCCAATAATTTGGACTTTAATGACAGTGCTAAAAGATGCGAAATAGCTTTAATTTTTCCTTCTTTATTGGTGCTTCCTGCCGTATCTACTTCTAATTCATAAACACCTATAATCCTTTGAAGTAAAGACTGATTGATATTCACTTGCTGGATTTTGTCGAGTTGTATCGTAGTTATGGTTTTATTAAAAACTCCTTCCTTTATAATAAACTCATCATTATCCTCATCAATATAAAATGTGAAATTCTTGTACTTTAAAAAGGCAATTAGCGCAACAATAAGCACCACAACCAAAGCTCCAAATATTATATACAGTTTGTTGGCTTTATTAAAATTGACAACCCAAATTATCAAAAGGGGAAAAAAGGCTTTAATGTATTGCCTCAACGTATCAAAAAACATAACTACAATTCCAACAGCGGATTGACGTTGGGGTGTATTGAAATTCATTTCCATTACAGTTGCTTTTGAATTTTACCCATCAACAATTGCTTGATATCTTCAGCTTGTGCTCTTTCAATTCCTGGAATCTCTATATCACTTGAATTACCACCAGCAGTAAAGATTTCTATTTTGGCTAACCCAAACCACCTTGAAATTAATCCTTCGTGCAAAGCTACGTGCTGAATTCGGTTGTAGGGAATTACCATAGTGCTTGTAGCAATAATACCACTTTGATACAATACATCATGGTTTCTAAAAGCAAATCCCTTTTTTCTGTAACTCAATAACGAGAAAAAGAAAACCAAAACGATTACGAGTAATACCGCTATCCCCAAAAACAACAAATTAGATTGCGTTAATTCTTCTTGATAATAAAAAGCAAATACACAAAACCCAATAATGGCAATGATGCCCAAAAGACTAACATTCAATAGAACCACTTTTTTATAATTGGGATGCAAAGAGGTAAAGATTACTTCTTCATATTTTGGAAGGTTGGTGGTATCTATAGTTTCGTTGGTAAAATTTTCCATATAGTAAAGCGATTCGTTTATTTATAAAAACTGTAAACTGCGACTACATTAAGGTAGCCATTTATTTTCTCCAAAATTAGGTTTCCTTTTTTCTAAGAAAGCATTTCTACCTTCTTTGGCTTCCTCAGTCATATAGGCCAATCGTGTGGCTTCACCTGCAAAAACTTGTTGTCCCACCATACCGTCATCGGTTAAATTCATGGCGAATTTCAGCATCTTAATAGACGTTGGTGATTTCTGTAAAATTTCCTGCGCCCATTCAAATGCGGTGTCTTCTAACTCAGCATGCGGAATAACTGCATTGACCATTCCCATATCCATAGCATCTTGAGCAGAATAGTTTCTGCCTAAAAAGAAAATTTCTCTGGCTTTCTTTTGGCCTACCATTTTGGCTAGGTAAGCCGATCCATAACCGCCATCAAAACTAGTTACATCGGCATCGGTTTGTTTAAAAATAGCATGCTCTTTACTTGCCAAGGTTAAATCACAAACCACATGCAAACTGTGTCCGCCACCAACTGCCCAACCCGGAACTACGGCAATTACCACTTTGGGCATAAACCGAATGAGTCGTTGTACTTCTAAAATATTCAATCGGTGTTGACCATCTTCGCCAACATATCCTTGATGCCCACGCGCATTTTGGTCACCCCCGCTACAAAAAGAATAAATTCCGTCTTTACTTGATGGCCCTTCTGCTGATAGCAAGACCACTCCAATAGACGTATCTTCTTGCGCGTCGTAAAAAGCTTGGTATAATTCGCTGGTAGTTTTTGGTCGGAATGCATTGCGAACATCGGGACGATTGAATGCTATTCGAGCAACACCATTGCATTTCTTATAGGTAATATCTTCAAATTCTTTAACCGTTTTCCAATTAATTGTGCTCATAAACAAATTGTTACTATTTTATGTATTATTTTTTAGTTAAAAAAATATCTGGGTATACTATTTCTATTATTTTAGCGTAAAAATAAACCAATTTTTAGAATATAAATACCTTTTGCCCGAATTCGTTATCATGAAAATCACATTTGTTTCCATTCTTCTTTCAATACTATTTTTAACTTTCGGTTTAAGGAGGGTTATTGCAACAAACTTTTCTTCGGAAATGACAAATAGCAAAGACAGTTCAATCATTACAATTCCTTTTCCATTAAAAATGGGCAACGTTTCCGATATTTATATAACGCAGAAACACAACCTCATTCAACAGTTTTACAACAAATACATAACCTCCCCATGGTTTAGTGGTGGTTTTATAGTAGCCAAAAATGGACATATCCTATTTGAAAACTATCAAGGTCTTTCCAACGTTAAAAACAACACTGCAATTAACGCGACAACCTCAATCCATTTGGCATCCGTTAGCAAGGTATTAACGGCAACTGCTGTATTAAAATTGGTAGATGGTGACAATATACAATTGGATCAATTGGTAACCGATTGGCTTCCTAAATTTCCTTATAAAAGCACCACTATTAGAATGCTACTCAATCACCGAAGTGGAATGCAACATTATTCTAGATTCCCTTCTTTATTAAAAAAATCTTGGAACCGCAAGAAGGTATTGACTAATCAGGATATTTTAGACGTAATGATTGAACGAAAAGTAAAATTGATATATAAATTGGATGCCAAGTTTGATTATTGCAATACCAATTATGTTATTCTAGCTTTAATTATTGAAAAAGCCACTGGAATGAATTACCGTCAGGCGATGCAGGCATTAATATTTAAACCCTTGGGCATGAAAAACACTTTTATTTTTAACTATGCTACCGATAGAGATACCGTTTCCATGTCCTACAAAGGGAAAAATATAGCATTTCCTTGGGATCAATTTGATCAATTGTATGGCGATAAAAATGTTTATTCTACACCAAGAGATTTAGTGAAATTTGACCTAGCCACCTATTCTTCTGATTTTATTAATCCGGAAGTACTAAAAGAAGCGTTTATCGGTTATAGTCCTCAACCCAAAACGATGAAAAACTATGGATTGGGAATGCGTATGAAAGAATGGTCAACGGGTCAACGATTAACCTATCATAACGGTTGGTGGCATGGTAATAATACTTCCTACACAACTTTGAAGAAAGACACCGTAACTATTATTTGCTTATCCAATAAATATTCGGCAAAGCCCTATCAATCTATAAAACTATCTAGTGTTTTTGGAGATTATCCATTTGAAAAATTGGAACTCGATTCATTAGGTACCGAGTAAGTAAATTCCATCTTCTTTTATTTCAATGAGCTTATCTTTATACAAAGCGCCAATGGCTTTTTTAAAGGTTTTCTTGCTCATCTTAAGTACTGTTTTGATATCTTCGGGATGGCTGTTATCATTGAGTCGGAGAAAACCTCTGCTGGCGCGAAGTTCCAATAGGATTTTCTCGGCGTTGGGTTCGATGGCTTGATAACCTTGTATTTGTAATGTTACATCAATCTTATTATCGGGGCGAATGGTTTTAATATAGCCATGGAGCCTGTCTCCAGTACGAATATCATCATACACTTGGTCTTTGTATAATAATCCTTTGTGTTTTTCATTAATAATTACATTAATGCCCACTTCTGTAATATGAGAAACGATTAAATCGACTTCTTCACCATTTTCAACGGTGAGTTCGTCGTTACTTAAAAACTGGTTAGTTTTGCTAGATGCCACAAGACGATTGGTCTTTTCATCCATATACAAGTACACCAAATAGCGTTTCCCTTTTTCCATTGGGCGGGCTTGCTCTTTGAAAGGAACTAGAATATCTTTTTCCATTCCCCAATCCATAAAAGCCCCCACTTGATTAACATAATTCACTCGCAATAGTGCAAATTCATTTAATAAAATATAAGGTTCTAAAGTTGTGGCTACCGGACGTTGTTCATGATCTAGATATACAAAAACAATAATCTCCTCACCTATTTCAAAAACATTGGGAACATATTTATTGGGTAAAAGCACATCGTCTTTACCATCGGTAAGAAACAAACCTACTTGAGTATCTCTGTCAATTTTAAGGGTATTGTATTGTCCAATCTTCATTATTGTAATGTATTTATGGCGCAAAGATAAAGATTGTTTTGTTGTAAATCTTTAATACAACATCGTAATATCTTTTAGTCCAAAATATTGAAGGCTATCATCCTCCAGTAGCAGTTCTAACATTCCTTCGCGCGAAACTTTATGAATGATACCCATAATTTTATTTCCATTTGATAATTCAAAAGGCATTGGAATCCCTTTTTTAAAAAGACGATTATGATAGGATTCCCATAAATTACCCGAATTAATTGGCAGCATTTCGATATAATCCTGGAGCTTTTCGACAATTTTATTCATAATCATTTCTTTGTCAAATTCTTGTTGTGTTTCAAGTAGTAAAGAAGTGGCTTTTGGTAAATGTTGAAAATTGGATTGATTGACATTCAGACCAATTCCAATAACCGAACTTATAGTTCCTTCAGACTTAATGGCATTTTCGATGAGTATGCCACCTACTTTTTTACTTTCTGCCATAATGTCGTTAGGCCATTTAACAGCTACTTTTGGAATATTCAAAGTGTCTAAAACTGTAATAATAGAGAGCGCAACAGCAACATTTATATCAAAAACCGTATTGTTGTTTATCGAATTGCTTTTTACCAAAACACTCATAGTTAGATTTTTACCCTCCTCGGAAATCCAATCCGAACCCATTTGTCCTTTTCCTTTTAACTGATTTTCAGCTATAACGGTAGTGAAATTTCCCAAGGATTCTTTCTTTGCTAATGCTTTCAAATAATCATTAGTAGAATCTATGGCATCGAGTTTGATAAAAAGCATAAGACAAAGTAAATAAACAGAATTTAATCTTTTGTTAAGGTCCAAAAATAATCACAAAAAATGATACCTTTGCACAATATATAAAATAATAAATGACTAAAAAGACTATTAATACAGATGTGCTCCTAGCAGACATCATTAAAGGTATTGAAGAAGTAAAAGGAAATGACATCGATATTCTAGATTTAAGAGCTATTGATACTGCAGTATGTGATTATTTTGTTATCTGCAATGGTAATTCTAACACACAAGTTAACGCTATAGTTAACTCTATTCAAAAAGTGGTTTCCAAAGATTTAAAAGACAAACCTTGGCACGTTGAAGGTGCTGATAATGGGGAGTGGGTTTTGATGGATTATGTGAACATAGTAGTTCATGTATTTCAAAAACATATTCGCGAATATTACAGCATTGAAAGCCTCTGGGGCGATGCCAAAATCACAACAATTCAAAACAAATACTAAAGCAATTTATATTTAAAAAATGGCTAACGAAAAGAAAACGAATAATTTCAAAATAAACCCCTGGTGGATTTATGGTATTTTAATTGCCTTAATTTTTGGACTTAATTTTTTAAGTGGATCTGCTTTTCAAGAATCCGCAAAAATATCTGCTTCCAAATTCAATGAATATCTTCAAAACGGTCAAATTGAAAAAGTTTATATTTATAACAAATCAGAAGCAGAAGCCTTTTTGACAAAAGCTGCATTAAGTGATAAGACACATAAAAAAGTTGCCAAAGATATTCTTGGAAACCTTAATAAAGGCCCACATTATACTTTTGATATTGGTAATGATGAAGTTTTTCAAAACAAAATAGAAAAGGCAAAACAAGAAGGCAAAATAAAAGATTACGAATTTAAAACCAAAAGCAATTGGTCGGATTTGTTTATGAGTCTGTTACCAATCATCGTAATTATTGGAGTTTGGATATTCATTATGAGAAGAATGTCAGGCGGTTCCGGTGGTGGAGCCGGAGGTCAAATTTTCAATATTGGAAAATCAAAAGCAAAACTGTTTGACGAAAAAACGGATGTAAAAATTACATTTAAAGACGTCGCTGGATTAGAAGGTGCTAAAGAAGAAGTGCAAGAAATTGTAGAATTTCTTAGAAACCCAGACAAATATACTGCACTAGGAGGGAAAATTCCAAAAGGTGCCCTACTAGTTGGGCCTCCAGGAACAGGGAAAACATTACTAGCAAAAGCCGTTGCCGGCGAAGCAAAAGTGCCTTTCTTCTCTCTTTCAGGTTCCGATTTTGTTGAAATGTTTGTAGGTGTTGGAGCATCTCGTGTTAGAGATTTATTCAAACAAGCAAAAGAAAAATCACCCGCCATTATTTTTATTGATGAAATTGATGCTGTTGGTCGTGCTCGTGGAAAAAACAATTTTTCTGGTGGCAATGACGAACGGGAAAGCACATTAAATCAATTACTAACAGAAATGGATGGTTTTGGAACCAACACCAATGTAATTGTTCTTGCAGCAACTAACAGAGCAGATGTTTTAGACAAAGCCTTAATGCGTGCTGGCCGTTTTGATAGACAAATTTATGTAGACCTTCCGGATGTTCGTGAAAGAAAAGAAATCTTTGAAGTGCATTTAGCTCCTTTGAAAAAAGAAGAAGGATTAGACACCGACTTTTTAGCAAAACAAACACCAGGATTCTCAGGTGCTGATATCGCCAATGTATGTAATGAAGCAGCATTAATTGCGGCCAGACAAGATAAAAAAGCAGTTGACAAACAAGACTTTTTGGATGCTGTAGATAGAATTGTGGGAGGACTAGAAAAGAAAAATAAAATTGTCACTCTTGATGAGAAAAAAGCAATAGCTGTTCACGAAGCTGGGCATGCAACTGTAAGCTGGATGCTTGAACATGCTGCACCATTAATAAAAGTTACTATTGTTCCTAGAGGTCAAAGCCTTGGTGCTGCATGGTATCTTCCCGAAGAAAGATTAATTGTTCGTCCTGATCAAATGCTTGATGAAATGTGTGCAACTATGGGTGGACGTGCTGCTGAAAAAGTTGTTTTTGATACCATTTCAACAGGTGCATTGAGCGATTTAGAGAAAGTAACCAAACAAGCACGAGCAATGGTAACTATTTATGGACTGAATGAAAAACTTGGCAATGTTACTTATTACGATTCTTCAGGGCAAAATGAATATAATTTTTCAAAACCTTATTCGGAAGAGACAGCCATGATAATTGATAAAGAAATTTCAAATCTTATTGAAAGTCAATATCAAAGAGCTATTCAATTATTAAAAGATAATAAAGACAAACTGAATCAACTTGCTGCTATTCTTATCGAAAAAGAGGTGATTTTTAAAGATGATTTGGAAACTATTTTTGGCAAAAGACCTTTTGATACACATCACGAAGAATTTGCAGCAGAGTAAATTAGACTATTTTTAACAAATATTTAAAATCTTAATTCAAAAGTACTTTTTGAATTAAGATTTTTTTATCTTTGAACTTTCCCAAATGACAAGATTATACAATACTACTAATATGAGTCTTTTTAAAAAAATTTTTGGTTCTGGTAATGATGCTTCAGATGAAGACAATCAGAGCGAATTTAGCAATACCCCTTCCAGCTTTTCATTACTACCTGTTGATGAAAAATTTACCTATTTTTTTAAGAAAAACGGTGGTAAGTTTTTATACTGTGAAAACCTAAATGAAGTTAAAGACCAGTTTCTAAATATTCTTGAAGAAAATGATTGGTTTGAATGTGAGGCCATGTGTTTTGAACCAAAATTGTATAGTATTTTGGACGAAAACAAGTTGCATTATGACAAACCAGAAAACCCGAAATTTCTTTTCGCAAGTTGTGAAAACCTAATTGCTGATGAAGGTTCTGTACTGTTTTCTTCCAATCAGATCAAACAAAACAAACCCAACGAACTTCCTATAAACATCATTATTCTAGCTACTACAAGTCAAATTTTAGAAACTAAAAGTGATGGCCTTCGTGTGATAAAAAAGAAATACACCAAAGATTATCCAACAAATATCACTACCATAAAATATTTTGAAAAAGCGCAAGAAGAAGACTTCCTTCAATATGGAAGTACCGCCAAAAATTTATACTTGTTGCTTTTAGAAGATTTATAAAATGAATGAAACTTTAAAAAGGTCAATTTCTGGTGCAGTTTATGTGATTTTATTGATTACAGCTATACTATTTTCGACTGAAAGTTTTTTTCTTTTATTTGGCATTTTTCTACTGATTGCTGTTTATGAATTTTGTAATTTAATCCAAATCAACAAAATTTTCCCGCTACTTTTCGCATCCTTTTTTTATACAATTGTAACCTTACTATGTTATTATAAAAATGAATCAGAAACTTTCTTAAGTAACGTCTTTAATAAGCACATTGATTTAACTGTAAATGCTAAGCAATTATACATCGTCTTATTAGTAATTACATTAGTTGTCTCCGTAAAGTGTATCCTTTTTCTTTTTTATGACAAAATCCAAAAAATAAGCAATTCTTCTAAATATTTATATTTATTGGGTTATGCAATACTCCCGTTTCTGCTCATTACTAAAATTTCATTTGGAGAAGGAAACAAATACAATCCAAAAATCATTATTGGTCTTTTCATTCTAATTTGGGCAAATGATACTTTTGCCTTTATTGTTGGAAAATCAATTGGAAAACACAAACTATTTGAGAGGGTTTCTCCAAAAAAAACAATCGAAGGCTTTATTGGCGGTATTGTTTTTGCCGTTATAGCTGGGATTTTAATCTCTAAATTTTACATACAGGCAAGCCCTAAGTTTAGTGGAAAATCAATTGTAATTTGGATAACTATTGCCATTATTGTTGGTTTTTTTGCAACAATTGGCGATTTAATCGAATCCAAATTCAAACGTATTGCAGGTGTAAAAGATAGCGGAATTATAATGCCTGGACATGGAGGTGTTTTAGATAGGCTAGATAGTATTATATTTGTAGCACCAATCATTTATTTATTTTATCAAATCTTATATTATGTTTCATAAAGAAGGCGCAAAAATTATTCTAATCGCAACAACAATAACAGCAGCAATTTTTCTATTATCACATCAATATATACAACTGCTTTGGTTAGAAAAATCCATACAGGTTGTTACTTTACTTTTGTTAATATTGATTTTGCAATTCTTTCGTAATCCAGTAAGAATAACAACAATCAACGATAATCACATCATTGCGCCTGTTGATGGAAAAGTGGTTGTGATTGAAGAAGTTTTTGAATCAGAATATTTTAAAGATAAGAGACTACAAGTTTCTATTTTTATGTCGCCAATCAACGTACATGTTACGCGTTATGCAGCTAATGGAATAATAAAATTTAGTAAATATCATCCTGGAAAATTTTTGGTTGCATGGCATCCTAAAGCAAGTACCGAAAACGAAAGAACAACGGTAGTAATTGAAAATACTGTCTTTGGAGAAATCCTATACCGACAAATAGCGGGTGCTTTGGCAAGACGCATCGTGAATTATGCCGAAGAAGGGATGCAAGTTGTTCAAGGTGAAGATGCTGGATTTATAAAATTTGGTTCAAGAGTAGATTTATTTTTACCTTTAGGAACAAAAATTAATGTTGAACTCAATCAAAAGGCTATTGGTGGTAAAACCATTATTGCAATTAAATCTTAAATGCCAGAAAAAGATTTAGACATACGTTTTCAGGAAGCGGTAGAAATTGCTTCCGAAATGACGCAAGCATCGCTACCTCAAGATGTGCAATTGCGCTTGTATGCCTATTATAAACAGGCAACTATTGGCACTATTAATTACAATCAGTCACCAAATGACGATTTAAGAAATGCTTTCAAAACGAATGCTTGGATGCAAATCCGTAATTTGACCGTAGAAGAATCTAAAGAATTGTACATCGAAGCTATCAATTCCTTGGTGGATAAAAAATAACAATCCCATGAAACATTTCTTTGTAATTGCATTATGTCTGTCCTTTTTTTTGACATTACCTTCCTGTAATCGTAAAAAACTTGAAGAAGTTGTGGAAGTTCCTTTACCAACAGCCGATACAAAAATGACGATTGGACATCCTGATGATGTTGTTGCAGAAAAAGGACAATTTTCTATCTCAAAATTACCCTTTGAATACACAGATTTATCACCCAATATTGGCGCATTAACCATGGAAATTCATTTTTCCAAACATTATTTGACTTATACTAATAATTTAAACAAAGCCGTTGATGCCGATGAGAGTTTGAAAGATTTAACTATCGAAGAAATCTTGAGCAAACTCAATATGGACGATGCGGAGTTGCGAAATAATGCAGGAGGATATTATAATCACGCACTATTTTGGGGAAGCATGGCCGCAAAAGCTGGTGGACAACCCAAAGACACATTGGCAACCGTTATCGATAGAGATTTTGGGTCTTTTGAAATCTTCAAAAATCAATTTACCGATGTAGCCGAAAAACAATTCGGTTCAGGTTGGGCTTGGCTTATTGTTGACAAAAGTGGTAAACTTCAAGTTATCAGCACGCCAAATCAAGATAATCCATTAATGCCAAAACAAACGGTTCCAGGGAAACCAATTTTAGCACTTGATGTATGGGAACATGCTTATTATTTGGATTACCAGTACAAGCGTAAAAAATATATTGAGGCTTTTTTTAATGTTATCAATTGGAAAAAAGTAGGCGAGCGCTATGAAGAAGCGGTGGCAAAAAAATAGTCCAAACTTCATCAAATAACATGTAAATTAACTGCTCTTTATACCGAAAAGTATAAATTTTCGTTATCTATAAAACTTTTATATGAAAACGAAAGTATTTCTCCTTATAGGCAGTATCGTATTGCTTGTTTCCTTTAAAAGCAAAAAACCTTTGTAATTGTAATTTCAAGTAAGCTATTTACTTACCTCGCCTTTCCAATTCATAAAACCACCCAGCAAGTTGTAAGTATTTTTAAAACCCAATTGATTCATTACACTACAAGCCTGAGCACTTCTACCTCCTACTTTGCAGTATACATAATAATTTTTGGTCATGTCCAGTTCTTCTAGTTGATAAATAAAGCCCTGTCCTTTATAAATATCAATATTGATGGCATTGGGGATTATTCCTTCATTACATTCATCCTCTGTTCTAACATCTAAAATAACAGCATTGGTATCCGCTTTCAATTGCAATTCCCAATCCTTTTGTGATAAATCCATAAACTAAATTTTCGACAAAAATAATCTATTCCTTTAAAACTATAGATACTTTAAAGTTTGGGATGTGAAAAAATTAACATAAAAATAACACACATTTGTATATACAAATAAAAAACAGTAGTACATTTGTACCTACAAATAAGATAGCGCTAAAATGAAAATTGAAAAAATTATTAAATCAACATTAGCAATGGACAATGCCAAAAAGGTTATCCTTAATGTCATCTATACGCAGCATGTTATTGGCGATAAATTCAATGAAATTTTGAAACCTTATGATATATCCGGAGAACAGTACAATGTGTTGCGTATTCTACGAGGTCAAAAAGGGACGCCCGCAAACATGAGTATAATTCAGGAAAGAATGTTAGCAAAAAACAGCAACACTACCCGATTGATAGATAAATTGCTATTAAAAGAATTGGTTACAAGAAAAGTTTGTCCAGCTAACCGAAGAAAAATTGAAGTGTTAATTACTCAAAAAGGTTTAGATATTCTGACAGAACTGGAACCAGAAGTTAATAGTCACGAACAACTGTTTGCTTCTAATCTGAATTCTGAAGAATTAATTCAACTGAATACCTTATTAGAAAAATATAGAAATCCAAAAAAATAAAAATTTATGAGTAATTTCATTTTCAATGCCAATTGGCGTTACGCCACTAAAAAATTTGATGCTTCAAAGAAAGTATCTGAACAAGACTTAGCAACATTAAAAGAAGCTATAAGATTATCAGCTTCCTCATTTGGATTACAACTATATAAAGTAATTATAGTGGAGAGTCCGGAACTGAGAGCTCAATTACAAACGGCTTCTTGGGGTCAGACCCAAATTGTGGATGCTTCCCATCTGATTATTTTTGCCAATCAAACACAATTTAGTGATGTAGATGTAGATGACTATATAAAAAATGCTACTACTACCCGAAATTTACCCGAAGATGCCTTAGCAGGTTATGGGGATTACATGAAAGGAGCTTTAAACAAAATGCCCGAAAACACTCGTGCAACTTGGACTGCCAAACAAACCTATATTGCCTTGAGCAATCTTTTAAATGCAGCAGCAGAACTTAAAATTGACGCTACTCCAATGGAAGGTTACGTTCCTGCTCAATACAATGAAATTTTAGGATTAGACAAATTAAATCTTAATGCTGCAGTAATAGCAACTATTGGATACCGTCACGAAGAAGACAGTACGCAACACTACGCCAAAGTGCGTAAATCAAATGAAAAACTATTTATCAATTTATAATCAACTATTAAAACAATTAAAAACATGAAAAACTTAAAAACAATTGGCCTTGCATTATTAGTAACTTTTGGAACAACAGTTGCAACTACAGCACAAAACAAAAAAATAAACATTGAGAAAAGCCAAATCAAATGGGTTGGAAAAAAAGTAACAGGTCAGCATGAAGGAACTATCAATTTTCAAGATGCAGCATTAGAATTCAATGGTTCTAAACTGTCGGGAGGATCTTTTACTGTAAACATGACATCATTAGCTTCTACCGATTTAAAAGCGGGTCAAGGAAAAGAAAAATTGGAAGGTCATTTGAAATCTCCTGATTTTTTTGGAACAGAAAAATTTCCAACTTCAAATCTAGAATTTAAAAAAGTTACTCCAAAAGGAAAAGGAAAAGGAACCTATACTGTACTAGCCGATTTAACAATAAAAGGAATTACAAATGCTGTGACTTTTGACCTTGCCATAACTGAAAATAATGCAACATCTACTTTCAAAGTGGACAGAACAAAATATGATATTAAATATGGTTCAGGAAGTTTCTTTGACAACCTTGGTGACAAAGTAATTTCAGATGAATTTGAATTAACTATTAACCTACAGTTCTAAAAAGGGAACAATTGCTATGAAAAAAGAAAACCTCGGGAAGAAATTTTCGAGGTTTTCTTTTGTTTTTCTATTTGGTTATTTTATACTAAATTAGGGGCGCTAAAAAAGCATTATAATTATTCGAAATAATATAAATCATTATCTTCCAGACCTTGGAATCCGAAGTAAAATCGAGAGAAAAACGTAAACAGAAATCAAAATAATTATCATGAAAAAAATAGTAGTCATTGACAATTACGACAGTTTTACCTATAACTTAGTTCACTATTTAGAGGATTTAAATAGTATTGTAACCGTATATAGAAATGACGAATTTGAATTGGAAGAATTAGAAAAATTCGATAAAATTCTACTTTCCCCAGGTCCAGGAATTCCTAATGAAGCAGGACTTTTAAAACAAGTCATACAAAGATATGCTTCTAGTAAAAGTATTCTCGGAGTTTGCCTTGGACAACAAGCCATTGGAGAAGTTTTTGGCGGTAATCTAATTAACTTAGAGAAAGTATTTCATGGTGTTGCCACAAAAACAACGCTATCCGTTACCGACGAACCCCTATTTAAAAATATTCCCACCGAATTTGAAGTAGGCCGTTATCATTCATGGGTGGTTAATCAAGATAATTTTCCCGAAATATTAGAAATAACTTCCGTTGATGAAAATGGACAAATCATGTCTTTGCGTCACAAAACACTTGATGTTAGAGGAGTCCAATTTCATCCAGAAAGTGTTTTGACACCTCATGGAAAACAAATTTTAGAAAACTGGATTAACGCATAACTATCAAATAACTTCCTGAATTTAGGAAGTATTATACATGCCCATTTATAACAGACTATAAAATAGGTTATGTGCTGAAAAATTGTTGATCATAATGCAAAATAAAATAGCATTAGCAAAAATAAAATGTATTATTTACGTTATTAAAATTATTCCTCATTTGACTTAAAACACAAAAAAGGAGCCGTAATTGTAGTGATTATTATTCCGCTTATAAACAAGGTCAAAATTACATCTGCTAAAGATTATATCCAAAATACACTTTATATAAAAAACGACATAATATTGATAAACAATAACTTAAATGCTTTGCATAGAATTTATCTATCGCATTAAAATTGTTAATTTTTTGTTAATTTAAATTAAACAATCGTTTAATTTAAACAATCGTTTAATTTTGCATCACAATTAAATAAATAACCAAAATGACGGCCTTTAATGAGAAGCAAATTGAAATTCTACAAGTAGCTGAAAAGCTGTTTGCAGAAGTTGGATATGACGGTACGTCTATCCGAGATATTGCAAAAGTAGCCAACATAAACATTGCGATGATTTCCTATTATTTTGGATCCAAAGAAAAACTCCTAGAAGCTTTAGTCTTTCATCGAATATCCGATATGCAATTGCATTTAGAAAATTTTTATCAAGAGAGCATCTCGCCAATTCAAAAAATGGACAAGCTTATTGATTTTTACATTCGCAGGATTAATTCCAATAGGTGTATCTATCAAATTCTCCACTTTGAACTTTCTAATAAAAAAAGGGATATTAACCTCGATACTTTTACGGAAGTTAAAAACAATAACCTGAAATTGATGGAAAATATCATTAAAGAAGGCCAAACTCAAGGTTTGTTTCAACCCAATGTTACGGTAGCTTTAATTCCTCCCATTATTATTGGAAGTTTTATTCACGTTTATATGAACAAACCCTATTATCAAAAGTTATTTCAATTGGATACTGATGAAGCTTTTGAGAATTACATTTTAACGACACTCACACAACACATACAAAAAACCATTAAAGCACTTTTAGTTTATGAAAATTAATAAGCTGGTTCTCCTCGCCCTGCTTCTACTGGCTTTCGCCAAAAACCAAGCGCAAGAAAAAAAATTATTAACTTTAAAAGAAGCAGTGCAAATGGCTGTTTCCAATAGTGACGCATCGCTTTTAGCCAAAACTAAAGTGGAAACATCCAAGCTGGAATTAGACAACACCAAAAATAACCGTTACCCAAGTGTGAAAGCATCTGCTCAATACCTTCGTTTATCAAGCGCAAATGTAGATTCCAATTTACAATCCAACAGTTCTTCTTCTCAACCATCCCCTCCTTTGAAAGTTGATCAATTGATATTAGGACAAGTCAATGCCTCCATACCTGTTTTTAATGGGTTTAAACTAAAGAATAGTATCAAGGCGTCAGAAAGTCTCTACCAATCAGAAACGTTCTCGGAAAAACACTCTAAAGAAGAGATTGGATTGCAAGTAGTCGAACTCTTCTCTAGTCTTTACAAAGCGCAACAAATGACTGTTTTAATTGAAGACAATTTAAAATCGGCCGAACAACGGGTGAAAGATTTTACCGCTATGGAAGAAAACGGCTTGATTGCCCGCAATGATTTACTGAAAGCACAATTGCAACAATCCAATATCCAATTGTCTTTGGATAATGCCAAGAAAAACACTGCGATTGCCAATTTCAAACTGATTACCCTTTTAAAACTTCCGGAAAATACTGAAGTATCTATAGATATTGAAGCGGTAAAAAGGGAAATGATAAGCAATCAAGGCACTATTTCTCTTGGAGAAAGAAATGATTTAAAAGCATTGGAACTCAAAAAAGCAGCCGCAGAAAGCGGAATTAAAATTGCCAAATCCAATTTCTATCCTTCACTATCTTTAACCGGCGGTTACATCGCTTTTGATTTGAATAATGTGCTGACTGTTACAAATGCCATGAATGTTGGAGTTGGCATGTCTTATGATTTATCCAATATTTTCAAAAACGGGAAACAAGTAAAACTAGCACAAAGCAAAGCTAAAGAAACGGAAATTGAGGTATCCTTGATGAATGATCAAGTTAAAGAGGAAGTTTTTCAGGCACAAGAAAATTATAAACTATCACAAAAACAAAGTTTGGTTTATGATAAAGCCTTAGAGCAAGCCATTGAAAACTATCGTATTGTAAAAGACAAATATGACAACAGTCTTTCGAATACCAACGATTTATTGGAAGCCGATTACGAACAATTGCAAGCCAAGATTAATCAAGCCCTTTCCAAAGCTGATGTGGCTCAAAAATATTACGAATGGCAATTTGCCTCAGGAAAACTTATTTCATCCTTAAACATCACCCAAAACTAAATTTTCAGGAACATGGAAAAGAAAGCAACTAACAATAAATTCAAATTAATATTCATTGCATTACTTGCTGTAGGTCTGACTTATGGTGGTTACAAATACATTCACTCGTTATCACACGAAACTACAGATGATGCGCAAGTAGCTAAAAAAATGAATACAATTATCCCAAGAGTGGGCGGTTATATTACCAAAGTTTTGGTAAAAGACAATGAATTGGTTAAAAAAGGCGACACACTTTTTGTGATTGACAACAGCGATTATATCGTAAAGTTGGAAGAAGCTAAAGCAAATTTGGCTGCAGCCGAAAGCAGTTATGAAGTGGCCAAAGCCGATATCGGATCAGCAGAAGCAAGCGTTTCGGTATCTAGTGCCAATGTACAATCCGCTTACGGAAATATTGAAACCGCTAAAATTAGATTACGAAGAGCTGCCGCCGACTTTGAGCGTTACAGCAATTTGTATAAAAATCATTCTATTACCAAACAACAATTTGAACAAGCCGAAGCTACCAAACAAGAAGCCGAAAGTCAGGTTCGCATTTTGCAGGAGCAACAAAAAGCCGCAGGATTTCAGAAATCAGTGGCCACATCTAAAACAAATGTAAGCAGCAAACAAGTTTTAGTAGCTGCAGCCAATGTTAAAAAAGCTCAAGCCACATTGGATGCTGCCAACTTGAATTTAAGTTATACTGTAGTTACCGCTTCTATTGACGGACAGGTTTCAACTATTGACATTCAAACGGGACAATTGGTTCAACCAGGACAATCTTTATTTTATATCATCAATAATCAAGAAACATGGGTAGTGGCTAATTTTAAAGAAACACAATTGGATAAAATGCGAGTAGGTCAAAAAGTGAAATTAAAAATTGATGCTTTTCCTGGAACTGAATTCGAAGGCGAAGTAAGTTCATTTTCACCAGCTACCGGTTCTAAATTCTCCCTTTTACCCCCAGACAATGCCAGCGGAAACTTTGTGAAAACCGTACAAAGATTACCTGTTCGAATCAATTTCACTGATAGCAATGATAAAGAAAAACTACAATTGCTTCGTTCTGGAATGAATGTAGATGTGGATGTGATTTTGAAGTAAGAAGAAAGAGAAAAGAACAAAGAAGAAAGAAATTGTAAACGATGGCAACAGCTCCAATAGTTCAGGATGATTTAGTAGAATATGGTTTCCGTCGTACCATTATTACCATTACAGCAGTACTTTGTGCCTTGCTAGAAATTGTAGATACTACCATTGTCAATGTTGCACTAAATAATATGCGAGGCAGTTTAGGCGCTTCCCTTACCGATGTCGCATGGGTTATCACTGCATATGCTATTGCTAATGTAATTGTGATTCCGATGACGAGTTGGCTATCGCAACAATTTGGACGTAGAAACTATTTTGCCGCTTCCATTATCATCTTTACCATCGCTTCTTTTATGTGTGGTAACGCAGATAATATATGGGAACTGGTAGCTTTTAGATTCATACAAGGTTTAGGTGGTGGCGCCTTATTAGTTACAGCACAAACCATTATCACCGAAAGTTACCCTATCGAAAAACGAGGCATGGCTCAAGCCATTTATGGTATGGGAGTTATTGTAGGACCAACCCTAGGGCCCCCTTTGGGAGGTTATTTGGTGGATCACTTCTCTTGGCCTTATATTTTCTATATCAATGTGCCTATTGGGATTATCGCTACTTTACTTACTTTATCTTTTGTAAGAAGTCCAAAATATGGCGAAAAGCTCAAAGCCAATCAAGTTGATTGGATTGGAATTGTATTACTATCCGCTTTTGTTGGTTCGCTTCAATATGTTTTAGAACACGGACAACAAGACGATTGGTTTAATGATGTATGGATTACAAGACTTACCGTTTTAAGCTTTTTAGGTTTGTACTTTTTCATTTGGCGCCAATTAACTTATAAACATCCTATAGTGAACCTTAAAGTGTTAAAAAACAGCAATCTACGAGTTGGAGTAATTATGAGTTTTATAATGGGTTTTGGTTTATATGGTTCCACTTTTATTATTCCCATTTACACACAATCCATATTGGGTTGGACAGCAACTGATGCTGGTTTGCTGCTAATTCCAAGCTCCTTGACGGTTGCTTTTATGATGCCTTTAATTGGTAAAATGATACAACGCGGGGTACCACAAACTTATTTAGTGTCTGTTGGTTTCTTAGCTTTCTTTATTTTTACGTATTGGATGCACAACATGATGACACCCGACACAGGAGAAGAGTATATGTTTTGGCCTTTAATTGTTCGTGGACTTGGACTAGGATTGCTTTTTGTACCCATTACTACCCTATCACTTTCGGGATTGAAAGGAAAAAGTATTGGCGAAGGTGCTGCTTTCACGGGAATGATGCGTCAGTTAGGCGGGTCTTTCGGAATTGCTATTATTACTACTTTTTTAGCACGGTTCGGTCAGGAACACCGCGTGAATTTAATTGCACATTTAGACATAACTAAAGTCATTGTTCAGGACCGATTACACGCACTTCAAAGAGGATTTATGTCGAAAGGATTTAGTCCTGAAGTCGCAATGCAAAAGGCGTATAAAGTTCTGGATTTTGGCGTAACCAAACAAAGTACAGTACTTTCTTATATGGATGTGTTTCTCTATCTTGGAGTTCTGTTCTTGATTTGTATTCCTTTTATTCTATTGATTAAAAACGAAAAAAAAAGTTGATTTGAGTGAAGCAATGCATTAATAAATAACCTATTTTGAATAATTGAATACAACCTAAAAAAGCATTAACTGGATTATAATTGATTTTCTATTCTTAATTTATCTTGTAAAAACTAATGTATTTCCTTTGCTTAAATTAGCATCAAAAGCATATCCTTCATAATTAAATCCTTTTAAGTCTTCTATCGTTTCTGCATGGGTATCTATAATAAAACGCACCATCAACCCCCTCGCCTTTTTAGCAAAAAAACTAATCATTTTTAATTTACCATCTTTGTAATCTTTAAACTCAGGAGTAATCACCGGAACTTTTAACGATTTTGCATCTACTGCACTAAAATATTCATTACTGGCTAGATTAATAAATAATTCGCCTTTTTGCAATTCACTATTTAATGCTTTTGTTATTGTTTCCTTCCAAAAGGCATATAAGTTTTTATTTTTGCCAATGGCTATTGAAGCCCCCATTTCTAACCTATATGCTTGTATTAAATCCAATGGTTTCAATAAACCATATAATCCTGATAGAATCCGGAGTTTGGCTTGCAAATCGTTTAATTTTGTTTCAGATAATGTATAGGCATCCAATCCTGTATAAACATCTCCATCAAAAGCAAATATTGCTTGACGTGCATTTTCTATGGTAAAAGGTGTTTGCCATGCTTGATTACGTTGCCAATTTAGATCTGCTAACTTATCAGAAATAGCCATTAACTCCATGAGTTGTTTTGGGTTTTTCTTTTTTAAAACTTTGTGAATAATATTGGATTCTTTTAAAAAACTAGCTTCTGTATATTGATTTGAAGGTAACTTTTTTTCAAAATTCAATGATTTGGCTGGCGATATTACAATTTTCATGATTTTGCTTTATGATTTTCAAAAGTACAAATTCAATATTGAAATTAAAATACGAAAAAGGGTTTGTTTCGATATGAATATTGAAAAATGATTGATGTAATTAAATATATCATTTCAAAAATGGAAAACTTCGTATCGAAATAATTACCAACGAGTTAACATCTAAAAAATTGTGATTTAAATCATATTTTTTTTTAAAATATCTGACTAATTTTACTTTAATCTTAACTAAAAGTACTGTACAAATGAAAACAACTATCAAAATTCTTCATTGGACACCACGTATTATTTGCATACTAGCAATTCTCTTTATTAGTATGTTTGCAGCTGATGCATTTGCACCTGAACTTACTATCTGGCAGCAGCTTGGTGATTTTCTCATGCATCTTATCCCTTCTTTTGTGCTTTTAGGCATCCTTGTTTTTGCATGGAAAAAGGAACTTTATGGTGGTATTCTTTTTACAGTTATAGGCATTGGAATGAGTCCATTTATCTATAAACACAATTATAATATGAACCATTCTGTTAGCATGAGCCTTTCCATAATTCTCATGATTACTTTCCCTTTCATTGTTGTGGGTGTTCTATTTATTACAAGTTATTTTATGAAGAAAAAAGATTTAAAAACTAATTAGCATACCAAATTACCACTACGTTATCGTTTTATTTTAAACTGGCTAAACTTTGCTCAATGGTGGCGATATTTGCCAAAGCATCGGCTTCTTTTTTACGTTCAATTGCGATTACATTTTCAGGAGCACCACTAACAAATTTTTCGTTAGAGAGCTTTCCTTGCACCGATTTTAAGAATCCTTTTATATAATTCAACTCTTCCGTGAGTTTAACAATTTCTTCTTCAACATTTATAGTTCCTGTAATTGGAATGAAATATTCATTCGATTTTACTCGATATGATAAAGCGCCATCAACCTTTTCATTAACATATTCCAAAGAAACAATATTCCCCAATTTAGTAATTACCGAATCAAAATAAGTTGTTGCTTTTTCGTTATTCCAAACTTTCAAATCGATGGTGTCTTTGAAAGGAATATTTTTCTCTTTCCGTATCGTTCTAATTCCGGAAATTACCTCCATCACAAACTCAAAATCAGTGATAATAGTTTCGTTTACCATCGTCATTTTTGGCCATTCGGATATAATCAAAGCTTGTTCAGGCGTTCTGTTGGTGATATGTTGCCAAATTTCTTCCGTTAAAAACGGCATAAAAGGATGCAACAATTTTAAATTGGCCTCCAATAATTCAATAACTTTATTGAACGTAGTATTATCAATGGGTTGTTGGTAACCTGGTTTTATCATTTCCAATAACCACGCACAGAAATCGTCCCAAACTAATTTATAAATTGCCATCAACGCATCCGACAAACGGTATTTTTCGAAATGATCTTCGATTTCCAATAGTGTTTTTTGCAATTTGGCTTCATACCATTCAATCGCTACTTTAGCATATTCAGGTTGTACAATTTCGGTAACTTCAAAACCATTTATCAATCGGAAGGCATTCCAAATTTTATTAGTAAAAGCTTTTCCGTTGTTGCACAATTCCTCGTCAAACATGATATCATTCCCTGCAGAAGCACTCAAAAGTAATCCCACACGAACACCATCGGCACCAAATTTTTCAATTAATTCAAGTGGATCTGGAGAATTCCCTAGTGATTTTGACATTTTTCGTCGTTGGCTATCGCGAACCAATCCAGTTAAATAAACATTATTGAATGGTTTTTGACCTGTATATTCATAACCAGCAATAATCATGCGGGCCACCCAGAAGAATAAAATGTCTGGTCCCGTAACTAAATCATTGGTTGGATAATAATATTTAAAATCTTCGTTTTCGGGATCTAGAATTCCTCCAAAAACGGCTATCGGCCACAACCATGAAGAGAACCAAGTATCAAGTGCATCTTTGTCTTGCTTTAAATCGCTTACAGTTAATTGCTTATTGTTGGTTGTTGCTTTTGCTAATTCCAATGCTTTTTCAATGGTTTCGGCAACCACAAAATCTTCCTTTCCATCACCATAATAGTAAGCTGGAATTTGTTGACCCCACCAAAGTTGACGAGAGATATTCCAATCCCGGATATTTTCTAACCAATGACGATAGGTATTGTCAAAACGCTTTGGATACAATTTTACCTCTTCGGTTTCCAAAACCGCTTTGATGGCTGGTTTTACCAAATCTTCCATACGAAGAAACCATTGATCGGACAAACGAGGTTCGATTACGGCTTTGGTTCTTTCGGAAGTACCTACTTTATTAATATGGTTTTCTACTTTGGCTAAGACTCCTATATCATCCAGTTCTTTCGCAATTTCTTCTCGAACCACAAAGCGGTCTTTTCCTTGATAATGCAACCCAAAACTATTTAAAGTAGCATCCTCATTAAAAATATCTATGATTTCAAGGTTATGTTTTTCGCCTAAAGTTTTATCGTTAATATCATGGGCTGGTGTTACTTTTAAACAACCTGTTCCAAATTCTATATCCACGTACTCATCAAAAATAATTGGAATAAATCGGTTACAAATTGGGACTATAACACTTTTCCCTTTTAGATGTTGATAGCGTGCATCATCTGGATGGATACAAATAGCAGTGTCGCCAAGAATGGTTTCAGGCCTTGTTGTAGCTACAGTGACAAATTCGTTTGCGCCAACAATTTGATATTTTAAATGGTATAATTTTCCTTGTCTTTCTTCATAAATGACTTCTTCGTCTGATAAAGTAGTTTTGGCTTCCGGATCCCAATTTACCATTCGGTAGCCGCGATAAATTTGGCCTTTATTGTATAAATCTACAAACGAATGAATTACAGAAGCCGACATATCTGGGTCCATTGTAAATTTGGTTCTATCCCAATCACAAGAGCAACCCAATTGTTTGAGTTGTTCGAGTATTGTTCCCCCATATTTATCAGTCCATTCCCAAGCATGTTTTAAAAACTCCTCACGCGTCAAATCATTTTTGTTAATTCCTTCTGCTTTCAATTTTGCCACAACTTTTGCTTCAGTTGCAATGGATGCATGATCTGTTCCTGGAACCCAACAAGCGTTGAAACCTTTTAATCGAGCACGACGAATGAGCACATCTTGAATAGTATTGTTCAACATATGTCCCATATGCAATACACCTGTTACGTTTGGAGGGGGGATTACAATAGTATATGGAGTTCTATGATCCGGTTTAGAATGAAAATAATTGTTTTTCATCCAGTAGTCGTACCATTTATTTTCTACAGTTTTAGCGTCAAATTGAGCAGGAATTGTCATACTTGTATATTCGGTTAATCGTTAACTTTATTCAAAATAACTTTGGTATGTTTCTTGTAAAGCAGTCTGCAAAAGTAATTAATATGTGCTTTATAAAAAATTAAGAAGTAATTTTTTGTGCTTTAAATTAAACGAAGTAATTTTACAAAACCATTGATGAAAATTTAAGTTTATGAAAAAAATACTATTATTAGCTGTACTACTTGTAAATTCAGTTGTTTTTGCACAAATTGGAGCGAAAATCGAATTCAAAGACAAGGACAATACCATTGATTATGGAACGGTGAATAAGGAAGATGATTCTGGAATTCGTTCTTTTGAATTTACAAATACTGGAGATGCTCCATTAATTATCACAAATGTGCAATCTACTTGTGGTTGTACAGTTCCATCAAAACCAACAGAGCCAATATTGCCAGGACAAACTGGAAAAATTGATGTAAAATACAATATGAATACAGGTCCAATTAGAAAAACTATCACTGTTGAATCTAATGCAGTAAATGTTGATAATGGAAGAGTTGCAATAAAAATAAAAGGGGAAGTGGTTGTAAAAAAAGAAGTAAACCTTCTAGAAAAAAAGAAAATCAGCCCTATGCTACAATAATCAAAAGCGTCCCAAATTGGCGACGTTTTTTTTATAATATTGTTTTGAGTTGGAACTTTACTTTAATAGTTTTCCCTTCTCGCTCTACTTCCATTTCAATTTCTTTTCCTTCTTCTGATTTCAGTATTTCATTAATTTTCTGCATTGTAAAACCATATGCTTTTCTGCCATTAATTACAATTATTTTATCTCCTTTTAATAATCCTGCAGCTTCGGCTGTTGAGCCAACTCTTACATTTGCAATTTTAAAAATGGGTTTTAATTCAAATTTGAATTTGAGGTTATTATCAACTTTTTCTCCATTACCATCAAAAATATTTTCGGATAAAGTTGGGTTTTCAATATAGCTATCTTTTACCCATTCCAAACCTTCATGCTGAATTTCAATGCCGCTCATATTGAAACTAAAAGGGTCATTATAATTCGAATTTTTCTTTGTGTAAATTTTTTTATTAGGATAATCAAAGATGACTGTAAAACGCTTTAAAATTTCACCTCCTATAGAACCTACCCTGTCTTTAACTAAAACAACATCCTTTATTGATATAGAATCAGGGAAAGTAGCAATTGGATTTTCAAATTTTATATTTCCAAATTTTATATGAGAAACCCTTCCGCGCAATCCAAAAATATCGCCACTAAAACCTCTTCCCAAATAATCATTTACTGTCACTTTAGGCAATGGCACGGCGGTTTTTTTATCTGAAAAAATCCAAATTGCATCACTATTTCCAGTATCTAATAATACTTTTGAAGGAAAAATTAATTGCTCCGAAGTGATATCAGAAATATAATAAGGTTTATTGTTTTCTAAAGAAATGGTGTCTGAAATGTATTTTTTACCAATACATTTTTTAATTTTTTTATCATTCTCATAAACGATTATTTTTTTCTTGGAATAATTAATTTCAACCAAATGATTTTTGAAAAAATGATAACCTATTATTCCATTTACAGGAATTCCTACTTGAGATGAAAAATTAAACTCTTGGTCAAGAATAATATATATTTCATGATTGTCATCAACTAGCCCCTTAATTTCTAATTTATTCTTTGAAGATTTTAGCGCTTCAATTGCATTTGTACCACCCAATCCTTTTAATTTTATCTTTTTTACATTAAAAAAACTAACCTCGTTTTTATCCTCCAAACTAAATAATATAGTTTCTTCAACTCCTGTATCGAGAAGAAAAGTTAGATTTTCACCATTTACATTAATGGGTATAAATATCAAATTATTAATCAGTTCAAAAGGGATTACAACTTTACTCTTATTGTTTCCTATATGAAAAACAGACTGTGAAAATCCAAAAGAAGTAAAAAAAATAAAAAATAAATAAGTTCGGAAAAATCTCATTGAGTACTTTTTTATAAATTTAATAAAAAAATGTCTTGTAATGCGAAATTTTGATGATTTATATTCTTTGATTTGAATTGCTTTCAAAATAAAAAAGTCGCAAATTTGCAAAGTAAAAAAAATAAATCATGCCTAAAATTTCATTAAAAGGACAACAAATGCCTGAGTCTCCAATTCGAAAATTGGTACCTTATTCGGAAATAGCTAAAAAAAAAGGTCATAAAGTTTATCATTTAAATATAGGTCAACCCGATATTAAAACGCCTCAAGTGGCTCTTGATGCTGTAAAAAATGCTGATATAAAAGTATTAGAATATAGTCATTCTGCTGGTTTTGAAAGCTATAGAATTAAACTTTCCAATTATTATAAAACTCATGATTTACCAATAGATGTTGCAGATATTATCATTACAACAGGAGGTTCAGAAGCCTTACTTTTTGCGATGGGAAGTACAATGGATGCAGGTGATGAGATAATTATTCCTGAACCTTTTTATGCCAATTACAATGGTTTTTCAACAGCTTCCGGTGTAAAAGTTGTACCTGTTATTTCAACTATTGATGAAGGATTTGCTTTACCTCCAATTGCCGATTTTGAAAAACTTATCACTCCAAGAACTAAAGCAATTTTAATATGTAACCCTGGTAATCCAACAGGATATTTATATTCAAAAGAGGAAATTATGCAATTGGCTGAGATTGTAAAAAAATACGATTTGTTTCTAATAGCTGATGAAGTGTATCGTGAATTTATATACGATGGGGAAGAACATTTCTCTGTCATGAATGTTCCTGGGCTTGAAGAGAATGCAATTATGATTGACTCTGTATCCAAACGATATAGTATGTGTGGTGCGAGAATTGGTTGTATTGTTTCAAAAAATAAAGCGCTAATGACAACAGCAATGAAGTTTGCTCAAGCAAGATTAAGCCCGCCAACATATGCCCAAATTGCAAGCGAAGCTGCATTAGATACTCCAAAGAGTTATTTTGAAGCTGTCATTACTGAATATAAAGACCGCAGAGATACTTTAATTGCCGAGTTAAATAAAATTGAAGGTGTAAAAGTTGCCACTCCAAAGGGTGCATTCTATTGCATTGCAAAATTACCTATTAAAAATGCCGATCATTTTGCTCAGTGGTTATTAGAATCCTATAATCATAATGGAGAAACAGTAATGGTGGCTCCAGCTGCCGGTTTTTATTCTACTCCCGGTGTTGGATTAGATGAAGTGCGTATTGCTTATGTACTTAAAAAAGAAGATTTAATTCGTTCTGTAGCTATATTAAAAGAAGCGCTTAAAACCTATAATTCTTTATAAAAGCAAAGTGAATTTTCTAGTAATAAAAAAAATCCATACCGCTAAAAAGCAGTATGGATTTTTTTATTTGAATTTCACATGAACCCTATCGCTTCATTGCAAAGTGTGCTTTAAACTGCCTAAATGTTAACCCCTCTACAAAATCCACTGTAAACCAGTAATCTGTTGACGGGAGGAGTTTTCCATTATAGATTCCATCCCATCCAGCTCCAGTTGAACTGATTTGTTTGAGTAGTTTTCCGTATCGGTCAAAGATATAAATTTTTGCGGTAGGTTGTCCTGCTAACCCAACAATATTCCATGTGTCGTGGATACCGTCTCCATTTGGCGTGAAGTAATGGGGATAGTCTATA
>CAIMMM010000128.1 GCA_903842575.1 uncultured Bacteroidota bacterium | reverse complement strand
TCCAATTGGAGGAAAAACGGGTTCCATCAGCAATATTTTAAAAGGTTCTGCGGCAGACAATAACCTTCGCGCAAAAAGTGGTTATATGTATGGAGTGAGATCTTTTGCTGGTTATGTTAAAAATAAAAAGAAGGAACAACTAGCCTTTTCAATTATTATAAACAATTATGAGTGCAAGGCTGCTGAAATTAAAAAGAAGTTCGAAAAACTGATGATTAAGATTGCAGAACTCGATTGATATACCTACATTTATCTAAGTTGAATCAATATTTTATTACTACTTAAAAATTCTTGCTTTTTTTCTTGGTTTTAATAAAATAATTATAACTTAGCCCTCTAATATCACAATTATGGATACTCAATTTAAAACTGAACAAATGTTAGACATTGACTGGAAAAACCTTCCTTTCGGCTACTTTAAAACCGATTATAATGTTCGTACTTATTTCAAAGACGGACAGTGGAGCCAATTAGAAATTACAAGCGACGAAACTGTTAATCTTCACATGGCTTCAACGGCATTGCATTACGGACAAGATGCTTTTGAAGGAATGAAAGCTTACAGAGGTATTGACGGTAAAGTTAGAATTTTTCGCTGGGAAGAAAATTGGGAACGCCTGAAAAATTCGGCAATTGGAATTATGATGGAACCTGTTCCGAAAGACACTTTCCACGAAGCCATTGTTACCGCAGTAAAATTAAACAGCCAATATATTCCACCATATGGAACTGGTGCTGCTTTATATATCAGGCCATTTTTATTTGGTTCTGGAGCCGAAGTTGGAGTTAAACCCGCAAAAGAATTTACTTTCATCGTTTTTGTTTGTCCAGTAGGTCCATATTTTAAAGAAGGATTTAATCCAGTGAACATTGCTGTTGTTAGAGATAGCGATCGTGCTGCTCCACTCGGAACTGGAAATATTAAAGTTGGAGGTAATTACGCTGCTAGTTTAATTGGAATTAAAAAAGCACACGATGCAGGTTGTGGTTCACCACTATATTTAGATTCTAAAGAAAAATTGTATATCGACGAAATTGGTGCGGCCAACTTTTTCGGAATAAAAAACAATACCTATATCACGCCAAACTCTAGTTCAGTATTGCCTTCAATAACTAATAAAAGTTTATGTGTAATTGCTGAATCAATGGGTATTAAAGTTGAACGCCGACCAGTTAGATTTGATGAAATTGAAAACTTCGAAGAAATTGGTGCTTGCGGAACTGCTGCTATTATTTCTCCAATCGGAAAAATTATTGATATCGATAATAATAAAATTTACGAATTCTGTAAAAATGGCGTTGGACCAGTTTCAACAAAATTATACAATCGTTTGGTAAACATTCAATACGGAAAAGAACCAGACGAATTTGGCTGGATCGAATTTATCGATGTTGAATAAACGAAACTAAAATAAGAAAGCCTGTTTAATTTTTTAAACAGGCTTTTTTTATGCTCAAAAAGACTATTATCCTATTACACATTCATGCTGAGAGGCAATCTCGATTTCAATAATGAGCCACAATATTTATTGAACATGATAGGAAACTAATTCAAATTTTATTTCTTGGAGTGACCCAACACTTAATACAGTTCTTTTTATAATACCAATATTTTTATAACAGTATTTATGGGTATAGTGTACACCCTGAAAATTGTCTATTTTTCTATATAAAGCACCTTTAAAATCAAAACAACTATACGTTCCAGATGGTACAGTTATACTTGTCGGATTTGAGGAATAGGAATAATCTACATAAGCAATAGTATCAGGAGTTAAAATATTAGTTTTAATTATCGCTGAAGAATTAATACTGAATAAAAGATCTCCCTTGTCATCTACAAC
>CAIMMM010000127.1 GCA_903842575.1 uncultured Bacteroidota bacterium | reverse complement strand
TTTTCTTCTTCTTTGTGTAATTCAATTAGTTTTCCATCTTTTAATAAGGCAAAATCTACAGCATCAGGACTAGATCTAATGATTAGTTCTTTATTCATGTTGTACATTTTTATCCGTGCTGGTTGTTGGTTATTGGTTGTCGGACAGAATCCATCAACTATAAACCATCAACTTCTACAAGGATGGATTAAACATTTTTTAACAGGTGTTTTTTACCCGGCGAAGTTAGTTTTAGATGCAATCTAAAAAATCCTAACTTCTAATTTCAATGAACGTTTTTAAAAAGAAAAAAGTAGTTAGAAACTACTTTTTCTTTTTATGACGGTTAGCTCTCGCTCTTTTTTTGCGTTTGTGCGTCGCTACTTTATGTCTTTTTCTTTTTTTACCACTTGGCATACTTTGTAGTTTTTGTGATTAATAAATGAGTTTATACCGTTACTTCAGTATTAGTTTTTACTGCCTCAACAAATATTTTTGCTGGTTTGAATGCAGGAATATTGTGTGCTGGAATTTTAATTGTTGTATTTTTAGAAATGTTTCTTCCTGTTTTTTCAGCTCTAGTTTTAATGATAAAACTACCAAAACCTCTTAAGTAAACATTTTCTCCTGATTCTAAAGAAGTTTTTACTTCTTCCATGAATGTTTCAACCACTGCTTGAACATCTCCTTTTTCAATTCCTTTTTTTTCAGAAATTATCGCTACGATATCTGCTTTCGTCATTTTCTTGCGTATTTAATATTTATGAGTAATTTTTTGAGGTTGCAAATATATGAATTAAAAAAACAATATTTCAAGCATAATTCATTAAAATTTAATCACATAAACTTTTACTTTTGTTTACCAAAAATTTATTATGGATTTTTCTAAAGTGTTGCTCAAATGGTATTTACAAAACAAACGTGATTTGCCTTGGCGAAACACCACGAATCCTTATCCTATTTGGCTTTCAGAAATCATACTTCAACAGACAAGAGTTGCGCAAGGAACTCCTTATTTTATAAAATTTTTAATAGCTTTTCCAACGGTTTTTGATTTAGCAAATGCCGATGAAGAAGATGTTTTAAAGCTTTGGCAAGGTTTGGGTTACTATTCTCGCGCACGAAATCTTCACAAAACAGCACAGTTTATAGCCTTTGAATTGAACGGAGTTTTCCCAGACAATTACGAATCTTTATTAAAGTTAAAAGGGATTGGAACCTATACCGCTGCTGCCATAGCGGCTTTTTCTTATAATGAATCGGTAGCAGTTGTGGATGGAAATGTTTTGCGTGTATTATCTAGATATTTTGATATTGAAACGGACGTCTCTTCGGCTGGAGCCAAAAAAGGATTCACAGCTTTAGCGAATGAGTTATTGCCTGATGGAAAAGCCAATGTTTTTAATCAAGCCATAATGGAATTTGGCGCTATGCAATGCGTTCCAAAAAATCCGAATTGTATGAACTGTGTTTTTAATGAGAGTTGTTTGGCTTTGCAAAAGAAAAAAGTGGGGGAACTTCCTGTGAATTTAAAAAAGCTAAAAGTCGCCAAACGTTATTTTAATTACTTGGTTTTTTTGGATGAAACCAATCAAACGGTTATTCAAAAAAGAACTTCTAAAGGGATATGGCATAATCTTTATGAATTTCCAGTAATTGAAACCGAAAATCCAGAAAATGACGCCACTATTTTAGCATTAATTCACAATCAGGTAGTTGTTCCTAATTCTATTAATGAAGTCGTACTGTTTAATTCAGATCTCATAATTCATAGACTTTCACACCAACATTTGCATATAAAATTTTGGAAAATATACGTGGATGGAACAATTCCCAATGGAATAGTTTGTGATAAAGCAAAAACATTTCCTTACCCAATTGTGATTTATAATTTTATTGAGAAAGATTGGTTTTAATTTTCAAAAAAATATGTAAATTTGGAGGAGTAAATTGATACAAAATGAGTGGGACTTTGAATAAAGTTATGTTGATAGGCCACCTTGGTGAAGATGTAAAAATGCATTATTTCGAGGGTGGGAATTGCATTGGACGTTTTTCCTTGGCCACCAATGAGATATATATCAACAAGCAAACCAACGAAAAAATCACCTCTACAGAATGGCATAACATGGTAGTGAAAAACAAAGCTGCCGAAATATGTGAAAAATACTTATCAAAAGGCGATAAAATTTATATTGAAGGCAGAATTAAATCTCGCCAATGGCAAGCCGAAGATGGGTCAACAAAATACATTACCGAAATTCAAGTTACCGAATTCATTTTTTTATCTACAAAAAAAGAGGCGGACGGAATGAGGCATGCGCCCTCAACGGATCAAAAACCAGCTAATTTTGAAACACCAAACACTGCAGCTCCAGAGAATGATTTGCCGTTTTGAAACTTTTAATTTTAAAACTTTAATGATTTATAAAAAAATCAGTTGTCTTTTTTTTGGCTTATTGCTATTCGTCGTAGTTGTAAGTTGTAAAAATGATGTGCTACCAAAACCATCAAGCCAGTTGCGATTGGATTATCCAGTTGCCGAATATGCGGCATTTAGCAATCACTGTCCTTTTGAATTTGAAATGAATAATGATGCCATTATTAAGGAAGATAAAAATTGTGGTTTCACTATAGAATATCCAAAAATGAAAGCCACCATTTACATCACTTATAAAACAGTGAATAATGATGTTAATGCTTTATTGCGTGATGCGCAAAGCTTAACATACAAGCGCCACACTCAAAAGGCAGATGAAATTACAGAACAACCGTTTATAAATTCTGAAAGAAAAGTTTATGGAATGTTTTATGATGTTACTGGAAATGCAGCAACAAATTCATTATTTTATGCTACCGATAGTGTAAAACATTTTGTAACTGGGTCAGTATATTTCTACGCAAAACCCAATTTTGACTCTATATTACCAGCTGAAAGTTTTGTAAAAAATGACATGAAACGCTTATTGGAAACCATCAAGTGGAAATAAAAAAGGAACTCAATTGAGTTCCTTTTTTATTTGAATTATAATTACAATTACGTTTTGGTTTTCATTTCAGAAACTTTATACGTTTCTCCGTCACCTGTCGATTCAACAGCTTGCGTTAATTTTTCAGGGGTTTGTATCGTGGCGTCAAATTCTACAATGGCTTCTTTTTTATCAAAATCTACTGCGGCTTTTTGAACGCCATTCATTTCGGATAATTTTTTTTCTATTGTTTTAGCACAACCTATGGCACAACTCATTCCTTCAATGTGAAAAGTGGCTGTTTCTGGTTTTACAGCAGCAGCTATTTCTTTTTTCTCAGAGGATGAATTCGAAAGTTGATTGTTTGCAGGGGAATCACTTGGAGCCTCTTTGCAACTTATAAAAAGCAAAGAAGTAATAGCAATGGATAATATCGATTTGGAGAAATTCATGATTAAGATTATTTAATTGGGATTCATTGACAAAAGTAGCAAAAAATAAAATCGATAAATCACAAAAAAATTACAAAATTTGCAATCTAAATAATTTCAATGCTTTCAAAACAGTTAAAATGGATTTTACTTATAGTGCTTGCGCTAATTTGGGGAAGTTCCTTCATCCTTATAAAAAAAGGTTTGGTTGGATTAAATCCATTTCAATTGGGTTCGTTGCGAATCATTTTTTGTGCCGTTTTTCTTTTGATAATTGGGTTCAAAAGTGTGACAAAAATCCCTAAACATCAATGGAAATACATTGCGATAACAGCACTATTCGGCACTTTCCTTCCGGTATATTTGTTTTCCATTGCTCAAACACAAATCAGTAGTTCGGTGAGTTCCATTCTCAACTCATTAACTCCTTTGAATACATTACTTGTAAGTATGCTTTTTTTTGGATTAAGATTCAAGAGAATACAATTTTTTGGTGTTATCATTGGATTAATTGGAACTTCGGTTTTAATTTTGAATGGCAATAGTTACGTGGAAAATCACAATAATTATTATGCATTCTTGGTTATTATTGCTTCTCTTTGTTATGCTATCAATGTTAACTTAATCAAGAAATATTTATCCAATCTAACTCCTTTAAGCATCACAACGGGTAATTTTTCGATAATGCTTATTCCGGCTTTAGTCATATTGTTATGTGCCGATTTTACCGAAGTTATTTATCACCAAGAAACGCAACATGCCATGCTTTTTATAATGGTATTGGCTGTAGTAGGAACTGGAATTGCCAATATCCTTTTCTTTAAATTGGTTCAAATGTCTTCGCCAGTTTTTGCGGCATCCGTAACGTATCTAATCCCTGTTGTGGCTTTCTTTTGGGGAATGCTTGATAATGAAATGCTGACGCCAATTCAATTTTTGGGTGCGTTTGTTATATTAATAGGGGTATATTTGGCTAATAAGAAATAAAAAAGACCGCCAGTGATGGCGGTCTTTAAATTGTGGTAGCATTTGATTATTGAAAATCGGTATCCAATACACCTTCGTTGATTTTCACATCGGTCATTTTGAAATCCAATTCAAACCCTTGATTTATTATAATTTCGTATGGAACTTTAACACCTTTTACGGCTCTATAATCTGTATAGTTTGTTGTTACAGTCATTTTTTTATCGCCTTTTTCAAAAAGTTTTGATTCTAAAACTTTTAATCCAGAAGCTACGTCATAATAAAGAGTTGCTTTTCCATTTTTAATAATGTAAGCGTCACTTCCATTTAATGTTTCAATTCCGTCTAAAACCAAGTCGGTTTTTTTAGCTAATGCAACTTCTTCAAAAGTAGTTGCGGCTGTTTTTTTCTCAGCAAATTCTTCCGCCGTCAATTCTTTTCTCACACCTTGATTTACACCATAACCACCTTTTTCATTGATTACTTGTTTTGACAATTCTCCCATACCTTCCATTTCAATGCTAAAGAAAGACTTTCCTTTTACGTCTTTTTTAGAAGTGTATTTTAAAGGTGCTGGAGCTTGTGGAATTGTTGCGGTTCCTGTTGAGAAAATAGTTTTAACAGTTGCAATTGCTTTTTCTCCACCAATTGCTTTGATATAATTGTCTAAAACAGTTTTAACCGTTACTCCTATTGGAGCTGGTTTTTTCATAGCTGGTTTTTCGGTTGGATTTCCAAATTTATCAAAATAGAACATCGGAATTTTTAATTTTTCCAAACCAGAAATTACTTCAGAACCTTTTCCTGTAACTATTATTCTTAAATTATCGGCAAGAAAATATTTATTAGCAACTCTCATCACATCATCGGTAGTAACTGCATTAATATTTTTAATGTAGTTTTCATAAAAATCCGCCGGCAAACCTTGTGTTTGTATATTTAAAGCATAACGAGCAACGGTTTCTGGCTTTTCTACTTGCATTACAAATTTCCCGATGTAACCAGCTTTAACGTTATTCAAAACTTCTTCCGAAACTTTTTCTGTTCTAATTCTTCCGATTTCTTTAAGCGCCTCTACAACAGAACTGTCTGTAACGGCATTTCTTACTTGTGCATTAGCTTTGAATTTACTTGAAATGTATTTGTCGAATCCGACACTTGAGTACGAACCATAAGTCCAGCCATGTTTTTCACGTAAATTCATATTCAAATAACCGTTAAAATCTCCTCCAAGAACTTGATTTGCCAAGATTAAAGGAAACAAATCTGGGTCGGCTAATTTAGTGTTTACGGTATTGATTATCGAGATTTCCGATTGAACAGCATTTGGCATATCCACAAAATTGATTTGTGTATATTGAACATTGCTAGGGTTTGAATAGGTTAATTTAGGAGCAGTTGCTTTTGTCCAAGAACTAAATAGTTTTTCTACCATTTTTTTCGTGTCTTTAAACTTTACATCCCCAACAATAACCAAATAGGCATTTTCTGGAACAAAATAACTTTGATAATTTTCTTTTACATCGGCTAGAGAAACATTATTTATAGTTGCTTCTGCCAAATATTCTCCTGCAGGATGATCTTTACCATAAGCCAAAACGTTTTCCACTCTTCCCGCTACAGCGGTTACACTTTTTTCTTGTGTTTTTAAACTTTCAATTAATTTATCTTTTTCTTTGTCAAACTCTTCTTGAGTAAAGTTTGGAGATAAAGCACCTTCGGCCATTAATTCTAATATTCTAGAGGCATATTTTGACAATCCACTTGCGGATGCCCCGGAAGAAAAGAAACTAATATTGGCTCCAATAAAATCAATTTCTTCATTGAATTCATCTTTTGAAGTTTTCATGGAGCCATTCCCAATTAAACTACTCGTTAAATCATCAACTCCCTTTTTATTCCCTTCCGCAAAAGGAGAATTATCAATGGTTAAATTAAAAGAAACTCTAGGTAGTTTATGGTTTTCAACAACTAAAACTTTTAGCCCATTTGGCATTGTAAAAGTTTCAGGTTTTTTTAAATTGATACTTGGTGCTGGACCAGGTTTTGGTTGAGGTCTGTCTTGTGCTTGCATAATTAGGGTTAAAAACAAGCTTGATAATACTATAATAGATTTTTTCATTTTTGTGTTTTTATTTGTTGTCAGCTTTGTCTTTTGCGGGTACATAATCCAATATTAATCGTTGATTTGGATTAAGATATTTTTTAGCGATGTCTCTAATTTCTTCACGAGTGATAGAGCGATAGATATTTATTTCAGTATTTATTAAATTCACATCACCATACAGTAAGTAATAGGTTGCTAAATTTTCGGCTACACCCTCAATACTAGCATTGCTATCTACATAGTTGCTGTCATTGATGTTTTGCAGTTTTTGAAAATCTTTTTCGGAAATTAAATCCGTTTGAATTTTTACAATTTCTTCATCTATTTCTCTAATTAGGTCGGCAGCTGTATTTTCACCTTGTGGCATTCCATAAAGTATGTACTGCCCGTAATCTTCTTGGCTGTAATTGAAGGCCCCTATTTGTAAGGCCATTTTTTTATCGTCAACAATTTTTTTGTACAATTTTGAACTTTTACCATTACTTAAATAAGTAGAAATCATATCAAAAATTTTCGAATCCCTAGTTTTCATTGATGGCGTTCTGTAAGAAGCAACAACCATAGGCGTTTGAATGTTTGGATCTTCATAGCTCGCTTTGATAGTTTCTGTAATTGGTGATTCGGTAAAAGTTTGTTTTTTAATTTCAACACCTCTTGGAATTGCGCCAAAATATTTTTGAACCCATGCTTTGGTTTGCGCTATATCAATTTGACCCGCAACCACTAAAACGGCATTGTTTGGGGAATAGAATTTTTTATTAAACGCTTGAAACTCTTCCAATTTTGAAGCGTCTAAATGCGCCATGGAGCCAATAGTTGCCCAACGATAGGGATGTACTTTAAACATGTTTTTCTTTACTTCCGCAATTAAACTTCCGTAAGGAGCATTATCTACACGAAGTCTTTTCTCTTCTTTTACAACTTCATTTTGAGTATCAACTCCAATTTGATTAATTACGGGATGCATTAGTCGTTCGGACTCCATCCATAACCCAAGTTCTGTATTATTTGAAGGGAAAACTTCATAATAATAGGTTCTGTCCTCCGATGTGTTGGCGTTGTTTGTTCCTCCATTTGAAGATACAATTTTGAACCATTCACCGCGTTTGATATTTTCTGTTCCCTCAAACAATAGATGTTCAAAAAAGTGTGCAAAACCAGTTCTTTCTGGGTTTTCATCTTTGGAACCTACATGATACATTACCGAAGTAATGACAACTGGTGCCGATGGATCATTGTGTAAAATTACATGCAATCCGTTGTCCAGATCGTATTCCTCAAAAGCTACCTTTTGAGCAGAAGCAATTCCTCCCATCATAAGCATTGTACTTAAAGCAATTAATGATTTTTTCATAAAAAATTTCAATTTTCTAGTTGATTGTAAAGTTTGTATGCCAAACCTAAAATTTGTTACATCAAAAATACTTTTTTTATTGCTATTTTTTAATATTATGACCCACTGATTTTTAATAAATATTTTTTTACTAATGAAGTTGCAGGTGTAATATATTGTTATATATTTGCATCCCGAAAAGTCGGTATTAAAAAATTAATTAAACATCATTGTTATGTACGCAATCGTAGAGATAGCAGGGCAACAATTTAAAGTAAGCAAAGACTTAAAGGTTTATGTTAACCGTTTGACTAATGAAGAAGGTTCAAAAGTTTCTTTTGATAAAGTTCTTTTATTAGATGATAATGGAAATGTAACTTTAGGCGCCCCAGCTATAGAAGGTGCTTCAGTAGTAGCCAAAGTGTTACAACACTTAAAAGGAGATAAAGTAATCGTTTTCAAAAAGAAAAGAAGAAAAGGTTACAAAAAGAGAAACGGTCACAGACAGTATCTTACTCAAATTGTAATAGAAGGTATATCTGCAACAGGAGCTAAAAAAGCAGCGCCAAAAAAAGCAGTAGTTGAAGTTGAAGCGCCGGCCGTTGAGGTTGAAGCGCCAAAAGTGAAAAAAGCGCCAAAGGCTAAAAAAGAAGATACACAAGAATAATAACAATATAAAACTTATACGTCATGGCTCACAAGAAAGGTGTCGGTAGTTCTAAGAATGGTAGAGAATCAGAATCAAAACGTTTAGGCGTTAAGATTTATGGAGGTCAAGCTGCTATTGCTGGGAACATCATCGTAAGACAAAGAGGTTCAAAACACAATCCAGGTGAAAACGTTTACATGGGTAAAGATCATACTTTACATGCTAGAGTTGATGGAGTGGTTAAGTTCCAGAAAAAAGGAGAAAACAAATCTTATGTTTCTATACTTCCGTTTGAAGCATAAGGATTCAATTTCTTTACAATATTAAAACCCATTTTCGAAAGAAGTGGGTTTCTTGTTTTTAGTTACGAATAGACTGCTGTCCGTTCCCCTTGGGTGGAGCGCCAATTAGTCTCTAGTTGTAACTTAAAATTGAAATAATTATTTTTATAAGCTTTCCAGATAGTTTTGTTAAAAGTTTTGTTTTCTGGATAGAAAAAATCTTTTTTTTATTGTTTTATAAATTATATTTACACTTAAATGATTTAAGATGAAAAATTTAAGTTCCTTTTTGATAATCATCAGCTCCTTTTTTGCTTTGGGTAGTCTCAATGCTCAGATTGTAAATATACCTGATGCGAATTTTAAGGCAAAATTGTTGGCAGCTAGCTCAAGCAATACTATTGCTAAAAATTTAGCATCATCCTATTTTAAAATAGATGCTGATAATGATGGGGAAATTCAACAAAGTGAAGCAGAACAAGTAAGTTACTTAAATATAAACAATGTAAATAATACCAATCCTGTCATCACCTCTATGGAAGGGATATTAAGTTTTACCAATCTTCAATTTTTATATTGTGAAAGCAATCAGATAACAGCTTTAAATGTATTTGGATTAAACAACATGTTAGATTTGAGATGTTATGGCAATCAAATCACGTCGATAAATGTACAGGGGTTGAGCAACTTAACCTATTTTAATTGTGGCAATAACAATATTACGAATCTAAATGTACAAGGGTTAACAAATCTTGAAACTTTTTATTGTGATAACAATAATATGAACTCTTTAAATGTTCAAGGGTTAACTAATCTTAAAAATTTATGGTGTAGAGACGGGTGGTTATATACTTTAAATGTTGGCGGTTGTACAAGTCTTTTACAAATATTGTGTAGTAATAATTTTATCTCTACGTTAAATGTTTCTAGTTGTATTAATATCCAATCCTTAGAATGCCAAACGAATCATTTAACTTCATTAAATGTTACAGGATGTACTAAACTCAACAAAATATATTGCCAACAAAATCAATTAACAGTATTAGATTTTAAAGAATGTATTGCCCTTCAGGAATTGAATTGCAACCAAAATCAACTTACTAGATTATTTATTAAAAATGGAAAAATTGAATTTCCAATTAGTTTTGAATACAATCCTAATCTAGAATTTATTTGTTGTGATGCAAATCAAATTACATCCATTGAAAATAAAGTAAATCAATACGGTTACATTAATTGCACTGTAAATTCCTATTGCTTTTTTAATCCAGGAGGGGTTTATTATACTATTCAGGGGCAAAACACTTGGGATGCTAACAATAACGGTTGTGATAGCAATGATGGTATTTACCCATACATGAAATATTTTATGACCTTTGGAAGTATTAGTCAATATATAATTCAGAATACAACAGGTAATTACTCAATTCCAGTAGGTATTGGAACTTTAATTTTAAATCCTTTACTTGAAAACCCAGCCTATTTCAGCATTTCTCCCGCAACGACTTCAGTAACTTTTCCTGAACAAAATAGTCCATATATTCAAAACTTTTGTATTGTGCCCAACGGCATTCACAATGATTTAGAAGTTGTGATATTGCCAATTCTAAGACCAAGGCCAGGTTTTAATGCTATTTATAAAATCATATATAAAAACAAAGGGAATACCACGCAATCGGGCAATATAGCCTTGACTTTTGACGGTTCGGCATCCAATTTGGTTTCGGCAATACCGGCTATAACTAATCAAGCTACAAACACCTTGAGCTGGGATTATAGTACTCTTCAACCTTTTGAAACTAGAACTATAAATTTAACCCTACATGTAAACTCCCCAACAGATACTCCACCAGTAAATGCTGGATATCAATTAAATTATGTAGCTGTTATTACTCCTATATCTGGTGATGAAATACCATTTGACAATACAAGTTTATTAAAACAAATTGTCGTAAATTCATTAGACCCTAATGATAAAACCTGTATAGAAGGGTCAACCATAACACCCGATGCCGTTGGGCAATACGTTCATTACATGATTCGTTTTGAAAACGATGGTACAGCAAACGCACAAAATGTAGTAGTCAAAGATATGATTGACACCAATAAATTTGATGTGAGTTCTTTAATACCGATAACAGGAAGCCATTCGTTTGAGACGAGAATTACGAACACGAATCAAGTGGAATTCATTTTTGAAAACATCGATCTTCCTTTTACAACGGGAATTAATGACGGCTATGTGGCTTTTAAAATAAAAACAAAACCAACACTGATTCTTGGAAACACATTCAGCAACAGTGCCAATATTTATTTTGATTATAATGCTCCGATTGTTACTAATACTGCCACAACAACCATTGCCGCATTGATAACACAAGATTTTGATTTCAGTACTTTTTTCAGCGTGTATCCAAATCCCGCACAAAGTATTTTGAATATTGAAACTAAAGCTACAATAGGATTAAATTCTATTAATATTTATAACGTGCTTGGGCAGATTGTGTTGGCGATTACTAATACTGAAGTGGTTTCGGCTATTGATGTTTCAGGCTTAAAAACTGGGACTTATTTTATAAAAGTGAATACGGATAAAGGAATGGCAAACATTAAGTTTGTGAAGGAATAGTTATGTGCCTTAGAGATGTGATTAACTATATATTATTAAAAAACCCAATTTGAAAGAATTGGGTTTTTTGTTGTGTAAATTTTTAGCTTTATTTTAGTAAAAGTAGGCTTCCAAATTCTTTGTATGTATTTTTATCACAGTTGTATTTGGTTTATAATTTCACCAATACTTCACCATCTAATTTTAACCTATTGCCATTAATAGTAAAATTTTGTGTTCCAATATTATTGTCCTCAAAATTTGCAACTCCGTTTCCGTTTGAATAAGTATATGTGAAATTATAATGTTGAGAAATATTAGTTCCAGCCACAGAAGTTTCAGCTTCTAAATTTCCCGTGGTTGAGGTTTCAAAAGTTAAATGGAAATCTATAATAACAACTTGTCCTGATTGATTGGCAGTTTCTTGTCGGTACCATACAGTTCCCACAGTACTTTCAGGATAAGTATTTGAATTACCATCATTGCTACAGCTTAAGAATAAAATGGGGCAAAAAGTTAAAAAAAGAAATAAGAATTTTTTTTTCATTTTTATATAAGGTTATGTTTTGCCTACTCCTGAGTTTTGTTGGCTTTTCGGCAAATTCCCAACGTACATTTGTTTCTTTATTTGAATAGTATGACTACATGGTTTAATTCCATGCTAAAAATATGTAAAAAAATAGGACAGAAATAAGATTTTATAAAAATAAAACCCTCACTTTTCTGTAAGGGTTTCTAATTATCAAAAAATCTAACTTTCTAAGAAGTGTCGATTAGTATCTATAATATTCCGGTTTAAATGGTCCGTCAACGCCAACACCAATATATTCTGCTTGGTCTGCACGTAACGTTTCCAATTCAACTCCTAATTTAGCAAGATGTAACATTGCCACTTTTTCATCTAAATGTTTTGGCAACATATAAACGTCATTGTTATAAGCAGCACTGTTTTTCCACAATTCAATTTGAGCTAAAGTTTGGTTGGTGAATGAATTACTCATTACAAAACTTGGATGTCCTGTAGCACAACCAAGATTTACTAAACGACCTTCAGCCAAGATAAGAATGTCTTTTCCGGCAATTGTATATTTGTCAACTTGCGGTTTGATTTCGATTTTTGACGCACCGTGGTTTTTGTTCAACCAAGCCATGTCAATTTCATTATCAAAGTGACCAATGTTACAAACGATAGTTTTGTCTTTCATTTGTTCAAAATGAGAACCCAAAACGATGTCTTTGTTGCCAGTAGTGGTTATAATAATATCGGCAGTTTTAACAACAGTGTTTAATTTTTTAACTTCAAAACCGTCCATAGCCGCTTGAAGCGCACAAATTGGATCAATTTCGGTAACGGTTACAATTGAACCTGCGCCTCTAAAAGAAGCAGCCGTTCCTTTTCCAACATCACCATAACCACAAACGATTACTCTTTTTCCAGCCAACATAATGTCAGTTGCTCTACGAACAGCATCAACAGCCGATTCTTTACAACCGTATTTGTTATCAAATTTCGATTTAGTAACCGAGTCATTTACGTTTATAGCTGGCATTGGTAATGTTCCAGCTTTTACTCTTTCGTATAAACGGTGAACTCCAGTTGTAGTCTCTTCGCTCAAACCTTTAATTCCAGCAACCAATTCTGGGTAACGGTCAATAACCATATTCGTTAAATCGCCACCATCATCCAAAATCATGTTTAATGGCTTTCTGTCTTCGCCAAAGAAAAGTGTTTGTTCGATACACCAATCAAAATCAGGCTCATTCAAACCTTTCCAAGCATAAACTTGAATTCCTGCAGCAGCAATTGCAGCAGCAGCTTGATCTTGAGTAGAGAAAATGTTACAAGAGGACCAAGTAACTTCCGCGCCCAAAGCAATTAAAGTTTCAATTAAGACCGCAGTTTGAATAGTCATGTGTAAACATCCTGCAATACGAGCGCCTTTTAAAGGTTGTTCGTTTTTGTATTCTGCTCTAAGAGCCATTAAACCTGGCATTTCTGCTTCAGCCAATTCAATTTCTTTTCTTCCCCAAGCTGCAAGTGAAATATCTTTCACTTTAAAAGCTACATAAGGTAATGTTTGTGTACTCATCTATTATGTATATTTGTTTTTTAAATTGTGGCGCAAAATTACGAAATATCTTTTTATATTTTCAAAGATTTCTGTTATTTTGTGATTTGTTTAAGCGTCTAATTTTCTGAAAAACAAATAGATAATTCTAAATTCAATAATGCCGCTATATAAAACCATTTCTTTAGACCAACAAACTCAAATTTTTGTTTGGAAAATAACTGAATCTTTTGATGAACTTTTTAGGGAACTTGCTCTAAAAGATGTTTCCTTGGCTCGTTTAGAAAACATGAAATCCGAAAGTCATCAAAAAGGGTTTTTAAGTGTCAGAAAATTGCTTAACGTAGCAGGATTCTCGGATTTTGATTTATATTATGACGAATTTGGCAAACCCCATTTGCACAATGGAACGCATATATCTATTTCGCATTCCCATGGCTTTTCGGTAATTATTATAAGTAATCGAAATGTTGGTATTGATTTGGAAATGCGAAGAGAAAAGATAGAAATCATCGCTCATAAATTTGCCGAAGAAGAATTTGTTTATTTAACAAAAGAAAATAAAACAGATTATATTTCAAAATTGACTGTAATTTGGGGCATTAAAGAAGCGGTTTTCAAGGTTAGAAATGAAGTAGGCATTAGTTTCAAAGATCATATCTTTGTTGCGCCTTTTGAAATTACGGATAAAAAAACGGGTGCATTACTACATTTCAACAACTTGAAAGTAACGTTTGAAGTACAGTTTGAAGAAATTGAAAATTATACCGTGGTTTGGGTTTTTGAAAAATGAAAAACAACTACCATCAAATAGTAAACGCCAAGTCCAATAATCAAAAATTATTAGCCATCTTGTTAGACCCTGATAAAATTATTTGGGAGCAACTTGATAATTTGATTTTTAAAATCAATCAATCGTCGGCAACGCATATTTTTGTTGGAGGAAGTTCGTTTGAAGGGAATAACTTAGGTGAATTGATTATTCAATTAAAACAAAAAACAGCCTTGCCTATTTTGCTTTTCCCGGGAAATCCATCCCAAATTTCTTCGGAAGCTGACGGGATTTTATTTCTTATATTACTTTCGGGACGCAACCCAGATTATTTGGTGGAATATCAAATTCAAGCAATTCCAATATTAGAAAAAACCAATTTAGAAATCATCTCTACGGGCTATATTTTAATAGAAAGCGGAGGCAAAACCGCAGTGGAAAGAGTAAGTAAAACTAAGCCGTTGCCAAGAAATAATTCAGAATATGTAGCTCAAACCTCCAAAGCAGGGGAATTTATGGGTAATAAATTAATCTATCTCGAAGCGGGAAGTGGCGCGCAAAATGCAGTTCCTTTAGAAATGATAAAAAGAGTTTCCGAAAATATTTCTATTCCATTAATCGTTGGAGGAGGCATTCGTTCTAAAACTGAAATTGATGACGCATTCAAAGCTGGAGCAGATATGGTAGTTATTGGAACCGCTTTCGAGAACGATCTAAACTTTTTTGACTAATGTTTGATTTTATTTTTGAACAATATAAAAACTTTCCCATACAAGAAATAGTCTTGGAAATCAGTGCTATAATTTTTGGATTATTGAGTGTTTGGTTTGCCAAAAAAGATAATATTTGGGTATTCCCTACCGGTATAATCAATACGGCAATATATGTGTATTTGTTTTGGAAATGGTCCTATCTTGGCGACATGATGATTAATTTTTATTATGTAGTGATGAGTATTTACGGTTGGTATCATTGGACTAGAAAACAAGATGATGTTGTGGTTTTTCCAATTTCCAAAATGACAACAGCCGAAAAAAAGCAGGCAATCATTATTTTTATATTAACCATCCTATTTGTTGTTGTCGTTTATACTTTTTTTAATAAATTTACCCATTGGACTTCTTATGTTGATACACTAGTCACGGGAATTTTCTTTGTTGGAATGTGGTTGATGGCAAAAAGGAAAATGGAGAATTGGATTTTATGGATTATTGGCGATATCATTTCAATTCCATTGTATTTTTATAAAGGCTATTCATTCACTAGCATCCAATATTTTATATTTACAATTATTGCCATTTTTGGCTATTTAGAATGGAAGAAGATTTTACAACAAAAAAGAGTTTAACAACTAAATACGGACTAACAGATTCCGACTTTGAGCAAATCAAAGCGCATGGTATTTCCTTGGATAAAATTGAAGGGGAGTTGTTTTTGTATGAATTGGGAATTCCAAAAATTTGTTTAGACAAACCAGCAACAGTTGACGATGGAATTGTAAAATTAACATTAGAAGAAATACAAAATTATGCCTCTCTCTTTGATAAAGAAAAATCAAATTTAAAACTTAAAAAATTTGTCCCGGCTTCGGGAGCGGCTTCTAGAATGTTTAAGTTTTTAAGTGAATTCTTAATGGAATTTGATCATGAAAACGAAACGATAAACGCCTACATTAACAGAAAAAAAGATAAAAACCTTCCCGTTTTTTTGGCTGGAATTGAAAAATTTCCGTTTTATGAAGTTGTAAAAGCTAAATTAAAACAGCAATTAGCTAATTATTACTCACTTGAAGGTCATGAAAAAAGCTATCATTTTATAAAATTGATGCTAGATTCGAACCATTTTGATTTTGCTAATATGCCAAAAGGCGCTTTGGATTTCCATAAATATTCCACCCATATCGCAACTCCTATAGAAGAGCATTTGAATGAATGTGCTTTTTATGCAGCGTCTAATGCGGTTTCACATTTGCATTTTACGGTTTCTGAAAGCCATGAAAAATTATTCAATGAAATTATTGATGAAGTAAAGGGAAAAGTAGAAAAAAAATCAGGAACGACACTCCATATAAGTTATTCATATCAAGACAAAAGCAGCGATACAATAGCGGTTACAATAAATAATGCGCCTTTTCGTAATGAAAACGGACAATTGGTTTTTCGCCCAGGAGGGCACGGAGCATTGATTCATAATTTAAATATGCTAGATGCGGATATAATTTTTATTAAAAATATTGATAATGTTATCCAAAATCATATTGAAGAGACTACGTTTTATAAAAAGGGGTTGGCTGGAATTTTATTGGATTTGCAACAAGAAATTTTTCAAATTTTAAAGGATATTGATAGCCAGCGCGTGGATGAAAAAAACATCGAATTAATTACCAATTTCATGCAGAAAAAATTGAATATTGGTGTTACAGATAATTTCAACGAATATACTTTGGCTAACAAAATTGATTGTATAAAAAACAAATTAAATCGGCCTATTCGTATTTGTGGTATGGTTAAAAATGAAGGGGAACCTGGTGGTGGTCCTTTCTGGATAAAAAGCACCAAAGGAAATGTTTCTTTACAAATTGTTGAAAGTTCACAGGTTGATATTAACAACCCTGAACAAGCGAAAATTTTAGCAAACGCAACCCATTTTAACCCAGTAGATTTGGTATGTGGCATTAAAAATTATCGTAGAGAAAAGTTTAATCTGATAGAGTTCATAGATCATAGTACAGGCTTTATTGTTCATAAAAATAATAAAGGAAAAGATTTAAAAGGATATGAACTTCCCGGACTTTGGAATGGGGCCATGGCAAAATGGATAACTGTTTTTGTTGAGGTTCCTTTGGTTACTTTTAATCCTGTAAAAAACGTTAATGACTTATTAAAACCTGCGCATCAACCTCAGTAATGGAAATAGAAAAAATCCTTTCCGAATTGGGTTTTAAAGCCGTGAGAAGTTCTGGCGCTGGCGGACAAAACGTCAATAAAGTTTCCTCCAAAGTAGTTTTGACGTTCGATTTAAACGCTTCAAAAGCATTGAACGATGAAGAAAAAGAACTGCTTTTATCCAAACTCGCTTCCCGATTTACTGCTGATGCCATTTTGATTTTAAACTGTGACGAAGACCGAAGTCAACTCAAAAATAAAACCATTGTTACCAAACGATTTTTAGAATTGATTCAAAAAGCTTTGGTTGTTGTCAAAAAGCGAAAAGCCACAAGAATTCCACGTTCCGTTATTGAAAAAAGAATCAAGGAAAAACGCAATCAATCAGAAATCAAGAAAACCCGCCGCAAACCACACTTTTAGGACCATGTATAAAGCATCATAAAAAAACCTTACTACTTAATTCTCCAATCTTAATACTTTATATATCTTTGTGCCGTCTCAAAAGGGGTGCTCTAAATAACGAGCTGAGATTATACCCAATGAACCTGAGCAAGTAATGTTGCTAAGGGAAAATGACAAAAAATAGTGTGCACGCTATCCATTAGTCAAGGAAACAACCAATTTTTTAATCAAAGAATAATTACCTCTTTTTATTCGTAATATTTTTTACGGATGATTACTTTATTTAACTTGAAAGGCAAGAAACAAGAAACAAGAAGCAAGACAGTGCTTTATTTTCTCTTACTTCTTACTTCTTTCTCCTCTTTTTCCCAAGAAAAACCAAAAGACACTTTAAAAGTTAATCAACTTGACGAAGTGCTCGTTTCGGCGGTTCGTGTCACTACTAAAACACCGGTTTCGTTCAGTAATTTGGATAAAAAGGAAATTAAGTTTCGAAATCTTGGGCAAGACATTCCCGTTTTAATGAACTTTTTACCTTCAGTTATCACAACTTCCGATGCAGGAAATGGTGTTGGCTATGCCGGAATTCGTGTACGCGGAAGCGATGCTACTAGAGTCAACGTAACCATAAACGGAATTCCCTATAACGATGCTGAAGGAAGCGGAACTTATTTTGTTGACTTGCCTGACTTTGCCTCATCGGTTGAAAGCGTGCAATTACAACGCGGCGTTGGGACTTCTACAAATGGCGCTGGCGCTTTTGGTGCCAGTTTGAACATGTTAACCGATTCGTATTCAAAACAAAGTTTGGGAGAAATTTCTAATTCTGGGGGGAGTTTTAACACCCGAAAAAGCACTGTAAAATTCAGTACAGGATTGCTAAATGATCATTTTGAATTGGCGGGGAGATTGTCAAATATTAATTCCCAAGGTTATGTCGACAGAGCTTCATCGGATTTAAAATCCTATTTTTTGCAAGGAACCTATGTTGGAAAAACAATGCTAATCAAAGCTCTAGTTTTTGGCGGAACCGAAAAAATGTACCAGTCTTGGAACGGCATTGATGAAACAACATTAATCACGAACAGAACTTTTAACTCCGCCGGAATTTTTACCGATGAATTAGGGAATACACGTTATTACGCCAATGAAACCGACAACTATCAACAAGACCATTATCAATTGCATTGGAACGAAAAAGTTTCGGAAAATTGGAATACAAACCTAGCGTTCCATTATACCAAAGGGAAAGGCTACTATGAAAATTATAAAGAAGATGCCGATTTTACAGACTACGGTTTATTTCCTATTGCCACAGAAATTACAACCGATTTGATTTGTCAAAAATGGTTGGACAATAATTTTTATGGAACAACTTTTTCGGCAAACTACAAAAATGACAAATTAGATTTGATTTTTGGAGGTAGTTGGAACGAATATGACGGCAAACATTTTGGGCGGGTTATTTGGGCAAGATATGCTTCACAAAGTGAACTGGGAGATCACTATTATGATAATTCCGCAACCAAAACTGACGCGACATTTTTTGCGAAAGCCAATTGTCAAATCACAAAAAAAATTAGTTTGTTTGGTGATTTGCAATACCGAAATGTAAACTATAAAGCGGATGGAATTCGGCCAACTTTGGTGGATGATACGTTTAATTTCTTCAACCCAAAAGCAGGATTGAATTATGAATTGAATTCCAAAAACACCTTGTATTTCTCTTATGCGAAAGCCAATCGGGAACCAAACCGAACCGATTATGAAGGAGAAAACCTGTCTGCCGATAGGCATGGAGCCAAACCTGAAAAGCTGGATGACTATGAATTGGGTTGGCGCTATGTTTCAGAAAGAGTAAAATGCAATGCCAATATTTATTACATGGCCTACAAAGATCAGCTGATTTTAACTGGGAATTTGGACGGTGTTGGCAATCCAATTCGTTCCAATAGCGAAAAGAGTTACCGTTTGGGTTTGGAAGTTGACGCCACTATTTCATTGTCAAAGCAATTTATAATGCATCCGAATGTTACAGTAAGTAGGAATAAAAATGTGGACTTAAATGTTGCCGGAACAAATTTTGGCACCAAAGATATTGCCTATTCGCCGTCGGTTATTGCAGGGAATATTTTGGTATATAAACCAATTGATAATTTTCAAATTTCTTGGATGTCAAAATTTGTGGGCGAGCAATACTTGAATAATATTGAATTACCGGAAGCAAAATTACCCGATTATTTCGTCAATGATTTAAATATTGCCTACGAAATTAAGATGAAATCAGTTTTCAAAACTATTGTTTTATCGGGATTAGCAAACAATATTTTCAACAAAAAATATATCTCTAATGGCTATATGTATGATATATACCCTTATTATTATCCTCAAGCGGGAACTAATTTCTTAGTAGGAATGACAATGAAGTTTTAATTATAAATAATCAAAGTGCCTCCACTATTGTCAATACGGTATTGTTTCATTGGGTATTGAAGACCTGGACTTTGCCCAGAAAACAAACTGTAAACAGCATTGTCACAGGGACAAGTTGCGTTTATCCCATTTATAGTCATCGTGGAACATGCGCTTAAAGCCTGATTCGGACACGCTAAATCAAAAGCAACGAAATCGCTCCCGGTATTAAAAACAACAATTCCATTTACACCACCTGAAACCACTACATGATTGCTGGCAAATTGCAAATTACTATATTGAGGCAAGCTCAAATTTATAATTACATTAACGGGATAATTGGGTAAATAGGGATTTTTATTATTAAAACTTCCAGTGTCACAACTTATTGTAAAAGCTAAAATTATTAAAAAGCTAAAATATTTTTTCATTAAAAATTATTTAGATTACTTTGTTGAAACAAAATTAATTTATTTAACTTTGACATGTGCAATGTAGCGCAACAAAATTGAAATAAATTAAAAAATAGTATCTTTGAAAAAAGAAATCCCGTTGCGATGGGATTTTTTCTATTTATATAAAAGAGGGAAAAATGAGCACAATATCTTATTACACAGCAGAAGGGTTAAAAAAACTTAGGGAAGAATTAGACCATATGAAAAGCGTAATGCGTCCAAAAGCATCAGCAGATATAGCAGAAGCAAGAGATAAAGGAGACTTATCTGAAAATGCAGAATATGATGCCGCCAAAGAGGCGCAGGGTATGTTGGAAATGCGAATTGCTAAATTGGAAGAAGTGCACTCTAACGCAAGATTGATTGACGAATCCCAATTGGATGTTTCGAAAGCATTGGTTTTATCAAATGTGAAAATCAAGAACCAAGCAAATGGCATGGAAATGAAATACACCTTGGTTGCCGAAAGCGAAGCCGATTTAAAAACCGGAAAAATCTCGGTAAGTTCTCCGATAGGAAAAGGATTACTTGGAAAGTCGGTTGGGCAAGTAGCTGAAATCACGGTGCCTAATGGTGTATTGAAATTTGAAGTTTTAGAAATCTCTCGGGATTAATTCTATTTGTCACCCTGAGCGTTTCATCCCGGGCGCAGGGCTTAAAAAAACGCTATATGAGCAGCATTTTCACTAAAATAATTAACGGAGATATTCCTTGCTACAAAATAGCAGAAGACGACAACTATTTGGCGTTTTTGGATGTAAATCCAAATGCAAAAGGTCATACGCTTTGTGTTCCCAAACAGGAAATCAATAAGATTTTTGATATGGATGAAGACTTGTATTTAGGCTTGATGCAATTCTCAAGAAAGGTTGCTATTGCATTAGAAAAAACAGTGCCTTGCAAACGTGTTGGCGTTGCTGTTATTGGTCTTGAAGTACCCCACACGCATGTGCATTTGATTCCATTAAACGAAATGGATGAGATGCGATTTCAAAATAAAGTTTCCTTATCTAAAGAGGAATTTGAAGCTTTGGCTAATGCCATTCAATCTAATTTATAAAACAAAACATCTCGTATTTTTTGTTGGGATTCCAATACGTTTTTAAGTTTTTTTAAAACTTACCTGTATTGTAGTTCCTTTTCCTATTTCAGAATGCAGGACTTTTATTTTGCCTTTGTGGTATTCTTCAACAATCCTTTTTGTCAATGATAATCCCAATCCCCAACCTCTTTTTTTGGTTGTAAAACCAGGCTCGAAGATGCGTTTGAATTGGTTTTTAGGGATTCCTTTTCCTGTGTCAGAGACTTTAATTTTTACTAAATCCCCATCGTTTTCAATTACAACAGAAATCCCCCCCCTTCCTTTCATAGCATCTATAGCATTTTTTACCAAATTTTCTATGGTCCAACTGTGAAGAATAGGGTTGATGGATATCATGATTGGGAAATCTGGACCTTTAAAAGAAAAAGCTACTTGTTTTGAAAATCGAGACTTCAAATATTCAAAAGACTGCTCGGTTTCTCCCACAATATTTTTCATTTCCAAAACGGGCTCTGAGCCAATTTTTGAGAATCTATCTGTTATTGTTTGCAATCGAGTGATGTCTTTTTCAATTTCACGAATGGTAGTTTCATCAACATTATCTGCTTTCATAATTTCGAGCCATCCGATTAATGACGATAATGGGGTGCCAATTTGATGCGCAGTTTCCTTTGCCATTCCAGCCCAAAGCTTGTTTTGGGTTGCCATTTTACTACTCTTATAATAGTTATAAACTACTGCGCCAAATAAAATAATAATCAATACTAATGCAATAGGATAATATTTTAATTTGTTTAATAACGAGGAATCACCATAATATAAATTATGTGTTTTGCCTTCAGAAATTTGCATTATAATTGGATCATTTTGACTTTTTAGTTTTTTTAAAAAAGCATTTAATTTGTCCTTGTCTTTTATAATGTCATTGTCAATATTATTCATGTTAATTATCGAATCTTTTTCGGTAACTATTATGGGAATAGAAGCTTCTTGAATTATTTGAAAAGGAAGTTCAACATCAACATCAGCATCAGCACTATTGATTTTTTTTTGGGCCAACGCCCAATTTTGCATTTTAACGCGTTCTTCATTTTTAAAAATTTGAAAAAAAGCATAAGTATTCCAAAGAATTAAAATCACGATGACAAATGAAGCCATAATGATAATCCAACGCGTAAGGTTTCTTCTTTCGGAAAATTGCATCTTTAATTTTTTATAAATATAGAGAAAAGTTGGAAAATTTTGTAAAAACCATTCTAATAGTATTTTTAAAGGTGTTACTTTTGTGTGAAAGCAAAAAAAATAAACTAAAAATTCGCAAATTTTTTTAATTTGCGATAAAAATTTAGAAGTTCAAAGCACAATGCTTTTGAACTAAATTGAGACCAAATTATTATGATTAGTATTGAACCCAAAGAACTAACTCCGGCAAAATTGCAAGGATATCTTCAAAGTGCTGTTGCTCCTAGGCCCATTGCTTTTGCTAGTACAATTGGCAAAAATGGCAAGCCCAATTTATCGCCCTTTAGTTTTTTTAATGTATTCAGTTCTAATCCACCCATTTTGATTTTTTCGCCTGCGCGAAGAGTTCGAAATAACACGATAAAACACACACTTATCAATTGCGAAGCAACCAAGCAAGTCGTGATTAATGTGGTGAATTATGACATTGTGCAACAAACTTCCTTATCAAGTACGGAATACGCCGATGGCGTGAATGAATTTCTAAAATCGGGATTAACCATGTTGCCTTCAGATATTGTAAGGCCATATCGCGTAGCAGAAAGTCCGGTGCAATTTGAATGTGAAGTTAATGAAATTATTGCCTTAGGAAATGAAGCAGGCGCCGGAAATTTGATTATTTGTGAAGTGGTAAAAATTCATATCAAAGAAGCAATTTTGGACGAGAATGGAATGATTGATCCCTATAAAATAGATTTGGTTTCTCGATTGGGAGGAAATTGGTATTCTCGATCCAATCAAGGACTGTTTGAAGTCGAAAAACCTTTGACGGCACTTGGTATTGGCGTAGATGCAATTCCTGCTTTTATTATGCAAAGTGCCGTTTTTAATGGGAATGATTTAGGGAAATTAGGAAATGTAGCAGCATTGCCAATAGAAGAAGAAATTACTATATTTGTAAAACAAAATTTTGCTGTAAAAGGAGTTTTAAGTTCTGACGACAAAAATAAAATTCATTTAAAAGCAAAAGAATATTTAAATAATAATGAAGTACTTTCGGCATGGAAAGTACTATTAGCAAAACGATAATTATGGAAGTAGTAGGGAAAATTAAAATGATTGACACCACAAAAGAAGTGGGGACATCAGGATTTAAAAAAAGAGATGTTGTAGTTACAACAGATGAGCAATATCCACAACACATTTTGGTGCAATTTGTTCAAGATAAATGTGATTTATTGAATAATTATCAAGTGGGTGATGCAGTTAAAATTGACATTAACTTAAGAGGGAGAGAATGGACAAATCCTCAAGGAGAAATGGTATATTTCAATACGATTCAAGGATGGAGAATTGGAAAAGTACAAGCTGAAGCTCAAGCAACAGGTCAAATGCCGCCAATTCCAGCAGCAGAAGCTTTTGCTCCAGCAACAGATTTTAAAGAAGAAGACCACGACGATTTGCCTTTCTAATTAGAAAAAATAGAATAGGAAAGAAAAGCATAAAGAGTTTAGAAATTTGAGAGCAGTAATTACCTCATTTTTCTGAACTCTTTTTTTATTGCCATTGAATTTTGAGAGTAACAAAATGTATTTTATAACCAAAGAACTTTATTTTCCACCTGTTGAAGAAGCCTCTTTTGAAGGGGTTTTGGCAGTTGGTGGCGACTTGTCTATTGAGCGGTTAATCTTAGCTTACAATAGCGGCATATTTCCTTGGTATAATCCCGATGAACCAATACTTTGGTGGGCACCATCGGAAAGAATGGTGGTTTATCCTGCATCGTATAAAGTTTCTAAAAGTATGAGGAATATTTTAAATAGGAATATTTTCAGCATTACATTTAATGAAAATTTCAAAGAAGTCATTGCCTACTGTCAGCAAACGGAACGAAAAGAGCAAGAAGGAACATGGATATCTTCTGAAATTATTGAAGCCTATACAAATCTTCACAATTTAGGAATTGCAAAATCTATAGAAGTTTGGGAAAACGGCCAATTAGTTGGCGGATTGTATGGCGTGGATTTGGGACATGTTTTTTGTGGAGAAAGTATGTTTTCCCTTGTTCCTAATGCGAGTAAAGTTGCCTTTGTAACTTTAGTTCAACAATTAAAAGAAAACCATTACAAACTTTTGGATTGCCAGGTTCACAATGACCATTTGGAAAGCTTGGGGGCATTTGAAATTTCTAGAGAAAGCTTTATGCGGATTTTGAAAGATTAGTCACCGTTATAGTCTTAGTCACCACCTTTTATAGTGCAATAAATAAGCTATAATATCCTAATGTCTTTTTGATAGTTTGCCTTTATATTTTACAACTAACTGATAAACTGTGATTGAAAACTAGTTTCTTTTCCAACAATCCGCCACATGATCATTCACCATTCCCGTTGCCTGCATATGCGCATAAACTACAGTGGTGCCTACAAATTTAAATCCTCGTTTCTTTAAATCTTTACTAATGGTATCCGAAAGCGGTGTGGAAGAAGGAACGTCACTCATCTTTTTTATATGGTTATGAATGGGTTTCCCCTCTGTGAAATTCCAAATGTATTTGGAGAAACTGCCAAACTCTTCTTGTACTTTGATAAAAGCAATAGCATTAGCAATAGTGCCTCTTATTTTTAATTGATTTCTTATAATCCCAGCATCCTGAAGTAATTCTTGCACTTTTTCTTCTCCAAATTGCGCTACTTTTTTATAATCAAATTGCGCGAATGCGTTGCGCAAATTGTCTCTTTTTTTGAGAATCATATGCCAGCTCAACCCCGCCTGAAACGTTTCCAATACTAAAAATTCAAACAGTTTATCATCGTCATAAATGGGATTCCCCCATTCATTATCATGATAATCGCGATATAAATTGTCTTTTTCGCACCAAGCGCATCGAATTTTTGTTTGCATAATTATTATGGTGTTTGTGTATTCCAATCATTGAATGATTCCGATAATTTAATGGCGTCAAGACAATGAAATTTAAATTTGAAACTCACAACTTCTTTAAGAAACTACTATTCAAATTTACTTTTTTTTGGATAAAATAAAAAACGGCATTTCAATGAAGAAATGCCGTTTACTATGTTGAATTAATAATTATAATTCTGAAATATTATCCTAACGCTGCTCTTTTGAAACCTGTTACAGTCAAATTAGCATCAACAGATTTTATATAGTTTGCAACATTCATGCTGCTATCTTTAATATAATCTTGATTAACTAAAGTATTGTCTTTGTAAAAACGTTGAATTTTTCCTTTAGAAATATTTTCTAACATCGCTTCAGGTTTTCCTTCTTGACGCAATAAATCTTTAGCGATTTCAATTTCTTTTTCAATGATTTCAGCATCAACACCAGCTTCGTTTAAAGCAATTGGATTCATTGCTGCGGCTTGCATCGCTACGTTTCTTGCTGCTTCATCCCCACCAGTTACAATAGCTGATAAAGATACCAAAGTTGCAATTTTGTTTCCAGAGTGAATGTAAGACCCGATAAAAGCACCTTCTAATCTTTCGAAGGTTCTGATCTCCAATTTTTCTCCAATAACTCCTGTTTGTTCAATTAATTTTTCAGCAACCGTAATTCCATTGAAGTCGGCGGCTAAAAAATCTTCTTTAGTTTTATAGTTCAATGCTAAATTAGCCATTTCAGTAGCCATTTTAACGAAGCTTTCATTCATGCCAACGAAGTCGGTTTCACAATTTAATGTGATTACTACACCAGCGGTTTTATCAGCATTAACGATTGCAATTGCAGCACCTTCAGTAGATTCTCTATCCGAACGGTTTGCAGCAACTTTTTGTCCTTTTTTGCGAAGATTTTCAATTGCTAAATCAAAATCTCCATCCGATTCCACAAGTGCTTTCTTGCAGTCCATCATTCCAGCACCAGTGATTGTTCTTAATTTATTTACGTCTGCAGCAGTAATTGTTGCCATTTTTTCAATTATTTAAAGTTTAAAAAATTAGTCGTTTTGTTGCAAATGCATACAAAAGTAAACACGCACCATCAAAACGACTATAAATAGTATTTACTCTTCTGTTTTAGTCTCTTCTGCTTCTGGAGCTGTAACCTCTGCTACAACTTCTTCTACAGTTTCGACAGCAACTTCTTCTGCAACAGTAACTTCTTCAACTACAGCTTCTGGAGCAGCAGCTTCCGCTACTACTTCCGCAACAGTTTCTTCTGTAGTTTCTTCTGTAACTTCTTCAGGATTACCATCAGCATTTCTGTTGGATAAACCGTCTACAATTGCAGCAGTCACTAAAGTTAAAATTTTATCAATTGATTTAGAAGCATCATCATTAGATGGAATTACATACTCAACCTCTCTTGGGTCGGAATTGGTATCCACCATTGCAAAAACTGGAATGTTTAATTTCTGAGCTTCTTTTATTGCGATGTGTTCTGCTTTGATATCTACTACGAACAATGCAGCAGGTAGTCTAGACATTTCTGCGATTGAACCTAAGTTTTTTTCTAATTTAGCACGAAGACGATCTACTTGAAGACGTTCTTTTTTTGACAAAGTCATGAAAGTTCCGTCTTTCTTCATTTTATCAATAGTAGCCATTTTTTTAACGGCTTTACGGATAGTAACGAAGTTGGTAAGCATTCCACCAGGCCATCTTTCTGTGATATATGGCATGTTGCAAGCTGCTGCTTTTTCAGCAACGATATCTTTTGCTTGTTTTTTGGTAGCTACAAATAGTATTTTTCTACCGGATGCTGCAATTTTTCTTAAAGCTTCATTCGCTTCTTCAATTTTTGCTGCGGTTTTATATAGATTGATAATGTGAATACCATTACGCTCCATATAAATGTAAGGAGCCATATTTGGATCCCATTTTCTAGTCATGTGTCCGAAGTGAACACCTGCTTCTAGTAATTCTTTTACTTCTACTTTGTTTGACATTTTTTTCTTAGTTTACGTTCTGTTGATTAGCAATGATTAAGTAGCGATGTTTATCTGGTCTTAACCATTTAGATGCTAAACTAATTTCCCGACGCATCGGGACAACAACAACATTGTTTTTAAATTTTATAATCAATATGTCTTGTACGAATAGCACAAGACAGGCACTATTAACGTTTAGAGAATTGGAATCTCTTACGAGCTTTCTTCTGACCGAATTTTTTACGTTCAACCATTCTTGGATCTCTTGTTAATAAACCTTCTGGTTTAAGTATAGCTCTGTTTCCTTCACCTACTTCACACATAACTCTAGCTAAAGCCATACGAACAGCTTCTGCTTGACCTGTTGAACCACCTCCGTAAACATTAACTTTTACATCATAGTTAGTTACATTTTCTGTCATAGACATTGGTTGTAAAACTTTGTACTGTAAAGTTGCTGTTGGGAAATACGTAGTAAATGCTTTTTTGTTAACAGTAATTACTCCTGTTCCTTCTGAAACATAAACACGTGCAACAGCACATTTTCTTCTTCCGATTTTGTGAATTGCTCCCATTACTTAAGATCGTTTAGGTTAACTGTTTTAGGTTTTTGCGCACCTTGTTTGTGCTCAGTTCCTACAACAACATTTAGATTTCTGAAAAGTTCCGCTCCTAATTTATTTTTAGGCAACATTCCTTTCACTGCTTTTTCAATTAGCAAAGCAGGGTTTTTTGATTGCAAAACTTTTGCCGTCAAACTTCTTTGTCCTCCTGGATAACCTGTGTGACGAATGTATGTCTTTTCGTCCATTTTGTTCCCCGTAAGGTTAATTTTCTCTGAGTTGATAACAATAACGTTATCTCCACAGTCGACGTGAGGTGTATAACTTGGCTTGTACTTACCTCTAAGGATCATTGCGACCTTTGAAGCAAGACGTCCTAAGTTATGACCGTCGGCATCTACAATGATCCACTCTTTTGTAACAGTGGCTTTGCTTGCAGATTGTGTCTTGTAGCTTAATGCGTCCATAATATTTTTTTAATTAAACATTCCATCCCTAATAAAGGGGTTGCAAAAGTACAATTAATTATTATAAAAGCAAATACCAAAATAAAAATTCTTTTGTAGTTGTTTTATAGGCGTTTATAAATTCTACATTACAACTAGTTTGATCCCTGTTTACGGTTTAAATTGGTTGGTTTATGAAAGGTTTTTAATTAACTTTTTAAGTAATATTTGTAGGCAAATCTTAAATTAATTAATTTGGGTATTTGAAAACCGTTTAATTTTAATAGAATTTTTTTGCTATTTTTACATTTTACAACTTCAAAATGAAATCAAAAGCTACATTAAAACAAATTGCAAAAGAATTGGGTGTTTCCATTTCTACAGTTTCCAAAGCCTTGAACGGAAGTCCTGAAATTAGTGAACCGACAAAACAACGCGTAAAGGAATATGCCAAACTCAAAAATTACAAACCCAATGTTATTGGCTTGAGTTTAAAAAACAGAAGAACCAAAACCATTGGCGTTATTATCCCCAATATTTTAAATTCTTTTCTCGCAAAAGTGTTTAGTGGTATAGAAAAAGTGGCCGATGAAAAAGGGTATAATATCATTACTTGTATTTCGAACGAATCCTTAGAAAAAGAAATTAATGCATTGGAAATGTTAAGCAATGGGACCATTGATGGTTTTATTCTTTCCATTTCGCAAGAGTCCCAGAAGCTGCAACAATTCAATCACTTTACCTCTATCATTAATGAAGGAACGCCAATTGTTATGTTTGACAGAATTTCTGAGGAAGTAAATTGCGACAAAGTAATTGTGGACGATTTTGAATCTGCCGTTAATGCAACCGAACATTTAATTAATACTGGTTGCAGAAAAATAGCCTTATTTTCAACGATTGATAATTTAAGCGTTGGAAAATTAAGAGCCAAAGGGTTTTATAAAGCTTTAGAAAACAAAGGAGTCAAAGTTGATGAAAACTTGATTATACTTTCAGATAATGATATAGATTTTGATGAAAAGGTTGCGAATTTTTTCGATAAGAAAAAAGCAGATGCAATTTTTGCATTAGACGAACACGCTGCAGTTACAGCCATGAAATTAGGAATAAAAAAAGGACTTAAAATTCCCGAGGAACTTTCGGTAATTGGTTTTGCAGATGGTGTTTGGTCCCGCAGAATGACGCCAAGTTTATCTACTGTGAGTCAACACGGCCCTGAAATTGGGGAGGTTGCCGCGCAAATGTTAATTGATAAATTAGAAAGCAAAGAAGAAGAGTTGGCTTTTAAAACTACTATAATTAAAACCGAATTACGCCAACGCGATTCCACAAAAAAATAAAATAGCTTTTTTTTAGATCATTAACGCAACTAATTTGATTTTTTTTCATCTACAGATATTGGATAAAAAAGTTTTATGAAAATTAATAAACTGTATAGTATACTTTTTTTATTTTTTATTTTTAATTTTATTATTGCGCAGGAAAAACTTGATGTTTTTGAAATTGCCAGAAAAGGATCTCTCATTCAAGCCAAGGAGATAATTGCTGTCAATCCTAAAGCATTTAATATAGTTAATACCGAAGGTTATTCCCCACTAACCTTGGCCTGTTATCACAGGAATAATGAAGTAGCAAAGTTTCTTATTAATAACGGAAGTGATATTAATCAAAAAAGTAGCATGGGTACGCCTTTAATGGCGGCTGTCGTTAAAGGAAATATTGAAATAGTTAATGCGCTTCTTGATAAAAAAGCTGATGTAAATAGTATTGATAGTAACGGAACTTCCGCATTGTTATATGCCACAATTTTTAAAAATTATGAGATTGTCAGGATTTTGATTAAAGCTAATGCAAATCCAGATTTAAAAGATAACAGAGGCAACTCCGCAATTGATTATGCAATTCTTGTCAATGATGATAAATTAATAGAAACCCTTAAAAATAAATAATTATGAAAAAAATTACTTTACTTTTATTTTCCTTATTTGTGACAATTCCTTTTTTTGGACAAACATATTCTACGGGAACAATTACACTCACCACGGGATATTCAGCAAAAATTGATATTACAAGTACATTGGTTACATTAACTTTGATTGGACCATCAACAGATTGGTTAGGTATTTCTTTCAATTCTACACAGATGGACGATATTGGGAATGATGTAGTTCTCTTTGACGGCATTAATATGTCGGATAGAACTTTTGATGGACAAGGTATTGTTCCTCCTCTCGATGCTGTTCAAAATTGGTCTGTCTCTTCTAATACTATTGCTACTGGAGTTAGGACAGTAGTAGCAACTAGAGCCAGAGATACAGGTGATTCTAATGATTATGTTTTTAGCGCATCTGTACAATCGCTTAATTTAGTTTGGGCACATCGCGCAGGGAGTCTATCAATTGGCTATCATGGTGGCGGAAATTGTGGCGCTACAGTTGTTAATTTTAGTTTAGGTGCAGCAGAATTTAATGTTGAGTCATTTAAATTATATCCAAATCCAGCAAAGGGATTTACTTCAATTGAACTGCCATTGTCTATAAATTCAGCTCTGATTAAAATTTATGATAATTTAGGAAGAGTCGTAAGAAATGAAACAATAACAAGGGATAAAAACAAAATTAACATTGTTGACCTAAAAACAGGCAGTTATTTAGTTGTGGTCAGAACCGACTACGGTAATGCCACAAAAACTTTAATAATTGAATAGATTCCCGTTGCATAAAACCAATAAAAAAGCCATGAAATTATAAATTTTATGGCTTTTTTGTTTTAGAAAAAGTAAATTCTAATGCGCTTCCAGCCAATTCCTCCCCATTCCCATTTCCACTTCTAGCGGAACGGCTAAGGTGAAAGCATTTTCCATTTCATACTTAATCATAGGTTGAATTTTCTCAATCTCGGAATTGTGAACATCAAAAACCAATTCATCATGTACTTGCAATAACATTTTTGATTTCCAATTTTCAGAAGTTAATTTTTTGTAGATGTTAATCATCGCGATTTTGATAATATCGGCAGCAGAACCTTGAATTGGCGCATTCACTGCATTTCGTTCCGCGCCACTTTTCACCATCATATTAGCAGAGTTGATGTCTTTTAAATAACGACGTCTTCCTAAAACTGTTTGTACATAGCCATTCTCTCTAGCAAAATCAACTTGATTGGACATGTATGATTTTAGTTTTGGATACGAAGTATAATACGCATCAATTAATTCCGCGCTTTCTTTTCTTGAAAGTGAAGTTTGATTACTTAATCCAAAAGCAGAAACACCATAAATAATTCCAAAGTTTACGGTTTTGGCGTTGCTTCGTTGCTCTTTGGTTACTTCTTCCAAGGGAACGTTAAACACTTTTGCGGCCGTACTTCTATGGATATCTTCATTGTTTTGAAACGCTTTTATCATGTTTTCTTCTCCCGATAGAGCAGCAATGATGCGCAATTCTATTTGCGAATAATCGGCAGAAAGCAAGGTGTAATTTTCATCACGGGCAATAAAGGCTTTACGAATTAATCGTCCGCGTTCAGTGCGGATTGGAATGTTTTGCAAATTCGGATTATTCGAACTCAATCGCCCAGTTGCTGCTACCGTTTGCATATAATCCGTGTGCACACGATGGGTTTTTGAATCCACTTGATTTGGCAACGCATCAATATAGGTGCTCTGCAATTTTACCATTTGACGCCACTCCAAAATATCTTTTACAATTGGATTGTCTTTTTCTAAATAACTTAAAATTTCTTCACCAGTAGCATATTGACCGGTTTTGGTTTTCTTTTGTTTGGCGCCGCCAATTTTTAGTTTGTCGAATAAAATATCGCCGAGTTGCTTTGGGGAAGCCAAATTGAATTTCTCCCCAGCTGTTTCATAGATTTTTTGTTCAAACGCATCGATTTCTTTTTGCATATCCACCGACATCGATTTCAAAAATGGTACATCCAAGTTGATGCCTTCCATTTCCATCGCAGCAAGCACTGGAATTAACGGAATTTCGATTTCCTCAAATAGTTTTTTGGTTTCGGCTTTGTCTAAAATAGGGCTGAAGACTTCTTTTAATTGCCATGTTATATCCGCGTCTTCGGCAGCGTATTCTTTGATTTCTTCCAGCGCCACATCGCGCATGGATAGTTGATTCTTCCCTTTTTTGCCAATCAAATCCTCAATGGATTTTGGCGAATATTTCAAATACGTTTCCGATAAAACATCCATATTGTGACGCATATCGGGATTGATGAGGTAATGCGCAATCATTGTGTCAAACAACTTCCCTTTAATTTGAACGCCGTAACGGGAAAGGATTTTCAAATCGTATTTGATATTCTGCCCAATTTTTTCGATGTTCTCATTCTCGAAAAAAGGTTTGTATTTATCTGCCAACACCTGCGCTTCTTGTTGATTTTCCGGAAACGGAATGTAAAAGGCACAGCTTTTCTCCCAAGAAAAGGACATGCCAACTAATTCGGCATTCAAGGCGTCAATTCCAGTGGTTTCCGTATCAAAACAAACAGAAGTCTGGATCATTAAATTTTGCAAAAACAATTTTGTGCCCAATTCTCCTTGAATAATGGTGTAATTGTGATTGGTATTCTCTAAAGTTGCATAAAACGAATGTAGTTTTGGCTCATCGCTTTCCTCATCGGAAAAGCCGAATAAATCAAACTGGTCTTCGTTGGTTTTTTTTGCGGGTGTTTTCTTTGTTGGCTGTGGTGTTTCGCTAGAAGTCCCGTTTCCGTTGGTATCAATTTCATCATACTCTTTTCCGGTTCCAAAATATTTGTCAAACTGTGCTTTCATCTGACGGAATTCCAATTCATTGAAAAGGATGTCGGTTTTTTCTACATCCGGTTTAGAGAGTTCATAATCAGAAGCGTCAAAAGTCACGGGGCAATCGAGTAGAATGGTTGCCAATTTTTTAGAAAGAATTCCTTTTTCTTTATTGTTTTCTATTTTGTCTTTTAGGGCTCCCTTTAGCTTATCGGTATTGGCTAAAAGGTTTTCCATCGAACCAAATTCTTTCAATAATTTTTTTGCGGTTACTTCTCCAACACCTGGAAAACCAGGTATGTTATCGGCAGCATCGCCCATCATTCCGAGGAAGTCGATCACTTGTTCCGGGCGTTCAATTTCAAATTTGGCTAAGACTTCTGGGATTCCCCATATTTCTATATCGTTCCCCATACGCGCAGGTTTGTACATGAAAATATTTTCAGAAACGAGTTGGGCAAAATCTTTATCGGGTGTCACCATGAACACTTTGTAATCTTCTTTTTCTGCTTGTTTGGCGAGCGTTCCAATCAAATCATCGGCTTCAAAACCCGCTACTTCAATAATGGGAATGTGCATGGCTTTTAGCAATTCTTGAATATAAGGAACCGCAATTTTTATAGCTTCGGGCGTTTCATCGCGATGGGCTTTGTATTCCTGATACATTTCATAACGATACGTGCTTCCGCCTTTGTCAAAAGCCACGGCCAAATGGTCGGGTTTCTCCCGTTTGATAACATCCATTAAGGCATTCATAAATCCCATAATAGCCGAGGTGTCCATCCCTTTTGAATTGATTCGGGGATTTTTTATAAATGCAAAATAACCACGAAATATTAAGGCGTAAGAATCAAGAAGGTAAAGACGTTTTTGTGTTGACATAGTTTGAAAAATTGGAATGGTAAAAATAGTTAAACTTTCAAAAAGTAGCCTTTGTTTTTTGATAGAAATTAAACCATTGTTAAATTATGTTTAATAACTACTTTTAGCATTAACTTTCTTCGTTAATTTGTTGAAATTATTCAACAATGGCACTTCGCTGGATTATCCTTTTTTTTGTAATAGCAGTAATAGAAATTTATTCGTTTCAAGCTATTAAAACAGTCACCAAAATTAGATGGGTTCAAATTACTTATATTTTGTTATCGCTAACAGCAGTTGTGTTTATATTTTACGAATTTACCAAGTTTGATAGAAAAGTGGGGCAAACTTCCATGACCATGATTACGTTAGGATTGTTGTTATTGGTTTTAATTCCCAAGATATTGATTACTTTTTTTATGGCTTTGGAAGATGTTTTGCGATTGCTTATAGGATCTAAAAACTATTTTGCTAATTATGATAAAGAAGCTTCTTTTTTGCCTGAAAGAAGAAGATTTGTTAGCCAGTTAGCGCTTGGGATTGCGGCTGTTCCCTTCTTGTCATTGATTTACGGAATGACTATAGGAAAATACAATTTCAAAGTATTAAAACAAACCTTGTTTTTCCCCGATTTACCGGATGCTTTCGAAGGATTTAAAATCACTCAAATTTCGGATATTCACAGTGGAAGTTTTGATAATCCTGAAAAAATCCAGTATGCTATTGATTTGGTTAATGAGCAGAATGCGGATATGATTTTATTCACGGGAGATATTGTGAATACGCATGCTACTGAGATGCATCCGTGGATTGACACTTTTAATGGAATTAAAGAACATAAATTCGGAAAATATTCTGTCCTAGGAAACCACGATTATGGCGAATATGTAGATTGGCCATCAAAAGAAGCAAAGGAAGCGAACTTTGTTGCCATAAAAAATTTGTATGGTCAAATTGGTTTTAAACTCCTACTCAATGAAAATGTTAAAATCAAAAAAGGGAATGATGAAATTGCCTTGATTGGTGTTGAAAATTGGGGAAAACATTTTGGAGAAAGAGGGGATGTTAATGTGGCTTCAGCCGATTTGACAAAAGAAGATTTTAAAATTTTAATGAGTCACGATCCAAGTCACTGGGAATATGTGGTTAAGAATCACGAAAAACATTTTCAATTAACATTGTCTGGTCATACGCATGGGTTTCAATTTGGCATCGAAATTCCAGGGGTTTTTAAATGGAGCCCTGTGGAGTATGTATACAAACAATGGGCAGGATTGTATGAAAATTTAGGTAGATATATCTATGTAAATCGCGGTTTAGGATTTCATGCTTATCCAGGAAGAGTTGGTATTATGCCCGAAATAACGGTTTTTGAACTAAAAAAAGGGAAAATAGTAGCATAATTAGTTAAAAATGCTACATTTGTTGTTTAATGTTTCTTTTTCTTTGCAAAAGAAAGTATAATATTTTGGTTTTATGTCAAAATTTGGAGAACTTATTAATGCTCAAGTACCTGTGTTAATTGACTTTTACACAGAGTGGAATGAATCTTCTTTATCGATGCATCCTGTAATTAGAGATGTTGCTGCAGCTCTTGGCGACAAAGCTAAAGTCATACGTATCGATGTAGATAAAAATCAAGAATTGGCGGATGCGCTTCGTATCAAAGGACTTCCTACTTTGATGATTTATAAAGAAGGTCAAATGGTTTGGAGACAATCAGGCGAATTAGATGCTAACACTTTGATTGGTATCGTTCAAGATCAACTTTAGGTTATTACATCACAAACAAATCCTTTATTTTTTAAAAACTCTAGTGTTTTTGGCAATGCATATTCCAAGTTTTTCCACGCTTTTTTGCTATCGTGAAAAACGATGATACTCCCGGATTGAGTATTCTTCAAAACGTTTTGTAAACACTCTTCAGGAGAAATTTTTTGGTTAAAATCTTCACTCAACACATCCCACATCACTATTTTATAGCCTAATTTTCTTAATGCTTTAGATTGAGAAAGTTTTATTCTGCCATAAGGAGGACGGAATAGATTGCTGATTGACGCTTTTTGATTTTTAATTGCAGATTGGCAAAGGGTAGTGTCTTCAGCATAATCTTTTGTTGCTGTTTCCCAGCCTTTTAAGTGATTGAAAGTATGATTTCCAATGGCGTGGCCATTTTCAATCACTTTATTAAAAATTTCTGGATGCTTTTCGATGTTCTTGCCGATACAAAAAAAAGTAGATTTAGCATTGTGTTGACAAAGCTGAGACAAAACCCATTCAGTAATTTCAGGAGTTGGTCCGTCATCAAAAGTGAGGTAGACTTTATTCTTATTATTTGGAATATCCCAAATATAATTATGGAATATTTTTTTAACTAAATAATTGGTTTTTGTCCAGAAACGCATAGTGTAAAGGTACTAATAAAAAAACGCCTACATGAAATTTCAGATAGGCGCAACTAATATTTTAAATTTTATTATTCTAAGTCTCGACCAAATCGCATAAATCTTTTTACATAAGAGTTGAAAACAGCTCTGTTTTTAGTATAAAATTTTATATCACCTCTATCCTTCATTACTTTCAATAAACTTCTGTAACGTTCAATATCGGTTACAATATCGGAAGCTATGCCATTTTGAATGGAAGGTTGAATTCCGGAGTAATAGGTTAGATTTTCTTTGTATTTTGTCATTAATTTTTCAAGTAGTTCTCTTGCTTTTGCTTTTTCACCCACTTCATAATAACCACCAGCAAATGGTTCTACCATAGTATAATAACCATAATAATTCATTGGCATTTTGGAAAGAGCAGCATCAATCACTTTTTTAGCTTTATCCATTTCCCCTTCATTGATTAATTGCTCCATTAATCTTGCCATGTTTGTTCGATAGGAGATACTATTTTTCCTTGTTTCAGGATCATGGTAAATAGATGTAAGGTCTCCATTTCCCCAATTCCAATTCATCACCAAATTATACATTTTGTCACTGTCAATTTGGCCCATATCATAGGGGTTTTCTTTGTCAACTTTTGTTTTTACAGGAACAAGTTTGTATAATAATCCATCCAATTGAAGGTAATCTTTCATCCAGAGATAATCATCATCGCCAAAACTACCAGCCGAAAAATAAATAGGTCTTTTCCAGTCGTTGTTTGCTATAACATCTAACATCATCAATCTGTTTTTATAGAGATTTCCTTTGATGTTCACATCAATATAAGGAACTATGGAATCGTTGTATTTTGAACTAACAACTTTGTTTTTAATGATTATATTTTTATCAACTGGGATTCTAATTTTGTTTGTAGGGAAGAAATGAATTTTTTGTCCATTTTGAAGGTCAATCATTCTTCTTTCATCGTCGGAGGCAATAAAACTGATGAAATCTTTAATATTCCAACGATTTTCGGTTTTGGGAATATGAACAATGTAATCCAATTTATCGCCAACATATTGGTTATGATTAAAAGAAATAGGTAATGCATCTGCGATATATGCTTTTCTTTTCATTTGATCAATATACCAATCAGTCATGAAAAGACTAGTATTAACGATTCTCACATCGGTTCTTACGTTTTCGATTTCTTGCGCATACCATAGTGGGAAGGTGTCGTTGTCGCCAATGGTAAATAAAATAGCATTAGGTTCGCACGATTGAAGATAGTTTTTCGCCATCGCTGTAGCAGTATATCTATTGGCTCTACTGTGATCATCCCAGTTTTGAGTTGCCATTAAAACAGGTGCCGCAAGTAGAGTTGCCCCTATAACAATTGGACCAACGAGTTTAGATTTAATTTTTTCAGCAACGATTTCATAAATGGCATAAACTCCAAATCCAACCCAAATGGCAAAAACATAGAACGATCCCACTAAAGCATAATCTCTCTCACGAGGTTCAAAAGGACGCTCATTTAGAAATACTTTCAGCGCAATACTTGTAAATAAAAAGAAGACCAGTAAGACATAGAAGCTTTTCAAATCTCTTTGAGCGTGATACATTAACCCAATTAATCCCAATAAAAAAGGCAAGAAATAATAAAAATTTCTTCCTTTATTATTTACCACATCTTGTGGTAAATTAGTTTGTGAGCCATTTCCAAGATGAAGTTCGTCAATAAACTTAATGCCACTCATCCAATTTCCATCTAGATTATCATATTTCCCTTGTATGTCGTTTTGTTTTCCAACAAAATTCCAAAGCAAATACCTTCCATACATATAGCCAAATTGATATTCAATCATAAAACTAATATTGTCCCAAGTAGATGGCTTTTCTACAATCAGATAATCACTATATTTTTTTAGAAAAGAAACATAATCTTCGTTGTCTATCTTTTTTTGATCATAAGCCGTTTTAAACTCGTTAATATTTTTTTGCATTTCCTCTTTTAGTTGAGAAACAGCTTGCCCAACTTGCTCTTCACTAATGCTGTCAAGGTTTACGCCATATTGCGCTAAATCTTCTTCGTAAGGATAGTCTTGATTTAATTTAATTTTCGGAACGTTGGTAAAAGACATATAGTTTTCGATATTCTCAGTACTCCATAATCTTGGGAGAATAGCTTTTTGATTGTCATCTGTATTTTGGTCGGCATTTTTAAAGTTGTTTACGACAACATATTTCCCGGTTTTATAATCTCGTTCATAGTTTGGTGCTTTGTCAAGATAAGGTTCGTCGGCATCTAACCCTGCAAATGCATCAGTATATTGAGGTCCGTAAAATAAAGGATTTACTCCATATTGCTCTCGGTTATAATGAGCCAAAACTTCGGCGGCATCTGACGGTTTATTTTCATTAATAACAGTATCTGCATTGGCACGAATGGGCAACATCATCCAAGTAGAAAAGCCTATCAATACAAATAGGATGCAAAGTATAATTGTGTTGTAAAATGGATGCCCTTTTTCTCTTGTGTATTTTAATCCAAAATAAAAAAATGCAACAATTAAAAGCAAAGCAAAAATGGAACCTGAGTTAAATGGTAAACCAATGCTATTAACCATAAAAATTTCCATTTTTCCGAAGAAAGCTAAAGTATAAGGCAATAATAATTTAAAAATAAACAACAAAACAGCAACAATAATCACATTTGCAATAATGAAATTTTTGATAGTAACGGTTTTATAATGCTTAAAGAAATAAAGGAACCCAATAGCTGGGATGGTTAGTAAGGCCAAAAAGTGAACGCCAAATGATAGCCCTAAAACCAATGAAATTAAAAGCAACCAACGGTTTCCTCTTGGTGTTTCCATGTCTTGTTCCCAGCGTAATCCCAACCAAAAGAGTAATGCAATAAACAATGAAGCCATGGCATATACTTCGGCTTCAACAGCACTTGCCCAAAAACTATCCGAAAAGGTAAATACCAACGAACCAACAAATGCACTTCCAAGAATTACTATGGATTTATCCTTGGTAATTTCAGTATAATTTGAAATTATTTTACGCAATACTATGGTTGATGACCAAAACAGAAACAAAATGGTAAAAGCACTCGAGAATACCGATGTCATATTAACCATTAAGGCGATGGTCTCTTTGCTAGTGGCAAACATGGCGAAAAAAGCACCAATCATTTGGAATAAAGGTGCTCCAGGCGGATGTCCTACTTCTAGTTTTGCAGCGGTAGCAATGTATTCGCCACAATCCCAAAAACTCATCGTGGGTTCAACGGTAATAGAGTAAGTAATTAAAGCAATTGTAAATGTTGTCCAACCTAAAATGGTATTCCATTTATTAAAGTTAAATGTCAGCATATAGTTATCAAATGAAGTTTTATTTAAACGATACAAAGAAACTAATTTTTTAACGTAAAGTAACGCAGTTAAATAAAAATTTCTCAAGTGCTTTAACGGACTAATGTTGTGATTATTATAGTTGTAAATTGAAATTGTTTTAACATGAAATAAAAAACCACAACATTTTTTATGGCTATTTATTTGTGTAAACTAAAATTTGTATTAAATTTGCACTCGCGTTAAGCTAAGCTGGTCTATGGTGTAATGGTAACACAACTGTTTTTGGTGCAGTCTTTCAAGGTTCGAGTCCTTGTAGACCAACAAAAAAACCTCTCAAAAATTTGGGAGGTTTTTTTATTTTCAAAACGTTGTGTTCTTAGATTTTGAAAGTAATCACGGGAAGTGAAGAGTGATTTACCAAATCTTCGCTAATACTTCCGTTAAAGAAATGGGACAATCCTTTTCTACCATGCGTACTCATTCCAATTAAATCGGCATTAATACTATCGGCAAAGTTTAGAATTCCTTTTTCAACATTGGTTTCGTTGTAAATATGCGTTTCAAATTTGTTGATTTTAAATTTGGCGGCAAATTTATTCATAATATCTTGAGCAATTGGCGTAGATTTAAAATTATTTGGCGTAGTAATCATTACTAAATGTAGAGTAGAATCAAATCGATTAGCAAATTCCACTACTTTTTCAAAAGGTTTTTTAATTTCGTCCGTAAAGTCGGAAGCGAAAACAAAATTATCCACATTAAAATTTGGCTGCTCTTTTTTGATTATCAAAACAGGAACATCAGAGTTTCTAACAACTTTTTCTGCATTAGAGCCAATGAACATTTCTTTAAATCCACTAGCGCCATGCGAACCCATGATTATTAAATCTATATTGTTTATTTGACTTATTTTCATGATTCCTTCAAACGCCATGTCAAATTGAACAACTCGAGAAACGGTAATTCCTTCTAAATAATCTTCATCCATCAAATCTTCTAATCTTCCAATTGCAGCATTTTTAAAAAACATAATTTCAGGAATATCACTTCCGCTGCCTACAGCATCGCCAGCCTGGCTAGGCAGTTCAAGCATGTGTAATAATATTATTTCACCATTATTTTCTCTTGCAATTTGTGCAGCAACTTTTAAAGCATATTCGGCATTTTCAGAAAAGTCAGTGGGGATTAAGATTTTTTTCATGTTAATTTATTGGTGTAAAATGAGTGTCTGTTTAGGCAATAAAAGTAATAATTTATTTTTGAACAAGCAATAAATTTTGATTTATAAAAAAATAACTATATTTGCACCGTTATTTGCAATACAAAATTAAATAATGAGGGAAGCAATGCTTCCCTCTTTTTATAAATTATGACATTTAAAGAAAGAGTTGGGCAATTACTTGAAGAGGTTTTAAAAGAAAAGCCAACATTATTTTTGGTTGATTTAAAAATTTCAGATAGTTTTAAAATCACGGTTACTTTAGATGATGATAATGGTGTAAATTTGCAAGATTGTATTGATGTAAGTCGTGCCGTTGAAAATAATTTAGACCGTGAGGAACAGGATTTTTCTATTGAAGTAGCGTCTTTTGGAGTAGGTTCGCCTATAAAATTAATACGTCAATACAAAAAAAATGTGGGTAGAATGTTAATTGTAAAACTAGCTACCACTACAATAGAAGCAGAACTTATTGAAGCAAATGATGATTTTATCACTTTAATTTGGGAAGCAAGAGAACCTAAAAAAATAGGAAAAGGAAAAGAAACAGTTCAAAAAAAACTTGAACTACCTTATACAGAAATAAAAGAAGCAGTTGTTACAGTAACATTTAATTAAAATTTTGGCATGGAAAATTTAGCATTAATCGATTCATTTTCAGAGTTTAAAGACGACAAACTTATTGATCGTGTAACGCTTATGGCTATTTTAGAAGATGTGTTTAGAAACGCATTGAAAAAGAAATATGGTTCTGATGATAATTTTGATATTATTATCAATCCTGACAAAGGGGATATGGAAATCTGGAGACGAAGAATAGTTGTGGCAGATGATGATTTGGATCTAGAAAATGAAGAAATTACATTAACCGAAGCAAGAAATATTGAACCAGATTTTGAAATTGGAGAAGAAGTTTCGGAAGAAGTTAAACTAGTTGATTTAGGAAGAAGAGCTATTTTAGCTTTACGTCAAAATTTAATTTCTAAAATACACGAACACGACAATACAAATCTTTACAAACAATTTAAAGATTTAATAGGTGAAATTTACACCGCCGAAGTACATCATGTACGCCCAAGAGTTGTGATTTTGGTTGACGATGAAGGAAATGAAATTGTTTTGCCAAAAGAAAAACAAATTCCTTCCGACTTTTTTAGAAAAGGAGATAATGTTCGTGGAATTATTGAAAGTGTTGAATTGAAAGGGAACAAACCTCAAATCATCATGTCACGAACTTCGGAGATATTTTTGGAAAAATTATTTGAACAAGAAATTCCAGAAGTTTTCGACGGTTTAATCATGATTAAAAAAGTGGTTAGAATTCCTGGCGAAAAAGCGAAGGTTGCCGTTGATTCTTACGATGATAGAATTGATCCTGTTGGAGCATGTGTTGGAATGAAAGGATCAAGAATTCACGGTATTGTTCGTGAATTAGGAAATGAAAATATTGACGTTATTAATTATACTAGTAATATTCAATTGTTTATTACAAGAGCATTGAGTCCAGCAAAAGTTTCAACCGTGAAAATAAACGAAGAAACAAAACGTGCGGAAGTATTTTTGAAATTAGACGAAGTTTCAAAAGCTATTGGACGTGGCGGACATAATATTAAATTAGCAGGTCAATTGACAGGTTACGAATTAGACGTAATAAGAGAAGGAAGCGTTGCCGAAGAAGATGATGTTGAATTAACCGAATTTACAGATGAAATTGACGGCTGGGTAATTGACGAGTTTGCTAAAATTGGTTTGGATACCGCAAGAAGCATTTTAAATCAAAACGTTGCAGATCTTGTGAGAAGAACCGATTTGGAAGAGGAAACTATTCTAGAAGTAATGCGTATATTAAAAGAAGAATTTGAAGAATAAGCATTCATATTAAGTTTTAAAAATTAATTAGATTTTATGTCTGAAGAAAAAATAATTAGAATAAATAAAGTTTTAAGGGAATTGAACATCTCTTTAGAAAGAGCTGTGGATTATCTTAAAGATAAAGGTATTGCTATTGAAGCAAGTCCCAACACAAAAATTTCTGATGATGTATACAATATTCTTTGTGGCCAATTCGCGGGTGATAAAGGAAATAAAGAAGCCTCGAAAGAAGTAGGCGAAGAAAAAAGAAAAGAAAAAGAAGCGCTTCGTGTTGAAAGAGAAAAAGAAATTGAAGACAAGCGTAAGCATGACGAAGAACGTCAAAAATCTGAGGTAATAAAAGCTACCAGAGGAGTTATTTCGGCCCCAAAACAAGTAGGGACCATTGATTTGTCTCCAAAAGTAATACCAACACCCGTTGTTGAAACCCCAAAACCTGAAGTTGAAAAACCAGTAAAAAAAGAAGTTGTTGAAAATATAGAAATAGTTTCTCCCGCAAAAGAAACTAAAGAAAAAACAACTCCGATGCTTGCTAAATCTAAAGAAAAGGCAACTGAAAATGCAGTTTCCAACGCAAAAGAAACGCTTATTGAAGAAGCGCCAGTTGACGAAAATTTCACAACGCAATATCAAAAATTATCAGGGGCAACTTTAACAGGTCAAGTAATTGATTTGTCTCAGTTTAACAAACCTAAAAAGAAAAAAGAAGAGCCTAAAAAAGATGCTAAAATAGCACCTTCAACAGCTCAAAATGCAGCTCAAATTGCGGCTAATAATGCCAATAAGAATAAGCGAAAAAGAATTCCGCCAAAACCAGGCGAGCCAAGACCAGACGGTCAAAAACCTGCAATTACTCCAGGCGGGAATGCTGGAGCTCCAAGACCAGGCGGTGGTAAATTTGTTGCAAAACCAGGTTTTGTAAAAGGCGCTCGACCAGCTATTGTTCAAAAAGTAGAGCCTACCGAAGAAGAAGTTAAAAATCAAATTAAAGAAACTTTAGAAAGACTTCAAGGAAAAGGAAGTAAGTCTAAAGCAGCAAAATATAGAAGAGATAAAAGAGATACGCACCGTCAAAAATCGGATGACGAGCAAAGAGCTATTGACGAAGGAAGTAAAACAATAAAAGTTACGGAATTTGTTACCGTAGGTGAAATTGCCATCATGATGGATGTGCCGGTTACCAAAGTAATTGGAACCTGTATGTCATTGGGTATCATGGTTACGCAAAACCAACGTTTGGATGCAGAAACCTTAACCATTGTAGCCGATGAATTTGGTTATGAAGTAGAGTTTATTACGGTAGATATTGAAGATGCTATTCAAGTTGTTCAAGACAAAGAAGAAGATTTAGTATTTAGAGCGCCGATTGTAACCGTAATGGGTCACGTCGATCACGGTAAAACTTCCTTATTGGATTATATCCGTAAAGAAAATGTTATCGCGGGTGAATCTGGAGGGATTACACAACACATTGGTGCTTATGGTGTGACTTTGGATAACGGTCAAAAAATTGCTTTCTTAGATACACCAGGTCACGAAGCGTTTACCGCGATGCGTGCACGTGGTGCTCAAGTTACCGATATTGCTATCATTGTGATTGCAGCAGATGACGACATCATGCCACAAACCAAAGAAGCCATTTCACATGCTCAAGCAGCAGGTGTTCCAATCATTTTCGCCATCAATAAAATTGATAAACCAGGCGCTAATCCTGAAAAAGTGAAAGAAAGATTAGCAGGGATGAACTTGCTTGTTGAAGATTGGGGTGGAAAAATACAATCACACGATATTTCTGCAAAAGTAGGAACCGGTGTGAAAGAATTGTTGGAAAAAGTATTATTAGAAGCGGAACTGTTAGATTTAAAATCGAATCCAAACAAACCTGCTTCAGGAACAGTTGTAGAAGCGTTCTTGGATAAAGGAAAAGGATATGTGTCTACCATTTTGGTACAACACGGAACTTTAAGAATTGGAGACTATATGTTAGCTGGAAAACATCATGGTAAAATTAAAGCCATGCATGATGAAAGAGGACACATAGTAACCGTTGCCGGACCTTCAACGCCAGTATCTGTTTTAGGACTAGATGGCGCTGCAACGGCGGGTGATAAATTCAACGTATTTGAAGACGAAAAAGAAGCCAAACAAATTGCCTCTAAACGTTCTCAATTAATGCGGGAACAATCCGTTCGTACACAACGACATATTACGTTAGACGAAATTGGACGTCGTATTGCATTGGGTCAATTTAAAGAATTAAACATTATCCTTAAAGGAGACGTGGATGGTTCTGTAGAAGCCTTATCCGATTCATTCTCTAAATTATCTACCGAAGAAATTCAAATCAATATTATACACAAAGGTGTTGGAGCGATTACTGAAACTGACGTTATGTTGGCTTCTGCTTCGGATGCCATCATCATTGGATTTAACGTTCGTCCTGCTGGAAATGCTCGACAATTGGCCGACAAAGAAGAAATTGATATCCGTAACTATTCTATTATTTACGATGCTATCGATGACTTGAAAGATGCGATGGAAGGAATGTTGTCACCAGTTATCAAAGAAGAAGTTACAGGAACTGCGGAAATTAGAGAGATATTTAAAGTATCAAAAGTGGGGTCAATTGCCGGATGTATGGTTACTGACGGTAAAATATTCAGAAACTCTAAAATTAGAATCATCAGAGAAGGTGTTGTTATTCACACTGGGGATTTAGCAACCTTGAAACGTTTCAAAGACGATGTGAAAGAAGTTTCTAAAGGGTACGATTGTGGTATCCAAATCAAGAACTTCAACGAAATTGAACAACTCGATATCATCGAAGCGTTCCAGGAAGTGGAAGTGAAGAAAAAATTGAAATAATAGTTAAATATAAAAAATCCCGAGACATCGGGATTTTTTTTTGGGTTTACTTTCGTTTGTGGAAACAGATTTTAATTCTGTATATTGGTTTCAGAAGGTATTCTATATTTTGAGTACTAAGGCTATTTCTTTATAATAGGCAAGATGACATTCTAATTTTAGTTCCCCAACAATTTTAGAACTTTCAACAATACAGTTTTCACCTAAATCAATATCAGTCCGATATTCAAAAAGATGCATATAACTAAAACGATATAAGGGAAATAAATTTTTAGGATGCTTCTTGACTTTTAATTCTGAAATCCCACCAATTTTAGTCATTTTTTTGTTTTTATAACCAGTCATTTTTATTGTTTTAAACGAACTATCTTCTTTGATTGTTTCAAATTTAAATCGAAAATTAGAAGTTAAAGAGATAGGCTTTAATTTCTCAGACTTTATAAATTTGAATGTAAAATAAATTTCTCCGTTTTCTATGTTTTCAATAAAATAAAAATGATGAACAATCTTATTTTTCATATCTGATAAATACGCCAAGTTTTCATCTTGTGTTTTATTTAATGAAAGAAAATAATTTGAATCATCAACGTTTGAATAAACAATTCTTTCCCATTCCCGATCTTCTTGATTGACAATGTATTTTGTTAGAAGATTAAATTTATAATCCTGACTAAAACCAAGATTGAAATTCACAAGAAGAAGCAGTGTAATGAAATATTTCATCTAGCGAATGTATGAAATTATCTTACATCTTTATTCAAAAAATCCCGCCTCCTTTTAAAGAGACGGGACTTTTTAGCAATAATGGGAAAGATTTAGAAACTGTATTTCAATCCACTATAAAAATTTCTTCCGGCAGCATTCATGCCCGAAGAGAAAGTTCTGTATTGCGTGTCCAAAATATTTTCCACACCCACAAAAAGGGTTGCGTTTTTAAACACCTCTACCGAACCTTTTGCGTTGTAGGTTTCCCAAGCTGGCATGCCACCCGGAGGTGCATATTGCTCGTTGTCTTCCCCGTTTAGAAAATAGTTTTTAAGGTCTTTTTTGCCATTGTAAAGCATATAAGCTTCCAAACCGTAGCGTTTTTTAGAATAATTGAATCCTATTTTTCCATAAAAAGGAGCAATATGATCTAGTGGAAGTTGCTCTCCATCTTTCAAAATTCGACCCAAGGTGTAATTGAAACTCGCGGTGAAAAGTAAATTATCTACCACATACGCTTTCAAAGAAGAAGAGATTCCAGTGATAAAAGCTTTTCCTTTATTTTGGTTAGCAAAAACCTGACTTGGCGTTCCGTTGTAATCTACGGTACTCAAACCATTGAAAGTAAATGTATCGGTTACAATAGCATCAATGATGTGCGTGTAGAAATAGGTGTTCTCCCATTCGAAACGCCTGTTTTCGCTGGTGATTCTAAATCCTAAATCGGCCGTGATGGTTTTTTCAGGTTTTAAATTTTCATTGGGAACAATCAAAGTGCCATCGCCCGATTCGAATATTTTTGCCAAATCATCAATGTTTGGTGTGCGGAATCCCGAACTTATATTGGCAATCAAACTCACCGTATTACTGGTTTTATAAATTATGCCAAGCGTGGCGCTATAGGTTAAATTGTTTTGCTGAATTTTATCAAATGGCAACTGGAAAAAACTATTGTCTCCAATAGTACTTTTCAAAGAAGTACAACCAATTCTCCCTCCGAAATTCCAGTTGGCTTTTGGAGAAATCGTTTCGTTATAAGACAAGAATAAATCCCCACGGAACACATTATTTTTGCCATTTGGATAACGGGAATCTATTGTTTGTGTTTCGCCCGTATTGATGTTTTTACTGTAGGCAGATGAATTCAAATCGTCAAACGTAGTTTCTAAGCCGTATACTAATTCGCTTTTGGAGAAGGCTTTTTTCAACATGGCATTGATACCATACATGTTTACTTTCTCCGTTCGGTTTTGTAAATTATAATTGCCAAATTTTCTATTGTGTCGGCTTTCTTCCACATTTTGATAGCTAACATCTAAAGACAAATCGCTGTTGAGAAAGGCTTTATTTTTAGAGAAATTATAAACGCCCAACAATCTTTTTTGAGGTCCATAATACCATTCGGCATTTTTCAAACCGCTTCCTGCAGAATCCGTTAGACGATCATATCTCGGAATATTGGATGTAGTAGCATATTGAAAATTTAAACTGTGCAAATTGCCGTTGGCTTGTTTATAAGCAAACTTTTGCATGAAATCATATTGTTTGTATGCCGTAAATTTCTGAACGTACTTGTCGTTATTGGCAACTAATTGATCTATACCATTTACAGTTTGTACATAGAACGCTTTTTCTCCAAAGAAGTCATTGTGATGATTTTTGTTCTTCCCCATTTTTAAATCGCCAAAATCATTCAAGGAGAATGCCGTTAGCGAAGCAAAATTGGAAGTTCCATAATTCAAATTTAAGTGAGTTGATTTTTCTTGGTTTGCCGATGAATACCTAGTCAACACATTGTTTGAAAAATGTTTTCCATCTGAAGCAAATTGTGCTTTTTTGGTTGTTAAATTAACGGCTCCGCCCAAGGCATCACTACCAAATAAAGTAGAAGAAGCCCCATAAAACACATCAATGTTTTCCAACATGTTTTCATCAACGGTAATGATATTTTGCAAATGTCCCGCTCTGAAAATGAGATTGTTCATTCGAATGCCATCCACAAGAATCAAAATTCTGCTAGCTTCAAACCCACGGATTACTGGACTTCCGCCACCTTGTTGTGATTTTTGAACCGTTACATCTCCCGAGTTGGACAACGCATCGGCTGTGTTTTGAAAGTTTTGAAATTCTATTTCATTTTTCGAAATGTTTTCCGCTTTTTGGGAAAGGAACTTTTTATTTTTTAAATATTTTGGAGTGGTAATATACACTTCCTCCAATTGTTTTGCTTTTGTGCTATCAATGTTCGTTTGTCCATAACCAACTGCAGCCGTAGCTATTAATACGAGTAGGTATTTTTTCATTTTTTATAATTTTAGTTAAAACGTCAAAACATCTTTGTCTGTTTTCAAGACAAAAAATGCATTCTTAAAATAATTTCAATTCAAAAATCGAAATGGTTTTTGATTTAACTAAAACAGGGTGGGCGAAAGAGAGAAGTGAGAAATTTATTTTTACTATAGGTACAATAAGAAAATTTATTTTTTAAAATTTTGGAGGTAAAAACAAAGCTAATGGAAGTTGCTTTTGAGTAATAAATAACAATTGATTTCTTAAAATTCAGTAAATGAGTTTTTTTATCTTTAGCACTTAAATTTTTCGTGATGTCTTTAATAATTAGCTCCAACATGTCTTTAACCACTTCCGCTTTTACAAAGTTTTTATAGATAACAATATCTTTTACATCATAGTAATTGTTGTTGTATTTAAATTCTTTTTTATTCGCAATACTATCCCAGGCTTGTCTGGAAAGCACTAAAGTTTCCTTCGCTTCGGAATGAATGATAATGTTTTGTCTTACTTGTAGAATATCCGATAACAAAGTATCCGTTGATAATAGGAACAAGAAAAAACTATAAAAAAGTGCTAGCGCAATTATGGTTATTTTTTTAAAAGGCATTATTTGTTTGGCTTAATCAAAAAAGCGGTTGGGTATTTTTTCTTTAAATCGGTTAAGTTTTTTTCCGCTTCAATGCGTGTTTTAAAATTTCCTACCCATACTTTATACATAGGTGTGCTAAAAACAATTGTAGCATCAAAATTCACATTTTCTTTTTTAAATTCAATTAATTTCTTTCTTGAATTTTCATTGTCGCCATTGTAGATTTGAATCTTATATCGGTCATTTACAGTTATGGAGCTATTTATTTTTCTCTTTTCATTTAACAATTGTTCAAATTTTGGGTCTTGGGTTACCGTTATTTTATTTTCCTGCGCTATGCTTTTTGAGCATAAAAAAAGGAAAAAAAACAGCAACGAAAAACTTTTTATTTTTGTTAAAACTTTCATAATGAATTGATTTTAATGCAAATGTAAAACTTATAAATTTAAAGAAAAGAGAAAACATTATTTAGAATTAATATAAATTGATATTTAAGATATATTTAGGGTTTTGAGAATAGTTCATAAGTCGTATTTTTGTGCGAGTTTTTAATAAAGGTGTTGATTTTACTATGCTTTAAATTGGTATAAATCTCCCAAATTAGCGGATAATCATTTACAATATGAAAAAAGTGGGTAACCATAATTCGATATCAAGGAAAATAATTTACAGTTTAGCTTTAATGCTAACGCTCTCCTTAACTTCATTTTCTCAAGCAACTCCGCCAGCAACTGCAACAACAGTAGTAGCTCCGGCAGCAACAGTCGCTCCTGCTGCAGGTGGTGATCCAATAGCTGGGAAAGCATTATTCAACTCCAATTGTGCTGCTTGTCATAAGCTAGACGGAAAGGCAACTGGTCCAGGACTTCGTGGTGTAATAGGTCGCCATGCAAAAGACTGGTTCTACAAATGGATAGCTAACAGTTCGGAGCTGATAAAATCAGGCGATGCTGATGCTGTGAAATTGTTTGCAGATAATAATAAGTTGCCAATGACGCCTTTTCCACAATTGTCAAAACAAGATGTGGATAATATTTTAGCATATACTTCCGAAGTTGCACCACCTCCGCCTGCAACTGTTGCTGTTCCTGGAACAGCTAATAATGACAACGGAATTTCAAATGATGTCATTCTTGGCGCATTAACACTTGTAATGTTAATGTTGATTCTTATGTTGTTTTTTGTGAGCAATGTTTTAACCAAAGTAGCAAAATTAAATGGCATTGAAGTAGCTGAAAAAGAAGCTACATTACCAATTTGGAAAGCTTTTGCTAGAAATCAATTTTTAGTTTTGGTGTCTTCTATTTTCTTATTGTTAACAGGGGCTTTCTTTTTCTACAGTTGGGTAATGCAAATTGGTGTTGACCAAAATTATGAGCCTATACAGCCTATTCATTATTCACATAGAATTCACGCAGGAAGTAATGGTGTTAATTGTAAATACTGTCACTCCGCAGCTCGTGTTAGTAAAAATGCTGGTATTCCTTCATTAAATGTATGTATGAATTGTCATAAAAACATTTCTGAAGTTTCGGACACCACTGCAACACCAGATCATTCAAAAGCTTTTTACGACCAACAAATTCAAAAATTATATGATGCTGTAGGTTGGGATAAAGCAAATCAAAAATATACAGGCAAAACAAGCCCAGTGAAATGGGTACGTATTCATAATCTTCCTGATTTTGCTTATTTTAACCACTCACAACACGTTACGGTTGCTGGTATTGAATGTCAAACATGTCATGGTCCCGTTCAAACTTATGAAGTGCAAAAACAATTTGCCCCTTTAACCATGGGTTGGTGTATTAAATGTCACCGCACTACTGATGTAAAAATGGAAGGTAATAAATACTATGACAAAATTCACGCAGAACTTTCGAAAAAATATGGTGTAGACAAATTGACTGCAGCACAAATGGGAGGTTTAGAATGTGGTAAATGCCACTATTAATAAAATAATTTAAGAAGCTAATATTTATATACGATGTCATCAAACAAAAAATACTGGAAAAGTGTTGAAGAACTAAACGAAAATAGTTCTATTGTTGAGACGCTTAGAAATAATGAATTTGTGGAAGCCATTCCAACGGATGAATTTCTTTCAGACAAAGATTCATTATCCTCTTCATCAACTACGCGTCGTGATTTCTTGAAATACGTTGGATTTACTACTGCCGCCGCTTCATTGGCTGCGTGTGAAGGTCCAGTTCATAGATCAATTCCATATGTTTTACAACCGGAACAAATTATCCCTGGCGTTGCCGATTATTATGCTACGTCCATGTTTGATGGTTTCGATTTTGCTAATCTTTTAGTAAAAACAAGAGAAGGGCGTCCCATTAAAATAGAAAATAATACTGTTGCTGGTGCCAGTTTTGCTGCCAACGCAAGAGTTCATGCTTCTGTATTGTCATTATATGATAGTATGCGTTTGAAAACTACCAAAATGGCTCAAAAAGAGGCGTCTTGGGCAGAAGCGGATTTAAGAATAAAATCAAGTTTGGCAGATGCTAAAGCAAAAGGAGGTCAAGTTGTTTTATTGACCAATACTTTAGCAAGTCCTACTACCGAAAAGTTAATTGCCGAATTCATTGCAAATAATCCAACGGCTAAACATATTATGTATGATGCTGTTTCAGAATCTCCAGCTTTGGATGCTTTCGAAACGGTATATGGCGAAAGAGCATTAGCAAATTATGATTTCTCAAAAGCAGCTGTCATCGTTTCCCTTGATGCAGATTTCTTGGGAGATTGGCATGGGGGAAGTTATGATTCCGGATATGCAAAAGGAAGAGTTCCTCAGGCTGGAAAAATGTCAAAACATTTTCAGTTTGAAGCCAACATGACTTTATCTGGTGCTGCTGCCGACAAACGTGTGCCGATGTCGGTTGCAAATCAAAAGCAAGCCTTGGTTAAAATATATAACGTTATTACAAATGCAACTGTTTCAACTTCAAAAGTTGATAACGAAGATGTAGTTGTAAAAGCGGCTCAACAATTAAAAGCAGCTGGGACAAAAGGTCTTTTGGTTTCTGGAATTCAAGATAAAAATGCACAATTATTAGTTTTGGCTATTAATCAAGCATTGGTTAGTGAAGCATTTTCAACAGTTGGAACCAGACAAATAAGAAAAGGTTCTAACGAAAAAGTAGCGCAATTAATTGCTGACATGAATGCGGGAAGTGTTCATACCTTAATTATGAGTGGCGTTAATCCAGTTTATACTTTAGCAAATAGTTCAGCTTTTGTATCTGGATTGAAAAAAGTAAAATTATCGGTTGCTCATTCATTAAAAGAAGATGAAACGGCATCTATTACAAATATTGCTATTCCAGCACCTCATTATTTAGAAACATGGAATGATTTAATGTTGACAAAAGGAACTTATTCTTTAACACAACCAACCATTCGTCCATTATTCAGCACCAAACAATTTCAAGAAGTATTACTTTCTTGTAATGGGAACAGTGCTTCTTATTATGATTATTTAAAAGCGAATTCAGCAAATTATACTAACGGAGCTACTTGGAACAAAACAGTTCATGATGGAATTGCTGTTGGTGTAGCAACTGCAAATTCAGCTGGGGCAACAGATTATAGTGGTGCTGCAAATACTTTAGCTTCTTCAAAACCTGCTAATGGATTTGAATTAAATTTATATACCAAAACCGGTTTAGGTGATGGTCAACAAGCCAATAACCCTTGGTTACAAGAATTCCCAGATCCTATTACAAGAGTTTCTTGGGATAACTATTTAACGGTTTCTAAATTTGATGCAGATGCATTAAAATTAGAGAACAAAATCGTTGCAAACGGAGGTTTAAATGGAAGTTACGCTACGATTACTGTAAACGGAAACAAAATGCAAGTGCCTGTAATTGTTCAGCCAGGACAAGCAAAAGGGACTTTAGGTTTGGCTTTAGGTTATGGTAAAAAAGTTTCTTTAAAAGAAGAAATGCAAGTAGGTATTAATGCCTACGTTCTATATAATAATTTTAATAATGTCCAATCAGCATCAATTGTAAAAGCGGCAGGCGAGCATGAATTTGCATGTGTTCAGTCTCAAAAAACATTGATGGGAAGAGGCGATATTATTAAAGAAACTACCCTTGAAATCTTTAATACAAAAGATGCTAAAGAATGGAATGAAGTTCCGATGGTGTCATTAGATCATAAAGAAGTAGAAGCTACAAAAGTTGATTTATGGGAGCCGTTTGATCGTTCTGTTGGACATCATTTTAATCTTTCTATCGATTTAAATGCTTGTACAGGTTGTGGTTCATGTGTTATTGCATGTCATGCAGAAAACAATGTTCCTGTAGTAGGAAAATCTGAAGTTAGAAGAAGTCGTGATATGCACTGGTTGCGTATTGATAGATATTATTCATCGGAAGACACTTTTGCTGGAGACAATGAGAAAAAAGAAAACTTTGACGGATTATTTGGTAAAAAAGGTTCGCTTGGAGGTTTTAGTGAAATGGAAAATCCAGCTCACAATCCACAAGTAGCATTTCAACCTGTAATGTGTCAACATTGTAATCACGCACCATGTGAAACAGTTTGTCCCGTTGCCGCAACATCACATTCGCGTCAAGGTCAAAACCATATGGCGTATAACAGATGTGTTGGAACACGTTACTGTGCAAACAACTGTCCATATAAAGTACGCCGTTTTAACTGGTTCTTGTACAACAAAAACAGCGAGTTTGATTATAATATGAATGACGATTTGGGTCGTATGGTATTGAATCCAGATGTAAATGTTCGTTCTCGTGGAGTAATGGAAAAATGTTCAATGTGTATTCAAAAAACACAATTGACTATTTTAACAGCGAAAAGCGAAGGAAGAGTAATTGTTGATGGAGAATTTCAAACGGCTTGTTCGGCTGCTTGTTCAAATGGAGCAATGGTCTTCGGAGATGTAAATGATAAAACAACTCAAATTGCTAAATTAGCAGAAGATGACAGAATGTATCATTTATTAGAAAGCGTAGGCACAAGACCAAACGTTATTTATCATGTTAAAGTTAGAAATACATAATCAATTGCATTGATATAAATGTAATTGCAATAATAAAAAAAGGAATAATTGTAAAATATAGATAAGTAGGGAAAATGGTTTTTTAAAATCTAAAATCTGAAATCTAAAATCTAAAATAAAATTATGTCGTCTCACTACGAAGCACCCATTAGAAAACCTTTAATTATAGGTGATAAATCATATCACGATGTAACAGTTGATGTCGCTGCACCTGTTGAAGGTAGAGCAAACAGACAGTGGTGGATTGTATTTTCAATTGCACTTATAGCTTTCCTTTGGGGAGTAAGTTGTATTGTTTATACGATATCTACTGGTATAGGTTCATGGGGATTAAATAAAACAGTTGGTTGGGCTTGGGATATTACAAACTTCGTTTGGTGGGTTGGTATTGGTCACGCTGGAACCCTAATTTCTGCGGTACTTTTATTATTTCGTCAACGTTGGAGAATGGGGATTAACCGTTCTGCAGAAGCCATGACAATTTTCTCTGTAATACAAGCAGCTATATTTCCAATTATTCACATGGGTCGTCCATGGTTAGCGTATTGGGTTGTTCCAATACCAAATCAGTTTGGATCACTTTGGGTAAACTTTAATTCACCATTACTTTGGGACGTATTCGCGATTTCAACATATCTTTCTGTATCCTTGGTGTTTTGGTGGACTGGTTTATTACCCGATTTTGCTATGCTTAGAGATAGAGCAGTAACCCCATTTACTAAAAAGATTTATACCATTTTAAGTTTTGGTTGGAGTGGAAGAGCAAAAGATTGGCAACGTTTTGAAGAAGTTTCTTTGGTTCTTGCTGGTTTAGCAACACCACTAGTACTTTCTGTGCATACTATTGTATCTATGGATTTTGCTACCTCGGTAATTCCGGGTTGGCATACCACAATTTTCCCGCCATATTTTGTTGCAGGGGCTGTTTTTTCTGGATTTGCAATGGTAAATACCTTGCTTATTATTATGAGAAAAGTCTCAAATCTTGAAGCATACATAACGGTTCAACATATTGAATTGATGAATATCGTAATTATGATTACCGGTTCTATTGTTGGTGTTGCTTATATTACTGAGCTTTTCATCGCATGGTACTCAGGAGTAGAATACGAACAATACGCCTTCTTAAACAGAGCTACCGGACCTTACTGGTGGGCATATTGGTCGATGATGACTTGTAATGTATTTTCTCCACAGTTTATGTGGTTTAAAAAATTGAGAACAAGTATTTTGTTTTCTTTCATAATTTCCATCGTAGTAAATATTGGAATGTGGTTTGAACGATTTGTAATTATCGTGACTTCATTGCACAGAGATTATCTTCCATCATCATGGACAATGTTCCAGCCAACCTTTATTGATATTGGAATTTTCATTGGCACCATAGGTTTCTTCTTTGTATTATTCCTTTTATATGCTCGAACATTCCCTGTGATTGCTCAAGCAGAGGTTAAAACAATATTGAAAATGTCTGGAGAATATTATAAAAAAAATAGAGAAGCTAATAAAGAATCACATCATGAGTAATAAAGTGATACACGCCATTTATAATGACGATGATGTATTGATGGATGCAGTGCACAAAACAAGAGCAGCGCATCATCATATAGAAGAAGTTTTTACACCTTTCCCAGTTCATGGGTTGGATAAAGCTATGGGACTTGCGCCAACACGTTTAGCAATTTGTGCTTTTATGTATGGTTGCCTTGGTTTAACGGTATCTATAGTTTTGATGAATTATATCATGATTCAAGATTGGCCACAAGATATTGGAGGGAAACCAAGTTTCGCCTATTATCAAAATATGCCAGCGTTTGTTCCCGTTATGTTTGAAATGACTGTATTTTTTGCAGCGCATCTAATGGTTATTACCTTTTATATGCGAAGCAGATTATGGCCGTTTAAAAAAGCTGAAAATCCAGATTTAAGAACTACAGATGACCATTTCTTAATGGAAGTTGCAGTTAACAACAATGAAGAGGAACTTTTGAAGTTTTTCAAAAGCACTGGAGCAGTAGAAGTTAAAGTAATAGATAAGCACGAATAAAGCTATGAAGAGTTTACTTAAAATAATAGTGGTGTTAGGGATAGTAGTCTCGGTTTCATCTTGTCAAGATAAACTGAATCCGAACTATCAATACATGCCAAATATGTATGAGCCGATTAGTTATGAAACTAACGCTGAATCAACTGCATTTAATTCTCCTACTGGAGAAAATGGGAAAGTAGGTCAAGTACCACCTGATGGAACAATAAAAAGAGGTTTTGTGCCTTATGAAATTCCAAATACAACCGCTGGGTATGAAATGGCTAAAGCAACACTAAAATCTCCTTTAGATTCAACAACAGTTGATATGAAAAATGCACAAGCACTTTTTGAAATTTACTGCGCTATTTGTCACGGTAATGCTGGCGATGGTCAAGGGAAATTAGTGAAACAACAAAAATTCCTTGGTGTGCCTAGTTATAAAGACAGACCTACAATTACCGAAGGAAGTATTTTCCATGTTCAAACTTATGGTTTGAACGCAATGGGTTCTTATGCCAATCAATTAAGTCAACAAGAGCGCTGGCAAATTGCCGCTTATGTGATAGAACTTAAAAGCAAATTATAATTTATAGAACAAACAGATTGTTATAGCTATGTATACATTTTCAAGTAAATTAAAAACTTTCTCATTCATTCTAATGCTTCTTGGAGTACTTGGAATTGGATATGGTTTTTTAACTGCACCCAAAACAATTCAAGATGTTGAGACCATTTTGAAAGCGGAAGAAGCTCATCATGAAGGAGGTCACGAAGCTACAGCTTCTACTCACGAAGCACATGATGCAAAAGCCGATGCTGAACACAAAGAGCATGTTTTACATCAGTTGCAAAACAAACCGTGGGCAGCTTTATACGTTGCTTGCATTTTCTTTTTGTTAATTTCATTAGGGGTTTTAGCCTTTTATGGTATTCAACAAGTGGCACAAGCAGGTTGGTCACCCGTATTATTCAGAGTAATGCAAGGAATAACCGCCTATTTGCCTGTTGGTTCCGTTATCTTTTTTATATTCTTAGTCCTTTGCGGATTACATTACAATCATTTATTTGTTTGGTTGGATAATGATGTAGTAGCACATGATAAATTATTACAAGGTAAAGTAGGCTATTTGAACTTTCCGTTTTGGATTATTAGAGCAGCCGTATTTTTAATAGGTTGGAATACTTACAGATATTTCTCTAGAAAAAATTGCTTGGCTCAAGATGAATCTACAGACAATAGTAATTATAAAAAGAATTTCAACATATCGGCCATGTTTTTGGTTTTCTTTATCGTAACTGAATCTATTATGTCTTGGGATTGGATTATGTCAGTTGATCCACATTGGTTTAGTACATTATTTGGGTGGTATGTATTTGCAAGTTTCTTTGTAAGCGGTATCACTACCATTTGTATGATTACTTTATATTTAAAATCAAAAGGTTATTTAGAAAATGTAAATACAAGTCACATTCATGATTTAGCTAAATTTATGTTTGGGATGAGTGTATTTTGGACATACTTATGGTTTTCTCAATTTATGTTAATCTGGTATGCTAATATTCCAGAAGAAATAACCTATTTCATAACAAGAATAGAAGTGTATAATCTGCCTTTCTTTGGCGCACTTGTTATGAATTTTGTTTTCACAATTCTTATTTTAATTAATACCGATTTCAAGAGAGTTTCTTGGATACTTGTTATGGCTGGAACCATTATTCTATTAGGCCATTATATAGATTTTTTCAATATGATTATGCCAGCAACCGTTGGCGATAGATGGTTTATTGGAATTTCAGAAATTGCATCCGTATTTTTCTTCTTAGGATTATTCATTTTTGTGGTATTCACCGCTTTAACAAAAGCGCCTTTGGTTCCAAAAAGAAATCCATTTATTGAAGAAAGCAAACATTTTCATTATTAATATTTAAAGTAAAAAACAAATGACAACTCTTTTGGTACTTATAGTTGTAGTTTTATTAGCGATTGCCTTATGGCAGTTAACAAAAATATTCGACTTAGCACAAGTGGGACAAAATGTTAATACTACACAAGTTGCAAACGATAAAGACAATAACATTCAAGGATATTTAATGTTTGGCTTTTTAGGCTTTATATATTTGACCACTATTCTTAGCGTATTATATTGCGGAAAGTTTCCTTTAGTAAGCGATTCTGCTTCAGAGCATGGCATTGAAATTGATAGATTGATGATTATATCAATGGCAATAATATTTTTTGTTCAAACAATCACCCAAGCTCTTTTACATTATTTTACTTTTAAATATAGGGGAAAACAAGGTCAAAAAGCTTTGTATTTTGCCGACAATAATCGATTGGAATTTATTTGGAGTATTATACCAGCTATCGTTTTAGCAGGGTTAATTCTATACGGGCTATATGCTTGGACCAATATTATGTTTGTTACTGATGAAGATGCCGAAGATGCTATTGTTATCGAATTGTATGCACAACAATTTAAATGGGATGCAAGATATTCGGGAGACGATAATGTTTTAGGAAAAGCAAACGTTAGATATATTGAAGGGGTAAACACTTTAGGATTAGATTTATCCGACGCCAATGCACAAGATGATTTTACTTCTTCTGAATTACATATTCCAAAAGGGAAAAGAGTAATCTTCAAAATGCGTTCACAAGATGTATTACATTCTGCTTATATGCCTCATTTTAGAGCTCAAATGAATTGTGTGCCGGGAATGGTAACCAACTTTTCTTTTACACCAATTTATACCACAGCAGAGTATAGAGAATTGCCAGCAATGATTCAAAAAGTATCTGAAATAAATACAATAAGAACAAAGAAAAGTATTGAATTAGTTGCTAAAGGACAAACAGCACTTGATCCTTATACTTTTGATTACCTTCTTTTATGTAATAAAATTTGTGGCGCCTCTCACTATAATATGCAAATGAAAATTGTAGTAGACACACCAGAAGATTTCAAAAAATGGGCAAAAGAACAAGGACAAAAAACAATTGTTAGTGCTGTAAAAAATGCAGCTATTGAAGCAAAGGCAGCAGAAACAAAAGCAAATCCAACAAAAGATACTTCCGCTACATTAGCTAACGACACAACAGTTGTTGCTCTTGCAGAAGTAAAAAAATAATAAAATTAAAAAGGAAACACATATGTCAGCAGAAGCTCACGATCACGGAAACGATCACGATCACGAACATCATCATAAAGACACCTTCATTACTAAATATATTTTTAGTATTGATCATAAAATGATTGCCAAACAATACTTGCTAACAGGTATTATTATGGGTATAATTGGTGTGGGTATGTCAATGCTTTTCAGAATGCAATTGGCTTGGCCAGAAGAATCATTTAAGATTTTCAATTTCCTTTTAGGAGATAAATTTGCTCCCAATGGTGTAATGACAAACGAAATCTATTTGTCGTTAGTTACAATTCACGGAACGATAATGGTATTCTTTGTATTAACCGCCGCATTAAGTGGTACGTTCAGTAACTTGTTAATCCCACTGCAATGTGGTGCGCGAGATATGGCATCAGGATTATTGAACATGATATCCTATTGGTTATTCTTCGTGTCAAGTATTGTCATGATTTGCTCTCTTTTTGTAGAATCGGGCCCTGCCAATGCGGGTTGGACAATATATCCTCCATTAAGCGCCTTGCCACAAGCTATTTCAGGTTCCGGAATGGGTATGACTTTATGGTTGGTTTCTATGGCTATATTTATTGCAGCGTCACTTTTAGGCTCACTTAATTATGTGGTAACAGTAATTAACCTTAGAACAAAAGGAATGTCAATGACAAGATTGCCACTTACAATTTGGGCTTTCTTTATCACGGCTTTAATCGGAATTATATCTTTCCCTGTATTATTATCTGCAGCATTGATGTTAATAATGGATAGAAGTTTTGGAACATCTTTCTTCCTTTCAGATATCTATATAGCTGGTGAAGTATTGCATTATCAAGGTGGATCTCCAGTTTTATTTGAACATTTATTTTGGTTCCTTGGACATCCAGAAGTATATATTGTTTTAATACCTGCATTAGGAATTACATCAGAAGTTATAGCAACCAACTCTCGTAAACCAATCTTTGGTTACAGAGCCATGATTATGTCAATCATTGCGATTGCATTTTTGTCAACGATTGTTTGGGGTCACCACATGTTTATCTCAGGAATGAATCCATTCCTAGGTTCGGTGTTTACCTTCACTACCTTATTGATTGCCATTCCATCTGCCGTAAAAGCATTTAATTATATTACTACGCTTTGGAAAGGAAACTTGCAATTAAATCCAGCGATGTTGTTTTCAATTGGATTGGTTTCTACTTTCATAACAGGTGGTTTAACAGGAATTATTCTTGGAGACAGTACGCTTGATATCAATGTTCATGATACATATTTCGTTGTAGCTCACTTTCATTTGGTAATGGGAATCTCTGCGCTTTACGGAATGTTTGCTGGAATTTACCACTGGTTCCCAAAAATGTACGGTAGAATGTTAAATAAAAATTTAGGATACATCCACTTTTGGGTAACGGCAATTTGTGCTTATGGCGTATTTTTTCCAATGCACTTTATTGGTATGGCCGGTCTGCCAAGACGTTATTATACCAACACTAATTTCCCGTTATTTGATGACTTGCAAAACGTAAATGTGGTTATTACTATGTTTGCTTTAGTAGGCGGTGTTTTCCAATTGGTGTTTTTATACAATTTCTTTAGTAGTATATTCTACGGAAAGAAAACAGTTCAAAATCCATGGAAATCAAATACGTTAGAATGGACAGCGCCAATAAAACATATCCACGGAAACTGGGAAGGTGAAATTCCTGAAGTTCACCGTTGGCCTTATGATTACAGCAAACCAGGACATGATGATGATTTTGTTCCGCAAAATGTACCTATGAAAGAAGGGGAAGAAGTTTTACATCACTAATTCCTTTTAAAATATAACAAAATGCCTTTCCTAATCGAAAGGCATTTTTATTTACAGACAACTTTGTTATATATTTGTGTTATGAATGAAAATCTAGATCCTACCAGCAATAATTTTAATCCCGAAGAACTTGACCTCGAAAAAAAATTAAGGCCACTCACTTTTGATGACTTCACCGGACAAGAACAAGTTTTGGATAATCTAAAAGTTTTTGTAGAGGCGGCAAATCAAAGAGAAGAAGCACTAGATCATACTCTTTTTCATGGCCCTCCAGGATTAGGAAAAACGACACTGGCCAATATTTTAGCCAACGAATTAGGTGTTGGAATAAAAATCACGTCAGGTCCTGTTCTTGATAAGCCAGGAGACTTAGCGGGCTTGCTTACCAATCTCGAAGAAAGAGATGTTTTGTTCATTGATGAGATACACCGTTTAAGTCCAGTAGTTGAAGAATACTTATATTCTGCAATGGAAGATTTTAAGATTGACATTATGATTGAATCGGGACCCAATGCGCGTTCTGTTCAAATTAATTTAAACCCGTTTACACTTGTTGGTGCCACGACACGTTCAGGACTATTGACAGCTCCAATGCGTGCTCGATTTGGAATTCAAAGTCGATTACAATATTATAACACCGAATTATTAACCACAATTGTTCAGCGAAGTTCTAGCATTTTAAAAATGCCTATATCTATGGAAGCTGCCATAGAAATTGCAGGAAGAAGTCGCGGAACACCTAGAATTGCCAATGCGCTTTTACGTCGCGTCCGGGATTTTGCTCAAATAAAAGGCAATGGGAATATTGATATCGAAATTGCACGTTATTCCTTAAAAGCATTGCATGTCGATGCACATGGATTGGACGAAATGGACAACAGAATTTTGGTAACTATTATTGATAAATTCAAAGGAGGCCCAGTGGGATTATCTACTTTAGCAACCGCTGTATCCGAAAGTGGCGAAACGATAGAAGAAGTTTACGAACCTTTTTTAATTCAAGAAGGATTTATTATCAGAACACCAAGAGGAAGAGAAGTTACGGAGAAAGCTTATAAGCATTTAGGGAAAGTAAAAACAAATATTCAAGGAGGACTGTTTTAATTTTGATAAATAACAAAGATAAATACACGCAATTCATAAAAGCCGAATCGAAAAGACTCGGCTTTTTGTCTTGTGGTATTTCCAAAGCGGGCTTTTTAGAAGTAGAAGCACCACGATTAGAAAATTGGTTAAGCCAAAACCGTCACGGAGAAATGCAATACATGGAAAATCATTTCGACAAACGATTAAATCCAACCTTGCTTGTTGACGATGCCAAAAGTGTCATCTCGCTGTTGCTCAATTATTATCCTCCCGAATTTCAAAATGAAGACAGTTATAAAATTTCTAAATACGCCTATGGTCAAGATTATCATTTTGTCATTAAAGAAAAGCTAAAAGAATTATTGGACTCTATTCAATCCCAAATCGGTGATGTTTCCGGACGTGCTTTTGTAGATTCTGCCCCCATTTTAGACAAAGCTTGGGCTGCCAAAAGCGGCTTGGGCTGGATTGGAAAAAACAGTAATTTATTGACCCAACAAGTGGGTTCTTTTTATTTCATAGCCGAATTAATAGTTGATTTAGAATTGGAGTATGACCATGCCGTTACCGACCATTGCGGCACCTGTACAGCTTGTATTGACGCATGTCCAACCGAGGCTATTGTTGCGCCTTATGTGGTAGACGGAAGTAAATGTATTTCCTATTTCACTATTGAACTCAAAGATAATATTCCAACAGAGATGAAAAGTAAAATGGACGATTGGATGTTTGGTTGCGATGTATGCCAAGATGTTTGTCCCTGGAATAAATTTTCAAAGGCACACAACGAACCTTTATTTAATCCAAACCCCGAATTATTGTCCTATGCTAAAAAAGACTGGGAAGAAATTTCTACCGATGTTTTTCAAAAAGTGTTTAAAAATTCTGCAGTGAAAAGAACCAAGTTGGAAGGATTGAAAAGGAATATTGAATTTTTGAAATTCTTAATCTGAAATCATCCCAAAACGATAATTTTTTTTATTTTTCAAGTTTTCTCTTGATGCCTAAACGCTATAATTTTATTGAGAAATGCTCCCCGGCAAATATTTTTGTTTATTTTTATTTATAAAAGAGTAAACATTTTGTCACTATATCTAGTGAGTAAAAAAATCACTATTTCTAGGTATTGTGGGTTATAAAAAAGGGGTCTAGCTTTACTATGTCAAATTAGCTCAATCTTTAGAACCTCTCTTTCCCCCAAGAGAATAAGACTGAGTAGATTAAATTAGAAAAGATATCAAATGGAAAAATTAAACCAATTATTTCACGTATTACTAACCATTTGTTTCATTATTGGCTGCTTATTTATTCTGTGGTTTTTAATTATTATACTTCAATTCGCTCGTGAAGCTTTCACGGTATGGATTGATCGATTAAACAAAAAGTATCCCGAGCCACTCCACAACTCTCCTGAAAAAGATAAAACAAAGAGTTAAGATTATAAATACACGAGATACAAGTGCCTCTGGAGAGGTAATTCTTAAAAAGGGAAGTAACAAACTTTACAAGACAAAGGATGAATTGGAATAATATAGATAATCAAATAAGAATAATATACGGCGATCAATTTGCCAACATTCCTAAGCCTTTTGAGCGCAAGTTTATCATAGGTGCCATAGCAGATGAGTTCCCTCAGTTTTCAAGAATAAGAATAGCTGTTGCTGTTGATCAGTGTTTTAAAATCAATGCGATGCCTATTTCTCGCAGTACTTTACTAACCTTTATTCAATCGAGTTTGTGGTAAAATAATTTTAAATTTAATTTTCACTAAACCCATCACAAAAAAACTCGTCCAATATATCTCTACTTTGTGACGCTTTTTTATTTAACATGATCTCGGAATACTTTGTGAAATTGGAAGGATTGAAAAAAAATATTAAATTTTGAAATGATTTTTCTTTTAAAAGAAGCACTCAAAAATTTCCATATTACCTTCAGACTCCTACCTTTGTATATCAAATTAAAAAAGCAATGAACAAATATAGTAAACGCAGAGAAGCACTTTTATATCATGCCAAACCAACTCCCGGAAAAATACAAGTTGTCCCTACCAAAAAATATGCGACACAGCGGGATTTATCCTTAGCCTATTCGCCAGGTGTTGCTGAGCCTTGTTTGGAGATTGCCAAAGACATTAATAAAGTTTATAAATATACCGCCAAAGGGAATTTGGTAGCTGTGATTACAAATGGTACTGCAGTTTTAGGACTTGGTGACATCGGTCCAGAAGCCTCAAAACCCGTAATGGAAGGCAAGGCATTGCTCTTTAAAATTTTTGCCGATATAGATGTGTTCGATATTGAAATTGGAACCAAAGACATCGAAGAATTTATTGCCACCGTAAAAAATATTGCACCCACTTTTGGAGGGATTAATCTAGAAGATATTAAAGCACCCGAATCTTTCGAAATCGAAAGACGCTTGGTGGAAGAATTGAATATTCCTGTGATGCATGACGACCAGCACGGAACCGCTATTATTTCCTCAGCAGCTTTACTAAATGCCTTGGAACTGGCAAAGAAAAAGCCCGAAAACATAAAAGTGGTAGTTTCTGGTGCGGGCTCAGCTGCATTAGCATGTGCAAATTTATACGTGTTGTTGGGCGTTAAAATTGAAAACATTTACATGTTTAATAGCAAAGGCCTCTTGACAAAAGACAATCCTGCACTATCGGATTTGCAATTAAAATATGCCAAAAATATCAAATCAATTTCTCTCGAAGAAGCTTTGATTAATGCCGATGTTTTTTTGGGATTATCAACTGCCAATATCATGACAGCAAAAATGTTATTGGGTATGGCAAAAAATCCAATCGTTTTTGCCATGGCAAATCCGGATCCCGAAATTGATTATAATTTAGCCATTGCTACTAGAAAAGATATTATTATGGCAACAGGTCGATCCGACCATCCCAATCAAGTGAATAATGTTTTGGGATTTCCTTATATTTTCCGAGGGGCTTTGGATGTTCGCGCTACAAAAATCAATGAAGCGATGAAGATGGCTGCAGTTCGTGCTTTGGCAGCTTTAGCAAAAGAGCATGTTCCGGAACAAGTAAATATTGCTTACGGAGAAACAAGATTGAATTTTGGGAGAGAATATATTATTCCAAAACCATTTGATCCAAGATTAATTACCATGGTAGCGCCAGCAGTTGCCAAAGCCGCAATGGAATCGGGAGTGGCGTTGAATCCAATTCACGATTGGCAGAAATATGAAGAAGAACTCCTAGAACGTTTAGGCTCCGATAATAAAATGGTTAGATTATTAACCAACAGAGCAAAAACAGATCCGAAAAGAGTTGTTTTTGCTGAAGCCGACCATCTTGATGTTTTAAAGGCGGCCCAAATTGCTTATGAAGAAGGAATTGCGCATCCAATTTTATTAGGAAACAAAGAACTTATTTTAGAGCTAAAAGAAGAACTTGGTTTTGATGCCGATATTCCAATTTTCGATCCCAAAACAAAAAAAGAAAACGAAAGAAGGTTACAATATGGCGAAATGTATTGGAAATCGAGACAGCGTCGAGGTATTTCGCTTCTCGATGCCCAAAAATGGATGCGAGAGCGCAATTATTTTGCGGCTATGATGGTTAATGTTGGTGATGCAGATGCTATGGTTTCAGGCTATTCTAGAAGTTATCCTTCGGCAGCAAAACCTTTGATACAATTAATTGGCAAAGCCCCAGGGATTTCTTTAATTGCCACAACCAATATGATGATGACCAATCGGGGCCCTATGTTTTTATCCGATACGGCCATAAACCCAGATCCAACGGCTGATGAATTGGCAAAAATTGCTTTAATGACCGCTAAAACTGTTAGAATGTTTGGAATGGAACCTGTAATTGCTATGGTTTCTTTTTCCAATTTTGGCTCTTCAACGCATGAAAGCGCTTCAAAAGTAAGAGAAGCCGTGGCCTATCTTCACAATTATTATCCCGATTTGATTGTTGATGGTGAGATACAAGCCGATTTTGCCCTTAATTCAGAGATGTTGAAACATAAATTTCCTTTCTCCAAATTGGCCAATAAAAAAGTGAATACCTTGATATTTCCAAATTTAGAATCGGCAAATATTACCTATAAATTACTAAAAGAATTATATAAAGTGGACTCAATAGGACCCATAATGTTGGGGATGCAAAAACCAGTTCACATTTTTCAATTGGGAGCAAGTGTAGAAGAAATGGTAAATATGGTGGCAGTCGCCGTTGTTGATGCACAAGAAAAAGAGAAGCGAAATAAAATGACTACAAAATAGTTTTCGTATTATTGTAGCAGATATTGCAAAGAGATTCACTTGTTTGAAGAAATTTGCTATATTTGGAGATACATTTGGATTGGAATGATAGCATATATTCAAGGAAAATTAGCAGAAAAAACACCGACAGAAGTCGTTATAGACTGTAATGGTGTTGGTTATCACATTAATATTTCTTTACATACTTATTCGTTACTTCCCAATACCGACTTTGTTAAACTTTTCACGCATCTTCAAATTAAAGAAGACTCGCATACGCTATTTGGATTTGTTGAAAAATCGGAAAGAGAAATATTTAAAATGCTGCTTTCTGTTTCTGGAATTGGTGCTAGTATTGCAAGAACAATGCTGTCCTCATTGGAACCCAAACAAATTATACAAGCATTGGCTCCGGCCGATGTTGGAACCATTCAATCCATTAAAGGAATTGGAAGTAAAACGGCCCAACGTGCCATACTGGATTTGAAGGATAAAGTGTTAAAATTATACGATTTAGATGAAGTTTCTATGTTTCAAAACAATACAAATCGTGATGAAGCGTTATCTGCTTTAGAGGTTTTGGGTTTTGTTAGAAAATCATCCGAAAAAGTAGTGGACAAAATAGTAAAAGAAGACCAAACGGCAAGCGTTGAGACAATTATCAAACAAGCTTTAAAAAATTTATAATTCTTGAAAACAATATACTATAACAACTTTAATTACTATTTAAAAATGTGCAGTTTTCTGCTAATTTTCACTAGTGGATTGAAGTCAATGGCTCAAGTCGAACCAGTAAAAGACACCATAGGGTATTCAAAAGGGAAAATAGCAATAAATGACCCCAACAGTATTGTAAATGCATACACCTATGATGCAGTTACCAATAGATATATTTATACAAGTACTTTTGAAGGATTTAATATTAATTATCCAATTATTTTAACGCCAAAAGAATATGAGGAGTTGGTGTTAAGAGAAGCAATGCGGGAATATTTCAAGAAAAAATCTGATGCTATTGATGGGAAGAAACCAGGAAGCGAAGAAGCTAAAAAAGATTTATTACCACGTTATTATGTAAACTCGAGTTTTTTTGAAACTATTTTTGGTTCCAATACTATAGATGTAAAACCAACTGGATCTGTTGAAATGGATTTGGGCGTGCGCTATACCAAGCAAGACAATCCTACGTTTTCGCCAAGAAATAGAGCTTCTACCACCTTTGATTTTAATCAAAGAATCAGCATGAGTTTGATGGGAAAAGTGGGAACAAGATTGAGTGTTAATGCCAATTATGATACAGAATCTACTTTCGCCTTTCAGAATTTAATCAAATTAGAATACGCACCTACCGAAGACGATATTATCCAAAAAATAGAAGTAGGGAATGTTAGTATGCCCTTAACCAATTCTTTGATTCGTGGTGCACAAAGTTTATTTGGTGTAAAAGCTCAATTGCAATTTGGAAAAACTACGGTTACAGGAGTTTTCTCTGAACAAAAGTCGCAAACCAAATCAGTAACAGCACAAGGTGGAGGAACTATTCAGGATTTCGAGCTTTTTGCTTTAGATTATGACAACGATCGCCACTTTTTCCTTTCACAATATTTTAGAAACAGATACGATCAAACACTAAGAAATTATCCTTTTATTGATAGTAGAGTTCAAATTACAAGGATTGAAGTTTGGATTACCAACAAACAAAATCGTGTTAGTACTACCAATAATAACTTGAGAAATATAGTAGCATTACAAGATTTAGGAGAAGCGCAATTAACAGGTTTAAATGATAATCAGGTTGTTGCTGTAAATTCTGCTGAAATTCCATTAGGGTTTTTCTTAACAACTCCAATAGATAATCCAACAGATAATAAAAACAACAAATACGACCCAGCTTTGATTTCTTTGGGTGGCGGATTGTTAAATAGTAATATACGAGAAATTGTTTCTACAAGTGCTGGTTTTAATAATATAAATGCCGTTAGCGAAGGAACAGATTATTCTAAACTAGAAAATTCCAGAAAATTAAGCGCTACCGAATTTACTTTCAACCCGCAATTGGGTTATATTTCCTTGCAACAACGATTGGCAAATGATGAAGTTTTGGCAGTTGCCTATCAATATACTATTGGAGATGCTGTTTATCAAGTAGGAGAATTTGGTACCGATGGTGTTGACGCAACAGTTGTTGGCGATCCGGGAACTTCAACAGAGACCATTCAGACACAAAGTTTGATATTAAAAATGTTGAAAAGTAGTTTGACTAATGTGAACAAACCAGTTTGGAACTTGATGATGAAAAACATCTATCAAATTCAAGGCGGGTATCAATTACAACAAGAAGATTTTAGATTTAATATCTTATATACCGATCCATCTCCATTAAATTATATTTCACAAGTTGGAACAACACCTTTACCTGTAGGTGTAGCTGAAACGCCTTTGTTAAAAGTCTTCAATGTCGATAAATTAAATTATAATAATGATCCACAAGCTGGAGGTGATGGTTTTTTCGACTTCTTACCGGGGTTAACAGTTGATCAGCAAAATGGAAGACTAATATTTACTACCGTAGAGCCTTTTGGGAATCATTTGTTTACTAAATTGAAAACCGCAGCAACAACAGAAAACTATTATGGTGATCCAAATAACATAGCGGATTATAATGAAAATCAAAAGAAATATGTTTTCAGAAGTATGTACACCAGCACACAAGCGGGTGCGCTTCAAGACGCTGATAAAAATAAATTTCAATTAAGAGGGCGATTTAAATCGAGTGGTGGGGACGGAATTCCAATTGGCGCCTATAACGTTCCTAGAGGTTCGGTTGTGGTGACCGCTGGTGGAAGAGTTTTGGTAGAAGGCATTGATTACAGCGTAAATTATCAAGCAGGAAGAGTTCAAATTTTAGACCCTTCGCTTTCAGCATCCAATACTCCTATTCAAGTTTCAGTAGAAAACAATGCTACTTTTGGTCAACAAACCAGAAGATTCATGGGTGTAAATGTGGAACACAAATTTTCCGATAAATTTTTAGTAGGCGCCACCTTGTTGAAAATGACAGAGCGTCCTTTTACTCAAAAATCAAACTACGGTCAAGAATCTGTAAATAATACAATTTATGGTCTAAATACGAATTTCTCTACGGAAGTTCCTTTCTTTACAAGATTGGTAAATAAGTTGCCCAATGTAGATACGGATGTAGTTTCCAATTTTTCATTACGAGGTGAAATTGCCTATTTAAAACCAGATTCGCCAAAAGCCGACCAGTTTAACGGAGAAGCAACTATTTATATTGATGATTTTGAAGGTTCACAAACAAACATTGATATGCGTTCTGCATCGTCTTGGAGTTTGTCCAGTGTGCCAAGAGTGCCAGAAACTATAGTAACACCAATTGATTATGATTTTGGTCAAAGCATTATAGATATAGGTTCAGGTTATAAAAGAGCCAAGCTAAACTGGTATAGTATTGATCCATCTATTTATGTTTCAACACCAGGAGATGTTGGTCAAGATGGAATTTCTTTAAACAGTACTCGTAGAATTTTTAGCAGAGAATTATTCCCTAATTTGGATTTTTCTATAGGGCAATCCACAGTGATAAACACATTGGATTTATCGTATTATCCAAAAGAACGAGGACCTTATAACTTTAGTCCATTTGCGGTAAACACAAATATATTATCCAGTCCAGAAGCCAACTTTGGGGGGATTATGCGACCTATAAATTCTACAAATTTTGAACAAAGCAATGTAGAATATATTCAGTTTTGGGTTTTGGACCCATATTATCCATTGAATTCACCAGGAGTTACTGATCCATCAAACATTGGAAAAATTTATTTCAATTTAGGAGAAATATCGGAAGATATATTAAAAGACTCTCATAAACAATATGAAAACGGATTGCCGGAAGCCAATTCAACACAAAATACAGTTCCCACCGATTGGGGAAGAGTGCCATCATCACAATCATTGATTTATGCTTTTGACACCAATGGGGCTAATAGAACAGCTCAAGATGTTGGTTTTGATGGATTAAATGATGCAGCCGAGGCGGTTAAATTCCCGGCCTATGCAAATCAACCCGATCCAGCTGCCGACAATTATCAATATTTCTTAAATGCCACGGGAGATGTATTTAATAGATATAAAAATTACAATGGGCTTCAAGGAAATTCACCCATTGACGTTTCTGACTCCAATAGGGGTTCTACTACTATTCCTGATGTAGAAGACATCAACCGTGATAATACCATGAATGAAATCAATGCCTATTATGAATACCACATTGATATGAAACCTGGGATGACGGTTGGCTCAAATTATATTACGGATGTAAAAGTTACGGATAACCTTGAAATGCCAAATGCCTCAACAATTTCTTCGCGTTGGATTCAGTTTAAAATTCCAGTGTCACAACCCGAAAACACGATTGGAAATATTACTGATTTTCGTTCTATTCGTTTTATGAGAATGTTCATGTCTGGTTTTAGCGATAAAATCACTACTCGTTTTGGAGCTTTAGAACTGATAAGAGGGGAATGGAGAAGATACACTAATACACTTGATCCAACAGATACGAATGTAAATGATGACAATACCACCTTTGATGTATTAGCCGTAAACATTCAAGAAAACGCAACAAGAGTTCCCATTCCTTATGTAACACCTCCAGGTGTTGTTCGGGAACAAACTACCGATGGTCAAACGGTGATAAATCAAAACGAACAATCTTTAGCGCTTAGAGCTTCAGGTGGAGGTTTGCAACCTAATGATTCCCGTGCTGTTTTCAAAAATGTGCAAGTGGATATGCGTCAATTCAACAAGTTGAGAATGTTTTTACATGCGGAAGCATTACCATCACCAACGGATCCAACCCCTTTATTAGATAATCAAATGGTGGCGTTCATTCGTTTTGGGAATGATTTCACCAACAACTATTATGAAGTAGAAATTCCGTTAAAAGTTACCGCGGAAGGCGAAACCCTTCCAGCTAATATTTGGCCAGAAGCCAATGAAATTAATTTGGCTATGGCAAATTTAACGGCTATGAAAGTTAGATCTTTCAGTATTGATCAAACAATATTACCTGGTGAAGGAATTTATTATCCGGATGATGATATTACTATCCCTAGTGCTTCCCCTGAACTTAGAGATGGAGATGAGAAATTAAGACTGGGAATAAAAGGGAATCCAAATTTTGGCTTGGTTCGAAACCTAATGGTAGGTATAAAAAACCCAAACACAAATTCAACCAGCGAACCCATACAAGGGGAGGTTTGGTTCAATGAATTGCGCATGTCTGATATGGACAACAGTGGAGGTATGGCCGCGGTATTAAACATTGATACCAATTTAGCTGATTTAGCCACCATTTCGGCTACAGGAAGAAAAAGCACTTCCGGCTTTGGTGCTTTAGAAGAAGGGCCAAACGAAAGAAGCAGAGAAGATGTTTTGCAGTACAATGTTGTGACCAACCTAAGTATTGGGAAGTTATTGCCAAAAAAATGGGGAATTAATTTGCCTTTTAATTACAGCATTGGAGAGGAAACAATTACTCCGGAATACGATCCTTTTAATCAAGATATTAGGTTAGATCAACTATTAAGTAATACAACAAGTCCATCCGAAAGAGCTAATATTACCAACAGAGCGATTGACTTTACCAAAAGAAAAAGCATCAATTTTATTGGTGTCAAAAAAGAAAGAAGTCCGGAACAAAAGCAACATTTTTATGACCCTGAGAATCTAACGCTTTCCTATTCATATAATCAAATTGAAAAACACAATTACGAAATTGAAAATTTCAATGACGAGCAAGTAAATACAGGGGTTGATTACACCTTTGCCTTTAAGGCTAAGCCTGTTGAGCCTTTCAAAAAAACAAAAATATTTAAGAAAAGTGAGTATTGGAAATTGTTAAGTGATTTTAATTTCAATTATTTGCCTACCAGTATTTCTTTTAGTACTAATATTATTCGACAATACAACAAACAACAGTTTAGACAGGTTGATGTAGCTGGCATTGAATTAGATCCTCTATATAGAAGGAATTATATGTTCAATTATCAATATGGATTTAATTATGCTTTAACTAAGTCTTTACGATTGAATTATACTGCCTCTACTCATAATATAGTTCGTAATTATTTGGATCAAAACAATCAACCAGATAACAGCTATACTTTGTTTACGGATTATTGGAATATTGGAGAATCCAACCAACACATGCAACAATTGGTTTTGAATTATGATCTTCCAATTAATAAAATTCCGGTTTTTGGATTTGTGAAATCTACTTATTCTTATACAGGTGATTACAATTGGCAACGCGCTTCGTTATCTTTATCAACCATTGAAGCAAGCGATGGGAATACCTACAATCTGGGGAATACTATTCAAAACGCGGCTTCCCATAGATTGAATACCACATTCAATATGGATACGTTTTATAAATATGTAGGTTTGGGTAAAAAACCAAAAGCACCCATCGCAAAAGCACCAACAAAACCAAAACCTGGCGAAAAAATTGTAGCGACAAAACAAGTTCCTCTCGCATCAACCAATGTGTTTATGGAAGGGTTAAAAGGAGTTTTAACAAGCGTTAAAAATATTCAAATTAATTATTCGCGTACAGAAGGAACAGTTTTACCTGGGTATTTACCTGGATTAGGATTTTTTGGTTCTTCAAAACCAACACTAGGGTTTATTTTTGGTAGTCAAGACGATGTGCGATATGAAGCAGCAAAAAGAGGATGGTTAACGACTTATCCCGATTTTAATCAAAACTTCACACAAGTAACGACCAAGACATTGAACATGACAGCCAATGTGGATTTGTTCCCTGATTTTAAAATAGATTTAAGTGCGGATAGAACCTATGCAAATAATTATTCGGAACAATTTGATGTAAGTGCAAACGGGGATTATAATTCTCGTTCACCCTACAGTTTTGGAAATTTCTCTATTTCAACAGTATTAATTTCAACAGCGTTTAGTAAAAGCGATGAGAATGGATCGTCTGCTTTTGATAATTTTAGAGAAAATAGATTGATTATTGCCGATAGATTGGCCACTCAATTCTATGGTGGAAACATCCCAAGATATGGCGATGCATTAAACCCAATCCCAGTTGTAACAGCGCCTAATTATTCTTTTTATGCAGCTAATGAAGGATATCCAATTGGTTTTGGAAAAAACAATCAAGCCGTTTTAATTCCTTCTTTCTTGGCGGCCTATTCAGGAAGTTCTCCATCCGGAGTTTCGTTAAGTGCCTTTAGAAGTTTTCCAATTCCAAACTGGACTATTAAATATAGTGGTTTGATGCGTTATAAATTCTTTAAAGAAACGTTTAAGCGGTTTTCCCTTCAACATAGTTATAGAGCTTCTTATACGATTAATTCGTTCCGTTCCAACTTTGATTATGATCAAAATCCTGGCGGACAGGATAACAGTGGATTTGGAAATTTCTACAATAGAAATACTATCGCCAATGTCAATTTGGTGGAACAATTTAATCCGTTAATTAGAGTTGATTTTGAAATGAAAAACTCATTAAAAGTCTTAGCCGAAATGAAAAAAGACAGAAGTTTGTCCATGAGTTTTGATAATAATTTATTAACCGAAGTACAAGGATTGGAGTATATTGTTGGGTTAGGGTATCGATTCAAAGACGTTATCTTGTCTTCGCAATTGGCCGATAATCCAACAGGAATTATTAAAAGCGACATCAATATTAAAGTTGATTTCTCTTTTAGAAATAACAAAACTATTGTTAGATATTTAGATTATAACAATAACCAATTAGGAGGAGGACAAAATATTTGGTCTGCAAAATTAACAGCCGATTATTCCTTTAGTAAAAACCTAACTGCAATTTTCTACTATGATCATTCTTTTTCAAAACCAGTTGTTTCTACTTCCTTCCCTTTAACAAATATTAGAGCCGGATTTACTCTTAGATATAACTTTGGAAATTAACTAAAATAGTTGTCATAAAAATTTAAAATTTTACAAGGAAACAATACATTTGTCAAAACAAAAATCATGAACATACCAGCAAATTTAAAATACACAAAAGACCACGAATGGGTTCTTATTGAAGGAGATGTAGCAACAGTAGGAATTACTGATTTTGCACAAAAAGAATTAGGCGATATTGTATATGTTGAAGTGGAAACTTTAGACCAAACACTCGATAAAGATGAAGTTTTTGGAACAGTTGAAGCGGTGAAAACAGTGTCGGATTTATTCTTACCATTATCTGGCGAAATCACCGATTTTAATGACGCCCTTGAAAGCAATCCCGAAGATGTAAATTCGGACCCTTATGGAAAAGGATGGATGATAAAAGTAAAAATTTCAGATGCTTCCGAAATAGACCAATTACTTTCAAGTGATGCTTACAAAGACCTTATCGGGGGCTAATAAATTTATCCTTGGATTAGCAATTTTTTGGACACTTTCGATTGCCTTTTTATGTCTTGCCGATTTAAATAGGTTGCCTAATTTGCCAAGTTTTGGGGTTTCTGGAGTTGATAAATACGTTCATTCTGCCTTTCATTTTGGATTTACGTTGTTGTGGTCAAGCTATTTTTGGAGGACCCAAAAAGGAAGAGTAATTAAGACAGTGTATAAAGTTCTCTTTATTTCCGTTTCTTATGGAATTTTGATTGAGATCCTTCAAGGAGTATTTACTGCCACAAGAAAAGCAGACGTTATGGATGTTTTAGCCAACGCAACAGGAGCAACTATTGCTGTAATTGTGTTGCTTTGTTATAAGCATTGCAACAAAAACAAAAACTAAAGACAAATACCTCAAAATAAAAGTCCCATTTCGATGGGATTTTTTTATTTTTATACCCAGAATATAAAACAACATGAAAAAAATTGCAATTTTATTTTTTATTTTAAGTTCCCTTTTTGCTCAAGCGCAATCTTCAGCTAATGGCATAGAACGTTTTCCAGTGTTTTCGAGTTGCGAAAGTTTGCAATCCGCAGCCTTAGAAAATTGTTTTTATAGAGAGGTTCAGGATTTTGTATTCAACAATTTCAAAGTTCCCGAAAATTTAAAACAAAGCAATTATAAAGGAAGTGTCATCGTTCTTTTTGAAGTGGATGACACGGGAACATTCAAAGTGCAATATGTTGACGCCATTGAATCGTCACTAGTTGACGAAAGCAAAAGAGTTTTTGCAAAGCTGCCAAAAATAAGTCCGCCAACTTATAATGGAAAACCAACCTATGCCAAATACACGATAAAAATTGCCATTCCATTACTCAGTGCTGCCGAAATCCAAGCGCAAAAAGAAGCCGAAGCTTTAGCCGAAAAAGAAGCGACTTTAAAAACCAAAGGACTCACGGAATTTGACAGCATTGCTTATAAAAAATTTGAAAACCCGCAGTTTGAAAGTCATTTAAACATTCCTTTTTCGCATAGTTTGTATTCTCAATTTGATGATGAGATGAATCAAGTGGGTGCTAATAATCACACGGCGTCAAAACCGTATACCTATGCCGAAGTTAATAAATATTACAACCTGAAAGAATCCAACCAAAAATTGCTCAAAAACAGAGAAGGTTGGTGGGGAAGAAAATTATGGAACGAAAGCCTTGTGGAAATACAAGGCGATGGCTATTGGTTTACCTTGAATCCAATTGTGGATTTACAGTTTGGAAAAAGTGATCCAAGTGTTTCCAAATATACTTACATCAACACGCGTGGAATTCAAATAAATGGAGGTATTGGCAGTCAATTAAATTTCACTACGACTATTTATGAAAGTCAAGGCCGTTTTGCCGATTATTTTAATAGTTATGCGGTTTCCATAAAACCAGATGGTGGAAATCCTGCCATTATTCCTGGAATTGGAATTGCCAAAGAGTTCAAAGCCGATGCTTTTGATTTCCCTTCTGCCGATGCCAATTTGGCTTTTACACCAAGTAAATTCATCAATTTGAATTTGGGTTATGGGCGAAATTTTATTGGCGATGGATATCGCTCTTTGTTGTTGAGTGATGGCGCAAGTCCGTATCCGTATTTTAAAATGAATACGAGTTTTTGGAAAATAAAATACACCAATATCTATACTTGGCTCAAAGACGTTCGCCCTGAAGTTACAGTCGACAGAACCTATGCCACCAAGTTTGCTGCCAGTCATTACCTGAGTTTAAATGTCACCAAAAAATGGAATTTAGGTTTCTTTGAATCGGTTATTTGGAGTAATAAAAACAATCGTGGTTTTGACATGAGTTTTATTAATCCGATTATTTTTTACCGAACAGTAGAATTTTCTTCTTCTGCCCGAACCGGAAATGCCATGCTGGGATTGACTTCTAAAATAAAATGGAACAACCAACTTAATTTTTACGGGCAGTTTCTATTAGACGAGTTTTCGCTTAGTGATATTAAATCAGGAGATAACAGCTGGAAAAATAAATATGGTTATCAACTTGGGGCCAAATATTACAATGCTTTTGGTATCAAAAATTTATTATTGCAAGGAGAGTACAATCATGTGCGTCCTTATGTGTATTCTCATAGCGATCCTTTGACCAATTACGGACACAACAACCAAAGTTTAGGACATCAATGGGGTGGGAATTTCAGAGAATTTGTTGCCATTGCACGTTATCATAACGGCAGGTATTTTGCGGATGCTAAATTTACTTTTGGAGAACGCGGTTTGGACTTTGATACCACGCAAGATAGTTTCAACTATGGTGGAAACATCTATAAAGATTATGATTTAGACCGCCCTTTTGACACGGGTGTTAAAGTGGGGCAGGGAAATAAAACCTCAATTTTCATCGCTGATTTACAAGCGGGTTATTTAGTAAACCCAGCCACCAACATGAAATTGATTGGTAGTATCATTTATAGAAATTTTAATCCTACCACCGAAACCTTGACTACTCTTAAAGAAAGCACTACTTGGTTCTCTATTGGATTGCGTTGTGATGTATTTAATTGGTATTTTGATTATTAAGAATATATAAAGAGCACTTTTTTTCGGTTTATTTATCAAATCTTTTTTGTCAAATCACTTTCTATAAAGTACCTTTGCGCCAGTTAAAACTATTGATGAACACTATTACAACACCACTTTCTATAAAATCTATTTTTATCGATTTCAAAGAAATCACTAAAGCTGGTTTAGCAATCAGTGTTGTTTTCTCTTCCCTTGCAGGATATCTTCTTGGGGTAGCTGATTTTCATTCTCTTAATGTTTTAACCTTATTAATGTTGGCGGTTGGTGGTTATTGTATGGTTGGCGCTTCCAATGCGTTCAATCAAGTGATAGAAAAAGACCTTGATGCTTTGATGGACCGAACTAAAAACCGTCCAGTGGCTTCGGGAAGAATGTCACCCAATCACGCTTTGTTTATTGCAAGTTTACTCACCATTGTTGGTTTGGTTTTATTGTATTTAATCAATCCGAAATCGGCCATGTTTGGCGCGATTTCTATTTTTTTATACACAAGCATCTATACACCTTTAAAAACAGTAACGCCGCTTTCGGTTTTTGTTGGAGCTTTTCCAGGCGCGATTCCGTTTATGTTGGGTTGGGTTGCTGCTACCAATAATTTTGGTATTGAGGCGGGAACGTTATTTTTAATACAGTTCTTTTGGCAATTTCCTCACTTTTGGGCCATCGGGTGGTTTTTATATGATGACTATGCAAAAGCTGGTTTTTTCATGCTGCCAACAGGAAAAAAAGATACGTCAACTGCTTTACAAACTATTTTATATTCGGTTTGGTTATTAGTTGCATCTTTGTTGCCAGCATTTGGATACACCGGAAAATTATTTTTAACGCCAATTGCTGCAGGAATTGTATTTTTGCTTGGAATTGGAATCATATATTATGCGGTGAAGCTGTACCAATTGCGTACGTCAAAAGCTGCAAAAATCTTGATGTTGGCTAGTGTTTCTTACATCTCCTTATTACAATTAGTGTATATTTTAGATAAATTTTTAAGATAAATTATTATGACAATGACCGCCGAAGAACATAAAGCCCGATCAGCAAGGTCATACAAATTACTATTGTGGTTCGCCATGATGAGTATGACAATGATGTTTGCTGGATTAACAAGTGCCTTTGTAGTGAGTAAATCGAGAGAAGATTGGTTGAAAGATTTTCATATGCCAATCGCCTTTTTCTTTAGTACGGCTACTATTATTTTGTGTAGCATTACTTTTTATTTGGCAAAAAAAGCCATTCAAAAAGACAACAGAAAAGCCACATCAAATTATCTTTTATTGACATTAGGTCTTGGAATTTTATTTGTAATGCTACAGTTTATAGGTTTTAATCAAATCGTTCAAAACGGTTATTATTTCACAGGTGCTGAAAGTAATATTACTACAACTTTTTTATATGTGGTGACCGTTGTACACTTAGTGCATCTTTTGGGAGGATTAATTTCTCTTTTAATCATAATTTATAATCATTTTAAACAAAAATACAATGCAAGTCAAACACTTGGAATTGAGCTTGGTGCGATGTACTGGCACTTTCTAGATTTCTTATGGGTGTATTTGTTTTTATTTTTATATTTCTTTAAATAAGAAAAAAAATCTAAATTTGGGAACTTTTTAACGAATAACTTTTTATGGGAGCGACAGTTACAAATACAAATACAGGCGAAAAAACTTGGGGCGGAGGAAACGAACCAATGGGAGCAAATTATGGCAAATTGATGATGTGGTTTTTCATCGTGTCAGATGCTTTAACATTCTCCGGATTCCTTGCGGCATATGGATTTTCAAGATTTAAATTTATTGATAATTGGCCAATTGCCGACGAGGTGTTTACGCACTTTCCGTTTTTACATGGTGTTCCAGCACCAATGTATTATGTGGCATTTATGACCTTTATATTAATTTTTTCTTCTGTAACAATGGTGTTGGCAGTTGATGCAGGACATCAAATGAAACAGAAAACGGTAGCGTTTTATATGCTATTAACCATTTTCGGGGGTATGATATTCGTTGGTTCACAAGCTTGGGAATGGAAAAATTTTATCAAAGGGGAATATGGAGCTGTTGAAACCAAAGGAGGAAGCATCATTCAATTTGTCAATGATAAAGGAGAAAGAGTAAAGTTGGAAGATTTTGCTGTTGTTTTACCTGAAGAAAGAGAGCAATTAAAAAGAAGTAATGGAAGATGGTTTATGGACGGGGAAGCACTTCCTTCCTTTTCTGTTGCCGAAGTACAAGCTGGTTATAAAGCACATCCGGAATTATTGATAAAAACCGAAAAAATTTATAGAGATACCAAAGAAGATCAAGCCAATTCCAAATTGCAGCCTGGTTTAAATCATAACAAACGCAGAGAAATTTTAACAAGAGTCGAATCGGATATTATGGTTTCTAATGCAAAAATAGTTGTGGAAGGGGCTAATTTGAAAAGAAACGAATACGGAAGTAAATTGTTTGCTGATTTCTTTTTCTTTATCACAGGATTCCACGGTTTTCACGTTTTCTCTGGGGTAATTATCAATATTATTATCTTTTTCAATGTTCTTTTAGGAACCTATGAAAAAAGAAGAAGCTATCAAATGGTAGAAAAAGTGGGGCTTTATTGGCACTTTGTCGATTTAGTTTGGGTATTTGTATTTACATTCTTCTATTTAGTTTAATTATTTGTAAAGATTTTTATTATGTCACACGAACACGTTTCAAACACACGAAGAATTTGGTTAGTATTTGCGCTTTTGTCAGTAGTAACAACTGTAGAAGTTTACTTAGGGATAACTAGACCTGACTTTTTATACATGAACAATTTTTTGAGCATGAATTTATTAAATTGGGTTTTCATCACACTAACATTATATAAAGCATATTACATTGTTTGGGCATTTATGCACATGGAAGGCGAAAAAAGCAGTTTGAGATGGGCTGTTGTTGGAACGGTTATTTTCTTGCTTTTGTATTTGCTATTTATCCTTTTGGTAGAAGCCGATTATGTTTATGAGGTATTTAAAAATGCTACGATCAAGTGGAATTTTTAACACTATATTAATTCAAAATAAATCCCGTCTTGTTGTGATAACGAGACGGGTTTTTTTATTTTTGTACTATTAATTTTTTGGGATCACATGAAAAAAAATATTGTTCTCTTCGTATTATTTGTTTTGCCAATTGTTGCTTATCTATTTTTCGCTTCGGGTGTGAATAGCTTTATTACATTACCAACAATTACAGCTACAATTCCTGATGTTCATACTAATTGGGCATCATTGAATGGAGAAAAAGTTACATTAAATAAAAAAATAACAATACTTGGTTTTGCCGGAAGTGAAATGCTAAAAAACAAAGGCAACTACTTCACACTCAATCAAAAAATATACAATAGAAACCGAGAATTTAAAGATTTCCAAATGGTTTTTATAGCTCCAGAAGGAACACAAGACCAAGCCAAAGAGGTTTTAAAAGAACTAAGCGGTTTGAATGATCTTTCGGGTTATCATTTTGTTTTTGGTCCACCTAATGAAATTCAAGCGTATTTTAATTCAATGAAACTATTGGGAAAACTGGATTCCAAATTGGGAACACCCAATGTTTATATCATTGATAAGAAACGAAATCTTCGTGGTAGAAAAGGGAGAAGTGTACAGGGAAAACCCGAATATAAAGAGGGATACAATACTTCACTAGCTGGCGAATTGTACAATGAAATGACCGATGATGTGAAGATTATTTTAGCTGAATATCGGTTAGCTTTAAAAAGAAACAACGCCAACCGACAAATTTAATTTCAAAGCTTTAATGAAAAATAAATCATACATAGGAGTTTCATTCGTGATTTTGATTTTTGGTATTATTTTTATCCCAAGAATAATAGAGCGAATTAAAAACGGAACCGTAGTACAAGGTGATAGAATTGATGCTGTTTCCAATCACAAAAATCCAGATACTGGATTAATGGTTGTTGGTCCAGTTCCAAAATTTCAATTGACCGATCAAAATAATAAAACTATCTCCAACAAAGATTATGAAGGGAAGGTTTATGTGGTTGAATTTTTCTTCAGCTCTTGTCCTTCAATTTGTCCAATAATGAATAAAAACATGGTTGACATTCAAAATGAATTCTTTGGTAATCCAAATTTTGGAATTGTTTCTATTTCCATTGATCCCGAAAAAGACACGCCGCAAGTTTTAAAGACACATTCGGAAAAGCTAGGAGCAAAATCGGCTAATTGGCATTTTTTAACCGGTGATAAAAAATATATTTATGATATTGCTAATAAAGGCTTCAATCTCTATGTAGGCGAAAACAGTAAAGTGAATGGAGGTTTTGAACATTCCGGGCTTTTTGCCTTAATTGATAAAAAAGGAAACATACGTTGTAGAAAAGATGATTTTGGAAATCCAACATTATACTACGATGGTTTAGAGAAAAAAGGAATTAAAACAATCACAGCCGACATTAAAAAACTTTTAAATGAATAATTCAGAGCACATAAACGTTGAAGCAAAATTCAAAAAACCAATACTATTTGTTTCCATTCTAATTCCAATCGTTGTTGCCATTTTGTTTAATGTGAAACTAAAAGATTTTGGAATTCATGTGGAGCCGCTTTCTTTTCTGCCTCCAATTTATGCTTCCATAAATGGGCTAACGGCAATCCTTTTAATTTTGGCGGTAATTGCCATTAAAAACGGGAATAGAAAACGTCATGAATTGTTGATGACTTCGGCAATTGCTTGTTCGGTGGTTTTTTTAATCATGTATGTGGCATATCACATGAGTTCTGATTCTACCAAGTTTGGCGGAGAAGGCTTTATTAGATATGTGTATTTTTTCATTTTAATTACACATATTGTACTGTCAATTATCATCATTCCGCTAGTGTTGTTTACCTATGTCCGAGCTTTATCTCAAAGTTTTGATCGCCATAAAAAACTAGCTCGAATTACTTTTCCACTTTGGTTATATGTTGCGGTTACTGGTGTTGTCGTGTATTTAATGATTGCTCCTTATTATGCTAATTAGGACCAAAAGCCAAAAGCCAAAAGCCAAAAGATGTAATATTCTTATATTATTGCTTATTGCCTATTGCCTGATTCCTATTGCCTCAAACGCCCAATGTGCCATGTGTAGAGCGGCTTTGGAAAGCGAAGGGAATAATAATAAAGCTATAGCGGTAAACGACGGCATTGTTTACTTAATGGCAATTCCCTATTTAATTGTGGGCTTCGTAGGCTTTTTTATTTACAGAATGTATTACAAGAAGAAGTAATTTATCTTACTCCATTCCATCAATCTTCACACTCATTTTTCCAGTAGTCGTAATAAAAGCAATGATGGCTTTGTTGGTGATTTCTACTTTTTTAAACTCAAAATCATTCATTGTTCCGTTAACGAAAACGCCTTTCATAGGAGAATAATTATTCAAATAAGGAAGCATGCTTTTCTTGCCTTCATCCAGATTTTCTTTAATGGAATAGCGACAACTTTCCTGTATTTTCTTTAAAATAGTGCCTTGCATTAACCAATTGGCAGTTCGTGTTAGAATGCCTTTACTGTCTAAAACATAATCCATTTGGTCAAAATAAATTTCTTTCGTGAGGGTATTATAATTTGGAATCCCCGATAGATAAATAGTGCCTTCAATCGTTCCTGTCATGTCAAGTGCAATGATAATTTTGCCGTCTTTTTGCCATAAATCCACTTTTTGAACAACTATTTTTCTGCTTCCCGATCCAAATTCCTTTCCTTGAAAATTGGTTGTCAGTATTCTCGAAGCACTTTCATAGGTAGAAATAGCAGCAACATTCGCAGTAAATTGATTTGGGATTTTAGTAACCGGTTTGAAAGTAACCGCTTCTCTTTCAAAAGTGTTTTTGGGTTTTAATCCTACCATCGTTTGCATATTGCATTTCAAACCCAAATCCATACTGATTTTAGTTTTAGCTAGCACAGCATCCGTAACATAAACTTCAATTGGGATTAGCTTAAACCAGGTTTGATATTGTTCGCTGGTTAAAAAAGGCATGCTCATTTTATCCAAAACATCCAACACATAAGGTTTGAAATCACAGGAGGCTTCAATAGCATCATCTATTTTCTTAGCCATTTTTGATTTAAAAATAGAAAGCGTTGGATTAATAATATAAGTTATGGGAATATATTTTCCAGCTACTAAAATGGTCGGGCTTTCGGTCCATTCAAAACTTTCAATCTTCGAAACGGTATTCATTTTCCAATTGGATAATTTAACAGTACTCGATAGCATAAAAACGCCATTCAAATTAATTTCTTTGGTGTCATTCAATCCTAGGAAATCGGTGCCGTATTTAAATTTCGACCATATTTTTAGAGACAAAACAGTTTGAATTTTCCCGTCCTTTTCTATCAGTTGAATGGGAGCCGTTTTCCAAATTTTCATTTCCGTTTTATCATCCTCCAAATTAGAATCATCATAAATTTGTCCGTTCAGGGATTTGTTCAATTGATTTTCAATTTCTTGTAGTGAAATTTCCAAAGGCATGTTTACAAAAGAAGTCTCCGTTTTATATACCATTGGCGCATCATCGGAAGGTATGGGTTTTAGTGAATTTATTTTTTGAGTTGTAGAACAACTGCTTAATATAAAAGCTATGCTAATAATTAGAATACTTGAAACTTTTGGATACATAAATTAGGAAGAATAAATTTTTGCTGCAAAAATACTTGTAATTTTCTTAAATTGTGTGTAACATTATTAAAAAATTACAGTCTAATTCGACAGAGTTTAAAGTAAATCCTTTTCAATACTTATCTTTGTAAAAGCAGATAACCTATTTAATATGAAAAATAAAATAAGAAATCACATTGGCTTTGTATTCCTATTATTGGTTGGGCTGAACAGTCAGGCACAAACAAAAAAATGGACCATCGAAGAATGTGTAAATTATGCTTTAGAGCACAATATTTCTGTCAAACAATCGGAATTGGATATAAAATTGGCAGCAATCGATAAAAAAGCGGCTATTGGGAATTTCCTCCCTAGTTTAAACGCCGGTGCCTCTCACTCTTGGAATATTGGTTTGAACCAAAACATTACCACGGGTCTTTTAGAAAATCAAACAACACAATTTACTTCTGCAAGTTTGAATTCCAACATCGATATTTATAATGGTTTGCAAAATCAAAACCGTTTACGAAGAGCGAAAATGGCGGTTTTAGCCTCGCAGTATCAATTGACAAAAATGCAGGATGACATTTCTTTGTTTGTTGCCAACTCCTTTTTGGATATTCTCTTCAATAAAGAAAATCTAAAAGTGCAGCAAAATCAATTGGAGTATGATGCCAAGCAACTTTCCCGCACCGAAGAATTAGTGAGTTCGGGTTCTGTCGCCCGAGGCGATTTGTTGGACATGAAAGCGACCATTGCTTCCGACAATCAAAAAATAGTAGCTGCCGAAAACAGTTTGTTGCTATCAAAATTAAGTTTGGTGCAATTGTTACAGTTGGACGATTTTCAAAGTTTTGATAGTGTAGATCAAAATTATGAGTCACAAGATAGCCCAACCATGTTGGAAACACCTGAATCAATATTTGAAAAAGCCAAGCAGGAAAGAATAGAAATAAAAATTGCCAAATCAAATTTAGACCTTGCTCAAAGAGACATTAAAATTGCGCGCGGTGCTTACCAGCCAAGTTTATCAGGGTTTTATAGCTTCAGTACAAGAGCCAGTTATTCGGATAGAGTTGTGGGTATAGATACGGGTGGAAATCCTATACTTGAAGGGCCGCTTCCTTTATTTGATCAGTTTAGCAATAACAAAGGGCATAATTTCGGATTGCAATTAAACATTCCAATCCTTAATGGGTTTTCTGCAAAAAGCAATGTAGAGCGTTCCAAAGTGAATTTGGAAAAATCAAAAATTGCCTTTAGTCAAGCGGAAACAGATTTAGAAAAAAATGTCTATACAGCTTTTACCAATGCAAAAGGTGCTTTGAAAACCTATGAATCTGCGCTTTTAACTTTGTCAGCCAGACAAGAAGCGTTTAATTACGCTAAAGAAAAATACAATGTTGGATTAATGAATGCCTTTGATTACAATCAATCGCAGACTTTATTTGCCAACGCACAATCCGATGTAATCAGAGCAAAATATGATTATATCTTTAAAGTAAAAGTAGTTGAATTATATTTTGGAATTCCAATCATTAAAAAACAATAAATCATGTCAAAGAAGAAAATATACTGGATAATTGGTGTAGTAATAGTAATAATTGTGGTTTTAATTTCGCTTTCAAAAGCCGGAATTATTGGCAATAAAGACAAAGGAATCGAAGTGGAAACTGCCTCTACTGATGAAATAACTATAGTGGAAACTGTATCGGCAACAGGAAAAATTCAGCCGGAAATAGAAGTAAAAATATCTTCTGAAGTTTCGGGAGAAATTATCGAATTGCCAGTAAAAGAAGGGCAAGTGGTTAAGAAAGGACAATTATTGGTAAAAATAAATCCCGATTTATACACGTCAGGGTTGAACCGCTCTATCTCTAATTTATCTGGAACAAAAGCAGGATTGAGTCAGGCGGATGCTACTTTTAAAGAAGCAAAAGCCAACTACGACAGAAGCAAAACGTTATTTGATAAAGGAATCATTTCAAAATCGGATTGGGATAAAGCCATCGCCACTTTTGAAGGCGCTAAAGCAAGTAAAGAATCGGCTTATTACAATGTGCAAAGTGCTTCGGCTACAGTTAAAGAGTCGAAAGACAACTTGGGAAGGACAGTGATTTATGCTCCGGCAGACGGAACTATTTCTTCTCTTGGTGTTGAGCTTGGGGAACGCGTTTTGGGTCAACAACAAATGACAGGGACAGAAATTCTTCGCGTTGCCAATTTAAACAATATGGAAGTTGTAGTAGATGTCAATGAAAATGACATTGTAAAAATCAACATTGGCGACAGCACAAAAATTCAAGTGGACGCCTATTTAAAGAAAGAATTTAAAGGAATTGTAACCAGTATTTCCAATTCGGCGAGTTCTACTACTTCAGCAGATCAGGTGACCAATTTCAAAGTAAAAATTAGAATATTAAAAGAATCCTACAAAGATTTAGTAGCGGGAAAACCAGATACTTATTCGCCATTTAGACCTGGTATGACTGCTACTGTTGATATTATTACTACTAGAAAAGAACATGTTATAGGTGTGCCAATAAGTTCAGTTGTTGTAAAATCGGACACGAGTGCAACCAAAAAATTTGAAGTGAATGATGAAAGCAAAGACAAAAAAGTAGTTGCCAAAAGTGATAAAAAATTGGAATGTGTTTTTGTAAAAGTGGGTAATAAAGCCAAAATAAGAGTTATTAAAACTGGCATTCAAGACGACACCAACATTGAAGTGATTTCGGGATTAAAGAAAGGGGATGTCGTTATTACAGGACCCTATACTACGGTTTCTAAAGATTTGAATTCAGGAGATATTGTCGTTGTAAGTTCGGATGCTGATAAAAAGAAAAAAGAGAAAAAGTAATTAGTAATCCTAATTGAAACAATAAATCTTTGAATTACATTTTAAATATAGAAACCGCTACCAGGAATTGTTCTGTTGCTATAGCAAAAGACGGGGAAACTATTTTATGTAAAGAAATTGCGGAATTAGGGTATTCTCACGCCGAAAAATTACACGTTTTTATTGAAGAAATTTTGAATGAATGTGAGATTTCTTTTCAAGATTTGAAAGCCATTGCTGTGAGTAAAGGACCAGGTTCTTACACTGGATTACGCATTGGAATTTCGGCAGCGAAAGGATTTTGTTATGCTTTGGGAATCCCTCTTATTGCTATTGATACTTTAGCCATTTTAGCACATCAAGCGCAAGTAGAGTCAGGAATAATTATCCCGATGATTGATGCCAGAAGAATGGAGGTTTACAGTGCTATTTTTGATAGTAATTATATAAAATTAAGAGATGTTAAAGCAGAAATTATCACAACAGATAGTTTTGCTGAAAACTCTGAAAAAATTTATTTTATTGGTGATTGTCAGGAGAAATGCCAGAGTGCTTTAACGAAGGGAAATTTTAATTTCCTTTCCGATGTTATTTTTCCTTCTGCAAAAGAAATGAGCGTGTTGAGTTTTGAAAAATTTACCAAAAACCAATTTGAAGACGTTGCTTATTTTGAACCTTTTTATCTAAAGGATTTCATGATGACCACTTCAATAAAATAAACATTGAGTTTCTAGTTGTAAAGGAAAACCAACCGGCTTTTTTGCAGGATTGTTTTTTAATTTTTTATCCTTTTGAGGATTCAATCATATAAGGTTGAATACTTATTCCGGCTTCATCAAAAGCTTCCTTACAATTTTCTAAAATATCAGAACAAACATTGCCGAAATCTTCATTTTTTGACCACGGTCGAATTGCTAAATGAATGGCATTATCTGTCAAGGTTTTTACAGCAACTTCGGGAGCGGGATTTTTCAAGACTTTGGGATGTTCGAGCATTACTTTCATTACAATTTCTTTGGCTATTTTTATATTGGTATCATAAGAAAGAGAAAAAACCAAATCGGCTTTTCTTGTGCCTTGCATGGAATAATTAATGATGGTTCCATTGGATAACACGCCGTTGGGAACAAAAATTGTTTGGTTGTTTCCGCTGATTAATCGGGTGACAAATATTTGGATTTCGCTGACGGTTCCTATTACGCCTTGAGCTTCAATCGTATCGCCAACTTTAAAAGGTTTGAATAAAATAATCAACATCCCTCCGGCAAAATTGGATAACGAACCTTGCAATGATAAGCCTACAGCCAAACCAGCAGCGCCAAGAATTGCAACAAACGACGAAGTTTCTATTCCTAATTTTGATATAAAAGTCACAAAGAGTAATACTCGTAAAACCCAAAGTAGGATGTCTGCCAAAAATTTGGATAAGGTGGGGTCTAATTCTCTTTTAACCATAATTCTTCTCACCAATCGATTGATAAATCGAATGGCATAAAGGCCAACAATAAGAATTAAAATTGCCGAAATAAGCTTTGGTGAATACTCAATTACTAGTTCCCAAAAACCATTTAAATACGAACTAAATGTTCCAATATACAATTTTGTTGTCATAGTTGTTGAATAAAAAATCACGCTTTTTATAGCGTGATTAAGGGTGTTGCAAAATTACATTTTTAAAATTAATCAGCGTCTTCCTCTACACGATTAGTTTTCACTTTTGCAGTTTTCACTTTTATGGGTTTCTTTTTTGTGGTTATCTTTTTTGTAACTTTCTCTTTTACCTTTTCTGTCCCATCTTCTGACGCATCCTTTGTAAAAGCATTTACTGTTTCTTTAACGCTTGCCACGGCACTTTCTGTTATTTCTTCTGCTTTATGAGCAAATTCGCTAATTTTTTCTTTTACAGTCTCAACAGTATTTTCTATGGTTTCACTTGCTTGAGGAATATACGCTTCTGCTTTTTCTTTCGCCTTTTCAACATATTCTTCTACTTTGTCTATCATTGGCGCAGCAACCTCTTTTACTTTTGCTAACGCTTCTTCCGCCAAATCTTCTGCTTTGTCTGCAACTTCACTAACAGTGTCTTTAGTCTTGCCAAATAAATTCTTAAAAAACCTGCCTATTTCCATGATATTTATTTTTTAAAATTAGTATAACAATAGTACTAAAAATTTTGCAGAAATCAAAGGATTAACTGCTTTATAATTAGCTGGAAATCACTTGTTGGCAGTTGGCAAGTTTTGTTTTGACACAAGTAAAACTGAGTTCCATTTTTTGGGAAACGATCTTCTAAAAAAGGAACTGTCGATGGTTTTTGAGTTCCTAAAATAATAACATTAGGTTGGTACGTTTGATTTATCTTTTCAACAAAGGCAATAGCTTCTTCACCACAAATTGCCAACTCCTTATTTTGCTCCGAGAAATTTAAAAAAACATTTAACCAATTGGAAAACGAGGAAGGATAATTGATAGTTGGTAAAATAATGTGAAGCATTTGTTGGGTTACTTTTTCATAATGGGTATTATTAAAATAGATGCTCAACCGGAATAAATTATGTGCCATGATGGAATTAGAAGCCGGAATTACATTGTCTTCGGTTTCAAAATGAGTTGTAATTAAAGGCTCATCCAATGTGGAAGTAAAGGCAAAAAAGGAAGTGCTTTCATCATAGAAATAATCAAAAGTATAATCCGTTAATTGTTTGGCATTTTGCAACCAATGTTCTTCCAAAGTCACTTCGTATAATGCGATAAATGCATCTATAACCAAGGCGTAATCTTCGAGATAACCGTTGATGGTCGCTTTTCCATTTTTGTAATTATGCCACAGATTCCCTTCGGAAGACCAAAGATTTTTAAGTATAAAATCAGCATTTTTAAGTGCAATTTCTAAATAATGTTTATTGCCCAACGCTTTGTAAGCATCAATAAATCCTTTTAACATCAATGCATTCCAGGAAGTTAAACATTTGTCATCTAACCTTGGCTTGCTTCTGTTTTCTCTTTCATGATATAAAAGTTGCTCCCAGGATTTCTTTTTATTTTCCAATTCGGAAAGAGAAATTTTATTTTGTGTTGCAATTTCTTCTAAAGATTTATTTTGGATGAGCACATAATTTTCATGTTCCCAGAATCCAAAGGCATTGACATTGAAAACCTGACTAAAAAGTTCAAAATCATTTTGCAGTAGCATGGCTAATTCTTGTTTTGTCCAAACATAAAAAGCGCCTTCTTCGAGATGATTTTCTGCGTTCAAACTATCTGCATCCAACGCCGAATAGAAACTTCCTTCCTTGGTTCGCCATTCTTTTTCAACGAAAGCCAATGTTTTTTCGATGGCCTCTTTATAGTGTTTGTTTTTGGTTAATTTATAGGCATCGGCGTATAAACTGACCAGTTGTCCATTGTCATAAAGCATTTTTTCAAAATGGGGCACATGCCATTTCATATCTACGGAATAACGGGAAAATCCGCCATCAACAGTATCGAAAAGACCGCCGTAAGCCATTTTGGTCAACGTTAGATTTACAAATTCCAGCAGTTGTTTGTTGTTAGTTTGATAACCGTAGCGTAACAGAAATTGGTAGTTGGTGGGCATCATAAATTTGGGAGCCCTTTCCATTCCTCCAAATTCCCAATCGAAACTCTTTTGCCATTTTTCGATTAAAAGGTTTAAATTTTCATCAGTAAAATGGGCTGTAGGATTTTCATGCTTAACAATGCTGATAGCTTGCAGGCCTTGATGTAATTTCTCGGCATATTCCAAAATTTTATGCGGATTGGATTGATAGATTTCCTGCAATTTTTCTAAGGAATTGATCCATTCCTCTTTTCTAAAATAGGTGCCTCCCCAAACGGGTTTGCCGTTGGGTAAGGCGACTACATTCATAGGCCAACCACCACGACCGGTCATAATTTGCACGGCTTTCATATAAACCGCATCCACATCGGGACGTTCTTCTCTATCTACTTTTATGTTGATGAAATATTGGTTCATGGTTTGTGCTACTTCTTCATTTTCAAAACTTTCGTGTTCCATCACATGACACCAATGACATGCAGAATAACCAATGCTGATGACAATAAGTTTGTTTTCGGTTTTTGCTTGCGCTAATGAATTGGTATTCCATGCTTTCCAATGAACAGGATTGTTGGCGTGTTGTAAAAGATAGGGACTAGTTTCTAAATGTAGTTCGTTCATGATTGATAGTTTAGCCCAGATAGCAGTGGAAATCCCACGCTTTTGGGCGTGGATTGCAACGGATAGCTGGAAATGGCTCCAAAAGATTCTGAAACAAGTTCAGAATGAAAAAGCGTCCAATGTTGGACGCTTAAAATTACTTTTTTTTTGATATTAAATCGATTTTATTATCCATTCAAAGCTTCAACGATAATATCTTTATCATTTAGCATGTCTTTTAGCATGTTTTCGATGCCGCTTTTTAGGGTAAAAGTGGAAGAGGGGCAGCCATTGCAGGCACCTTGAAGGACAACTTTTACTCTTTTTTCTTTCTCATCATAGGAATCAAAAAGGATATTACCACCATCGGCAGCAACAGCGGGTTTTACATATTCTTCGAGGATATTGATGATTTGTTGGGAAGTGGTATCCAGCGAATCAAAGTTTTTTATTTGTTGTTTCTCTTGTCCAACATCTGTAATAATTAGGCTTTCGTCAAGAACGTTTCCTCCATTTTCAATATATTGTTTTATAAAAGAACGCAATTCTATGGTGATTTCGTCCCAAGAATTAACTTCGTATTTTGTAATAGACACGTAATTTTCATCAATAAAAATTTCCTTTACAAAGGGGAATTTGAATAATTCTTTAGCCAAAGGCGAAGCGGCTGTTTCATCAATGTTTTTAAACTCAACAGCGTTTTTAGTAAGCATTTTGCTAACAACAAATTTAAGTGCTGCAGGATTTGGAGTGGTTTCACCGTAAACGGTTATGGGTTGTTTTTTTGTTTTGTTTTCGTCAACTGATATGATAATTCCACCATTGTTTACAAAATTTTCGATTTGTTCTGCAACAGCTTCCTTCACATCGTCCCATTCTACTATATTGTATTTCTCGATAGCAATAAAATTCCCTGAAATATAGACGGTTTTTACAAAGGGCAGGTAAAATAATTGTTGCGCTAAAGGAGAATTTTTGGTTTCATCAATATTTTTAAACTCAAAATTTTCGTTTTGGGTGATAAAATCGGGAAATTCAAATTTTAATATGGTTGGATTTTGGGATTCTTTTATCGTGATTTTCATCGATGTAGTATATTTTTTTACAAATTTAACAAAGTTATTTTCAATGAATACTTATATTTGGACAATTAAACAATTAATTAACTTTTTAAGAGATATTTTTAACTCTTAAACTATTTAAAATCCATTCTATTTTAGATGAAAAAAAACTTATATTTCATAACGCTTTTTACCTTTTTAAGTTTTACATCTTATTCGCAATTAACTATAACAAATACTCAGACTCCAGCACAGCTAGTTCAGAATGTGCTTTTGGGCTCTGGAATTACAGTAAGCAATATTAAATTCAATGGTTCGGCCGCCAATGCCAGTGTTTTGAGAGACCAAGTGGGCCATTTTACTAATGGAGCAACTACAAACATTGGGATAGATACGGGGATTATTTTAGCTACAGGTAATACATCAGTAGCCATTGGTCCAAATGGGGCAGGTAATACAACACTTGTAACCGCGAATCCAGTTCAAGGAGATGCAGATTTGGCGCTATTAACTACGAATGCGGTAATGAACAAAGCTGTTTTAGAGTTTGACTTTGTGCCTACAGGTCAAAATTTAAGTTTTAATTTTGTTTTTGCTTCTGAAGAATATCCAGAATGGACAAATACTAATTTTAATGATGTCTTTGGGTTCTTTTTAAGTGGTCCGGGTATCGCAGGAATTTATTCAAATGGGGCAATTAATATTGCATTAATTCCAACAACTACAGTTCCTATAACGATTAATAATTTAAACAATGGGGGCGCAAACGCGGGACCTTGCGAATATTGTGCTTACTATGTAAATAATGGGACTGGTACAACACCTGCTATAAATTCTACCATTCAATATGATGGTTTTACAACAGTGATTGCTGCCAGTGCTACGGTACAATGTGGGATGACCTATCATATTAAACTAGCTATTGCAAATGTTATGGATTCTAGTTTTGATTCGGCTGTTTTTCTTCAAGCCAATAGTTTTAATACATCACCGCTTACTTTCCCGGATGATTATTTGGTCTCTAATGGACAGGCTCCTTGTTTTGGATCAACCGCTGAGATATGTTCTGGGCTTGCCGACACCGTTCCTCACGTTTGGACATTGGACGGCGGAGTTATTCCTGGAGAAGTATTGTCATGTTTAACGGTTTCGCAACCTGGAAATTATTGCGCAATAGCCTATCCTTATGGACCAGGATGTCCTGTTACTGATTGTTTAATTGTTGAATTTCAGCCACCATTACCAGTTAGCCCACCAATAGATTTAACGGAGTGTACTAATTTGTTTAATTTAACAGATAATAATGCAACTATTTTGAATGGGTTGACAGGATATAATATTTTATACCATCACTCTTTAATTTTTGCTCAGAATTTGGGTTTTCCGATAGGGAATCCAACCAATTACATTGGCTTTGAAGGAGAAGTTATTTATGTAAGTATTGAAAATAATAATACAGGTGCGGGGGGGTGCATTAAAACAGATTCTTTCATTCTTCATATTAATCCAGCTCTTTGTTTAGTTAATCCAATCCAACCACCCAACTTAGTTGTTTGTGACGATTTATCCAATGATGGGATTGCGACATTTGATTTCACGCCACAAACCGCCATTGCTTTAGGACTGAACCCTGCAGCAAATTATACCATTACGTATCATTTAAGTCTAGCAGATGCGAACAATGAT